>DASUCK010000358.1:0-11426 GCA_036276095.1 Nonomuraea sp. | reverse complement strand
GCCGGCGGGCGTCGCGACCACGGTGTCCAGCACACGCAGCAGCGCCACCGGATCACCGCCGATCGACCGGAGCCAGCGCTCGGCCCGCCACTCGACGGTGCCCGGCGCGAACGTGCCCAGGCCGCCGAACACCCGACGGAGCAGGCCGCCGACGGGGCCGTCGCCGGACCTGGTGACGTCGTCGAGTCCTTGCCCGGCGACGATCGCGCGGCCGGGCGTCGCGCCGCGCACCAGCATCCGGATCACGGTCCGCCCGCCCAGCGAGTAGCCCCCGAGGTCGTAGTCGGCGAGTTCCAGGTGTTCGAGGAGGGCGAAGGCGTCGTCGGCCAGCACGTCCGGCGGGTAGGAGGAGGCGTCGTGCGGTCTGGCGCTGTCTCCGTGCCCGCGCAGGTCCGGCATGATCAGCCGGTGGCCGCGGGCCGCGAGCGCCGCGGCGTGGCCGGGGAGCACCCACTGGTGCGTGGCGAGGGCGAAGAATCCGTGCAGCAGCAGCAGGGGCCTGCCCTGCCCCGTTTCCCGGTAGGCGAGCCGCGCGCCGTCGCGTCCGGGGAAGTGGCGAACCTGCAGATCGGCCATGCGACGCAACGTACTACCGCAGGAGGCGCACAGTGCTCGAATCGACGCCCGGATCGACTCTGGGATCGACTCTGGGATCGACGCGTTCGTGGCTCTACGTGCCGGCGCACCGGATCGAACTGCTGGCCAAGGCGTACGCCGGCGCCACGGACGCGGTGGTTCTGGACCTGGAGGACGCGGTTCCCGGGCCGGCCAAGGAACTCGCCCGGCACCACGCGGTGGCCGCCGTGGCCGCCGGGCAGCCGAAGCCGCTGTGGGTGCGGATCAACTCGCCGGACGGCCCGTGGGGCGAGGCCGACCTGGCGGCGCTGGCCGGCACGGCGGCGGGCGGGCTGCGGCTGCCCAAGGCGGAGCGGCCCGATCGCGTCCGCGCCGTCGCCGAGACGACGGGGCTGCCGGTGCACGCGATCATCGAGTCGGCGCTCGGGGTGGAGAACGCCTTCGAGATCGCCGTCGCGCACCCGCTGGTGGCCGTCCTGTCGCTCGGCGAGGCGGACCTCATGGCGAACCTGCGGCTGCGTGACCGCTCCGCCCTGGACTGGGCGCGGCAACGCGTGGTCAACGCGAGCCGCGCCGCGGGACGTCCCAGCCCGCCCCTGTCGGCGTGGACGGACGTCGCGGACCTCGGCGGGCTGGCCGCGGACACGGCGCGGGCCAGGGAGCGCGGCTTCTTCGGACGGTCCGTGCTGCATCCCAAGCAGGTGGACGTGGTGAACCGGCTGTTCACCCCGGAGCCGGCCGAGGTCGCCGACGCGCGCGCCCGGCTGGACGGCCACCGGGTTCAGGACGAGTCGGCCTGGCTCGACGATCGGGGCCGCTTCGTCGACCCGGCGCTGATCGCGAACGCCCGGTGGCTGGTCGACCTGGCCGACGCGCTGGAGAAGCGGAGCGCCGGCGCATGACCGCGACCCCCGCCCAGCGGCTCGCCGCGCTGGCGGCCGAGGTCGCCGCCACCGGCCTGCCCGCCGAGCTGCGCGACGACATGGCGAGCCGGGTGATCGATGTGCTCGGCAACAGCCTGGCCGCGCTCCACCTGGGCCCTGCCCGCGCCGTGTCCAGGACCGTCGGGGCGTGGGGCGGCGCCCCGGCCGCCACCGCCATCGGCTCCCCGACCCGCCTGCCGGCGCCGTGGGCCGCGCTGACGAACGGGACTCTCGCCCACAGCCTCGACTTCGACGACACCCATCTGCCCTCGATCCTGCACCCGTCCGCGGTGGTGGTCCCGGCCGCGCTCGCGGTGGCCGAGGAGACCGGCGCGTCCGGTCCCGCGCTGCTGGACGCGGCCACGGTCGGCGCCGAGGTCACCTGCCGCCTGGGCCTGGCCGGCTACGACCCGGCGGCGAACGACTCGATCTTCTTCGACCGAGGTCAGCACGCCACCGCGATCTGCGGCGCGGTGGGCGCCGCCGTGGCGGCGGGAATGCTGCGCGGGCTCGGCGAGGAGGAGCTGACCTCGGCGATCGGCATCGCGTGCAGCATGGGCGCCGGCGTGATCGAGGCCAACCGCACCGGCGGCACCGTCAAGAGGGTCCACTGCGGATGGGCGGCGCACGCGGGCGTGGTGGCGGCCGAGCTCGCGCGGCACGGGTTGACCGGGCCGCCGACCGTGCTGGAGGGCCGGTTCGGGTTCCTGCGGGCGTTCTGCGGCGACCGCGCCGACCCGGGCCGGCTCACCAGCGGGCTGGGGGAGAGCTGGGAGGCACCCCGTACGTTCTTCAAGCCCTATCCGTGCAACCACTTCACGCACGCGGGCGTGGACGCGGCGCTGCGCCTGCGCGCGGACGGGGTGACGGCTGACTCCGTCGTGTCGCTGACGCTCGGTGTGCCGGCTCCGGTGATGCGGACCATCGGCGAGCCGCCCGCGGAGAAGGCCCGCCCGAGGTCGGGATACCACGGCGCCTTCAGCGGGCCGTTCACGGTCGCCGCGGCGTTGCTCGGCGGCGGCGGGCTCGGCGTGTTCCACGAGGACTTCACCGACGAGGCCGCTCGCGATGCCGACCGCCTGGCGCTCGCGGCGAAAGTGCGCGTGGTGGCCGAGCCACGACTGGACGCGATCTTCCCCCACCAGTTTCCGGCGGTGCTGACCGCCGAGCTCACCGACGGCACGGTGCGCACGGCGCGGGTGCTGGCCAACAGGGGCGGCCCGGACAACCCGCTCTCGCTCGCGGAGCTGACCACCAAGTTCCTGCTGAACGCCACCCGGCACGTCACTCGCGAGCAGGCCGGCCGGATCGTCGAGCTGGCATGGGGGTTGCGCACCGCGGACCGGGTGGACCGGCTCGCGGCCGCGCTGCGCTGACCGTCGCTGCGCCGGTGCCTATGGCGAGTCACGCCGCAGGGCGAGCTGAATGGCATAGGAAACCAGGCCGGCCTGCAGTCTCGACTCCACTTCGAGCTTGGCCATGATACGGGTCAGGTGTGCCTTCGCCGTTCGTTCGGTGATATTCAGTTTTATCGCGATGGCGCGATTGGATAAGCCGGATCCGAGCAGCAGGAAAACCTGTATCTCACGCGGAGAAAGCAAGAGAGCGCGCCTCATCTCACGATCCCAGGAAGGAAGACCGAAGTCACCCGCCGGAGCGCGCCCCGTGACGACTTCATCGCGGACCGCGCGGCCACAACTACGCATCGGTACGCCCCCGGGTCAGCCTGCGGAAGAACTGCAAGGTCATCACCCTTTGACGAACATCCTTCCCCTCCCGGTAAAAGTATGCAAGCCGCGGGCGGCGGAGTGTGATGTAGGTCACCCCATTCTGGGAACCTCATTAAGTACGGGCCCTCGCGTCCTTAATCCTCAGTAAACCGCACTATCCACGCATAATGATCGACGACACAATGCGCTCAGCTGGACTTGCGTACGACGCGGATGCAGATGCAGATGCAGATGGAACATCAGATGCAGCTGCGGTGGGGTGCACGATCATCGACACCGACGCATTTCCGCACCGCACCCGGGCGTTTCGATAAGCCGCCGATCATTGGCGACGCCCCGGCCACCAGGCCACGCCCGGCCGACCCGCCCACGGCGCGAGCACGCATATGTCCTGATCACCGGCTTTTCGGGCGGGGCCGGAAGCCGGTTTACAGCCGCCCCGGCTCCTACCGCTTTCGCCGGACGGCCCGGCCGGCATCGGACGTCCTTGTGCACAAATGTTCAATTCACCGGCTCGGCGGCGCCCTCATATACTTGGTCCGCGCTGCCGAGAAAGGTAGGCCAGAATCATTATTCGCCAGGCCGCCTGTGCGCCGGTCCGGCGCTCTCCGACCGGAAATTCAGGCCGGCCGGCCGGCACCCGAAAGGCGACATGAAAGAGATTATCCAGGCCCTGGAGGCAGGCGCGACGCCGGCCGAGTGGGCAGAAGTAAAACTGCCCGAATCGTATCGAGGACTGACCGTGCGCCGGGACGAGGTGGGCATGTTCGACGGCTTGCCCACCGCGGAAAAGAACCCAGAGAGGTCACTCCATGTGGAGCACGTGGCCGTGCCCGAACTGGGCCCGGGCGAGACATTGGTCGCCGTCATGGCCAGCTCCATAAATTACAATACCGTCTGGTCGTCGATCTTCGAGCCGGTGCCCACTTTCGGATTTCTGGAGCGTTACGGCCGGACCTGCGACCTGGCGCGAAGACATGACCTCCCGTACCACGTCCTGGGCTCGGATTTGTCGGGAGTGGTGCTCAGGGCGGGGCCGGGGGTCCGATTGTGGAAACCCGGTGACCGCGTCGTCGCCCACTGCCTCTCCGTGGAACTGGAGGACCCGCAGGGTCATGACGACGCGATGCTCGATCCGAAACAGCGCATCTGGGGATTCGAGACCAACTTCGGCGGCCTCGGCGAGCTCGCCCTGGTCAAGGCGAACCAGCTGATGCCCAAGGCCGAGCAGCTCACGTGGGAGGAGGCGGCCGCCCCCAGCCTGGTGAACTCCACGGCGTACCGGCAGCTGATCTCCCGCAACGGCGCGGACATGAAGCAAGGCGACGTCGTCCTGATCTGGGGCGCCTGTGGCGGGCTGGGCTCCTTCGCCACGCAGCTGGCACTGAACGGCGGCGCCATACCGGTGTGCGTCGTCTCATCTGCGGAAAAGGCGAAAATCTGCCGCACGATGGGAGCCGAGCTGGTGATCGACCGGTCGGCCGAGGACTACCGGTTCTGGAGCGGCCCGAACACCCCCGACCGCAAGGAGTGGCGCCGCCTGGGGGCGCACATCCGCGACCTCACCGGCGGCCTCGATCCCGACATCGTCTTCGAGCATCCGGGGCGGGAGACGTTCGCCGCCAGCGTCTACGTCGCCCGCCGCGGGGGCACGATCGTGACCTGCGCCTCGACCAGCGGGTACGACCACTACTTCGACAACCGCTACCTGTGGATGAACCTGAAGAAGATCATCGGCTCGCACTTCGCCAACTACCAGGAGGCATGGCGGGCCAACGAACTCGTCCGGCGGGGACGGATCCACCCGACCCTGTCGAAGACGTACCCTCTGGCGCAGGCCGCCAAGGGGGTGCGCGAGGTGCAGCAGAACACGCATCAGGGAAAGATCGGTGTTCTCTGCCTGGCTCCTGACACCGGTCTCGGCGTGACCGACCAGGCGCTCCGCGACAGGCTCGGCCACCGCTACGACGTCTTCCGTTCCCGTCGTGACCGCTGAGGAACGGCCCGCGAGCCGAGCGTCGTCAGGTGAGGTCGGAAACCCGGGGGCATCGGTCGTCGGGAAGCCGCTCCCCTTCCTGAAGCCGGGCGGGGTTGTAGCCCGGATGGGGTTGGTAGATCGCCTCGGCGTCGGCGTAGGTGGTGATGAAGGCGAGGCGGGTGTCGTCCGACGCGTTGGGAGCGGCGCTGTGGGCGACCCGCCACTGGTGAACCGTGGCGTCCCCCCGGCGCAGCGGAACGGCGACGCGAGGGGCGAAACGCAGCCACGGCCATTCCGTGAACAGGTACGCATGGGGTTCCCGGACGGCGGCGGACAACTCGACGCGGTAGGGATCGGGGCGGTGGTGCGACCCGGGAACGAAGGTCATGCACCCGCGTTCGGCCGGCACGTCGGCCAGCGCGATCCAGATGTTCAGCGTGAGGCGGGCGTCGAGCGGAGCGAAGGTCAGGTCGTCGTGCCAGATGGTGGGGCTGGTGTCGCCGGGTGGTTTGGCGAAGGCCTCGCCGCCGAAGACCCGCAGGGGAATGCCGGCGAGCTGCTCGGCGAGCCGGCCGATGCGGGGATGGCGGGCCAGCGTGCGCAGGACCGGATGTTTCCAGTACGCGTCGTCGGTCTGCTCGACGCCGGTGCCGCCGCCGCCCATGCCGGCTCTCCGCCCCTCCTCCTCGATCGCCTGCCGGGCGGCCTGACCGTAGTGGGCCGCCTCGTCGTCGGTGAGCAACGCCCGGATATGCGTGAAGCCGGATTCGCGGAACTCCGTGATGTGCTTTTCCGTGACGACGGCTGGTGCGTTCGGAGGCGCCGCACTAGGCATGACCGTGACCCTAACATCGACGGTGACAGTACGCTCTCAGTTATATCCACGAGCCACCTACCATCACATTGCACTTTGGTGCGAATACCAGCACCAAGGTGCACTTGAGAACCGCATGGAAATGCATCACGATGCCCTCGGCGAGCCGTCGGCGGGCTCCCGTTTTCCCGGCGGTCACCAGGGCGCGTTCGGCCATCCGGTCCGGTCGGCGACCGTCGCGGGAGGAATGTGACGATGCACGCGGTGGTGACAGGAGCGACGAACGGTGTCGGCGAGGCGGTGGCCCGTCAGCTGGCCGCCGGCGGGCTGACCGTGACGCTGGTCGGCCGCAGCGACCAGCGCCTGGCCGCGGCTCGCGAGCGCATCACCGCCGCCGTGCCCGGAGCCGGCCTGGTGCTGGAGCGGGCCGACCTGGCCGAACTCGACCAGGTGCGCGATCTCACCTGCCGGCTGCTGGCCGGGCCCGCACCGGAGGTGGTCGTCAGCAACGCCGCCCTGGTGGCACCGCCGGAACGGCTGACGTCCGACGGTCTGCCGCGGGTGCTGGCCGTCAACCACCTGGCGCCCTATCTCCTCCTGCGGACCCTCGCGGAGCGGCTGGACCGGGCGCGCATGGTCGTGGTCTGCTCCGACCCGGTGTCGCTGGCCCCCGAAGCCGTCGATCTCGGCGACCTGACCTTCGCCCGCCCCGAACGGTTGGGCGAGCCCGCCGGCCTGCGGCCCTACTACGCGTACGCCCGCACGAAGAACATGAACGTGATGTTCGTCAACGCCCTCGCCCGCCGCCTGACCGGATCGTCGATCACGGTCAACGGCTGCCATCCCGGCATGGTGCCCGGCACCGGGCTGGTGAGCGAGGTGCCCGAGGTCACGGCCTTCATCCGCCAGGCCCTCCAGGACGGCCGGCTACCCCCGCCGAGCGGGTGGCCGGCCCCCGCCCCGCGGGAGGACGACGGCCGGACCCCTGCGGATCGCGGGGCCGACACGCCGGTCTGGCTCGCCGTCTCGCCGGTGGCGGCCGGCGCGAACGGCCGCTTCTACGTCGACCGCGTGCCCGTGCGAACCGCCCCGCACACGACGGACGTCGCTCGTTGCGAACGCCTGTGGCACGCCACGGCCGCCCTCGTCGGCCTCCCGGGGTAGGAACGCCGCCCGGTGAGCCGAGGCGTCACGCGCGGCGCGCGGTCTGCACGAACGTCGTGGACTTCGTCCGCACCGCTCCGCCCAGGCCCTCGATGACCTGGTGCAGGCCCCGCAGCAGGGCGTCGCGGTCCGCGTCAGCGAGCCGCAGATGGTCGCTGAAGGTGGACACCAGGCCCACCCATTCGTCGGAGGTGAGGGTGAGCTCCCAGTGGTAGGCCATCGATTCCACGGCGGTGAAGGCGTCGTTTCCGGCGAACGGATCGACGGCTTCCTCGGTGCTCTTGGGGATGTTGCCGCCCATGTGCGCGCCCGGCGCGTGCTCCCGGTAGACGGGCTCGAACGCCCGCAGCACCTGCGCGTCCAGTTCGTGGAAACTCCAGAAGCGCGCGATCGTGCCGCCGCTGCGCAGGAGCTCCGTCGCGCGCCGCATGCCCTTCGCCGGATCGATCCAGTGCCACGCGTCGCCGCTGACGATGAGGTCGAACCGGCGTCCGGCGTCGTCCCAGTCTTCGAAGCCGGCGACCTCGACGGTGATTCCCTTGCCGCGCGCCACCTCGGCCATCCGCGGGTCAAGCTCGACGCCCAGGACCTCGATCCCGCGCCGCCGGAGAGCCGCCGCGACCTTTCCGGTGCCGCACCCCACGTCGAGCACGTCGGCCGGCCGCACGGCGGCAAGGCGATCGATGAGCGCCTCGGGAAAGCTCGGCCGGAAACGGTCGTACTGGAGCGCGAGAGAGCCGAACGACTCGGCGCGGTCGCGTTCAAGGTAGCGCCGGCTGAAAGACGTCATCCTTTTCTCCAAGGTTGGACTCGCCGTTGGTGACGGGCCGTTTCGACGTTACGGACAGGCGATCCGGATCCGCATGAGATTGGACCTTGGTACAGGTTGTGCGACGAGTGGCGATCGTAACGCAACGCGCGCATAGCCGTCCACTCCACGAATGACGACGGCCGATCCGGCGCCCAAGATATCAGCTTGTTCGGGCATTTGTTCGGGCATCGGCCGACGCCTTGTGATCGGATACCCACGAGCCGGCCGTCGCCGCCTGACCGCCGCGTCGCATGCACGAAAGTGCAATTTACATCGCACAGTTCCCGAACCTAGAAAGGATAACAGTGATATTGCCAGGTTGACAGCTCACGAAAGAGACCGGGCCGCTCCGGCCGGCAGGAGAATTATTTGATGTACGGCCTGACCGTGAAGAGCCAGCACGATTATTCCCCGGACGGATCCGTCGAGGCGTTCCGCGAAAACGGGTTCACGCGCGTTCCCGGCCTGCTCACGGATGAGGAGGTGGCGCGGTACCGCACCGCCGCGCTCGACGCGGTCGGGCGTGACGGGGTGCGGAGAGGCCCCGGCAGCGGCCACATGATATCCACCGCGGACGCCTGGTGGAATCACGACGACCTGCGCCGCCTCGCCTGCCATCCCCGCATCGGCTCGATAGCCGAAGAACTGGCCGGTTCCCCGTTGCGCATCTGGGGCGGCGAGGTTCTCCTCAAACAACCCCAGGACAGCGGGCCCACCATCTGGCACGACGATCTGACGTTCGCGCTCCTGGATTCGCGCCTGACGTTCAACGTGTGGATCGCCCTGGTGGACGTGCCGGTCGACCGGGGCTGCCTGACGTTCCTGCCCCGCTCGCATCGCCGGCGCGAGCCGCAGCGCGTCACGTTGTCCGCGGCGCTGGACAATCCTGGCACCTATCTTTTCGACCAGTGGCCCGAGCTTGTTTGGAGCCCGCGGGTGACCGTTCCGGTCAGAGCCGGCGACGGCACATTCCATCAGAGCCGGACCGCGCACATGGCCGGCGGCAACGATTCCGACGAGATCCGCCTGTCCTTCCTCATCACGTACACGGACGTCGACGCCGTCTATCAAGCGCCGCCCGGCAACAATCCGATGGAACAGGCGGACCTGATACCCGGGCAGCCGCTGCCCGACGACCGTTTCCCACGGGTCCGCGACGTCGCCGGCGCTCCACCAGGCGCGTGACGAGGGCGACAAAATCCCGGAAAAGGCAGGGGAGAACCGGTGGCCGATGACAACAGCGAGGTGTCGGAGTTCTACGAGGGCACCGACCGATTCCGCCTGGCCGGCAAACTGAACGACCTGTGGGGGGAAAACCTCCACTATGGATATTGGGAGAGCGCCGCCGACGACAGTCCCATTCAGGCGGCCACCGACCGTCTCACCGACCTGCTGATCTCGGGGCTGGGCGCCAAGCCCGGCGACCGCGTGCTCGACATCGGGTGCGGCAACGGCAACCCGGCGCTTCGCCTCGTACGTGCCCGCGACGTCGACGTGGTCGGCATCACGATCAGCGAGACCCAG
Organism: Nonomuraea sp.; assembly: GCA_036276095.1. Taxonomy (GTDB): domain Bacteria; phylum Actinomycetota; class Actinomycetes; order Streptosporangiales; family Streptosporangiaceae; genus Nonomuraea. Next base: position 1,906 of record DASUCK010000358.1, on the reverse strand, counting down.
GTCGCGCAGGCCAGGAAACGGGCCGCCGAGGCGGGACTCGGCGATCGGGCGCGGTTCCAGTACGCCGACGCGATGAGCATGCCCTTCCCCGAGGCGTCCTTCGACGCGGCGTGGGCCATCGAGTCCATGCTCCACATGCCGGACCGCGGGCACGTGCTGGCCGAGACCGCCCGTGTCCTGCGGCCGGGGGGACGGCTGGCGATCGCCGACGTCATGGAGCGAGGTCCCGTCACGCCGGAGGGGCGGGCGGTCCTCGACCACATCCGCACGACGTACAAGATCAAGTCTTTGAGCACGGTCGCCGAGTATCGCGAGCACCTGGCTCGCCACGGCTTCGCCGACGTCGAGATCCACGACATCACCGACAACGTCGCGCGGACCGGGATGATATTGGCCGACGCGGTGGAGACGATCCGCGACCAGCTCGTGCCCGGCCTCTCCCCGCAGGAGGTGGACTCGGTCATCGCGTTCATGCGGAAGGCCGCGACGACCCGCGAGAACGGCTACCTGTTCCTGACGGCCACCCGACTGTAGAGCAACGGCACTCAAGCGATGAGCGAACGTCTACGGTGGATCGACCTGGCCGGCGCGGTGAACGTCCGGGATCTCGGCGGGCTCGCCACGAAGGGCGGCGGAACCACCCGCTTCGGCCAGGTCCTGAGGTCGGACAACCTGCAGGAGCTCACCGAGGCCGACGTCGAGCATCTCGTCGGCACCATCGGCGTACGCGAGGTGGTCGACCTGCGCACCGAGGCCGAGGTCCGGCTGGCGGGCCCGGGGCCGCTCACCCGGTTCGCCGGCGTCTCCTTCCATCACGTCTCGCTCTTCGCCGAATCCGGCGAGGGGCGAGAGCGGAGCGTGAACGTGGAGAAGGTCCTTCCGTGGCGGACGCGGCGGGAGGGGCAGCGTCCCGTCAGGGACGCGACCGACCACTACCTCAACTACCTCGCCGATCGGCCGGACTCCGTCGTGGCCGCCATCCGGCTCCTCGCCCGCGGCCGCGGCGCCACGGTGGTGAACTGCGCCGCGGGAAAGGACCGGACGGGAGTGGTGTGCGCGCTGGCTCTGGACGCCGCCGGAGTGGTCCGCGAGGAAATCGTCGCCGATTACGCGCTCACCGGCGAACGCGCCGAAGCCATACTGCGCCGGCTCCGCAACAGCGACATTTACGCGGCCGACGTCGAATCCCGGACCGTGTCGAGCATCGTCGCCCATCCGATTTTCATGGAGAAACTGCTCGCGATAATCGACGAGCAGTACGGCGGCGCCCGCGCGCTGCTCGACGGACACGGCTGGACCGAAGCCGACCAGGCAGCGCTCTCCCGCCGGTTGATCGGCTGATCAGCGCGCCCGCTCCGACCGGCCAGGCCGGAAACGTGATCGACGGTGGCCGCCTGCCGGCGGGCGGGCTCGGCTTGGCACTCAGGAGAGCACCGTCATGTCCAATTTGGACACAATAAGATCGTATGTCGGGGTCACTGGTCATGAACCCCACAATGGCCGGACTAAAGATCTTCGGCCGTAAAATAGCACCGAAGATCACGCCTGCGTGAGGTAGGGTCAATCGTCCAGCACCTTCTCCTCGAAAGGAAGCGAGGGAACCATCGTGGGACGCGTCATCTCCAAAACGCTGGGCGTGATCTTTGTCGGCGCTCTGGCGTTACCCGCCACTCCCGCTGCGGCCGCTGAGGCGCAGGGAGGCCGATGCGTGGTCGGCCATTGGGAGACGATTTCCGTGCGGGCCTCCGGGACCGGAACCATGAATGGACAATCGTTCATGAGCGAAGCGCACGGCGGCGCCGGCACCCGCATGGAGATCGACAATAACTCGATCCATCTCGACTTCACGAACACGGCGCCAGAACTGCACAATTTCGCCGGCGAGCCGGACAATTCCCACGTTCAG
>DASUCK010000357.1:0-5508 GCA_036276095.1 Nonomuraea sp. | reverse complement strand
GTCTTCATATCCTTTCTCGGCTGCCCTTTTGCCTCAACAACCCATGCAATGTCATCTTCGAATATAAACCGACCATCTTCGTCGAAGTTGACCATAGCTTGCCCACCTGTGGCCAACACCGGGTTCACCGCTGGCGGCGGAACACATGCAGTGGCGATAATTCTCTGAGAAGCGGTCTTCCTCGTGAAATACGTGAAGTGCGCTGTTTGGAACACCTTTGTGCGAAGTGGCCTTAGCAACGTATCTGTCAGAGCAATGACGTGACGCGGGACCGTCACATCCACAATGTGGTGCGCTTGCCTACCATCACCGTCCTCGCTCATTCTATGCCGCGCAAGGTCGCTCGACTCAGTTACCCGCTGCGGGCGTGCCGCGTTCACGTGGGCCATGAAACGAGCGGTGAGGTCATCTACCACGGCACGCGGAGTGTGATTGCTCTGACTGAGCGGACCCCAATTCCTCCTTCCTACGGACGAATAGTTCAGCAGTTCGCCGTATCGGCTCTGGATTTCCTGGGGGTCTTCTGCTGGCGTCTGATTCACTTCGGTCACAATCCCTCCCCGCGCTCTTTCAACTTGCGCACGCGATATAGAGCACCGTCAATAGCCCGAACCATATACCCGGTCATTTCGGAAATCTCGGAAGGTTTGTAGCCAAGGGCGGTCCACCAAAAGATCACTTTATCTCTATCGGGATAACGTTTAAAAATTGAGCGAATGACCGCTGTATGAGTTATGGAGTAACCTGCATCCTTCGCGGATGTCACCGCAACTGCTTCTTCGAGATCTTCGCTGAGATGAAGCGCACGCCGGGAGACCTCGTCTCTTCGCCACTGCCTGAACACCTCTGGGAATTTCCATACACAGGCGTTCAGATAATACGTCTTAAGTGTGGCACCTTTTGATTTACTCCAACGCCTACCGATGATCCCGACATCGAAAAAGAGCTGATGTCCGGCAGTCATGATGTCGTTTGCGAGTAACTCGAAGTCAGCAATGAAACTCAATGGCATGTGGTCGCCCACATTGCGGTTCCGTTTCCGACTCCTCTCGAAGAATATTCCGGTCCGGAGCCATGCAACGACAGTCGGTCGTGAACTTTCAATCAGGTCTTGGCAGAACCACTGGTACAGCCTTGTCCCGCCCTCGGTTTCCCGGAAGTGCTCAACCAACTGGGCCTCGAAGTCGAGGTCGACGTCGCTACCGGCGCGAGCCAACTCTAGGTAGCCGTCCGACAACGTGCGTTCCGCAGCCGCCGTCGCTGCGGCCCACTCCGCTTGCGGAGGGGGCCGCTGGCCGAGCGACTCCGGGGGCACATCACTGTGCCCGAAGGGGGACGCGTCCATCGCACTCCTCGGGGACTAGGGGGTCCTTTGTCCTGTCATCCGCGTTCTAGGACGGCCCGCTATGCAACTCACTCAAAAACGCGCGATGTGTTTGCATAAGTGAATCTGGGTGTCTGGGTGCGACGGTCCTCCTATAACAGGCCAGATAGCCCTCAGGGGGTGAACACGCAGGTCAGGAGGCCTGAATGCCGCGCGAGAAGAAGGTAGGCACCGCTGCCTGCGCAACCTCGTCTCCAGACGACCCGAGCCCGACGGTGGAGGAACAGAACCGCGACCCAGAGACCTGGATCGCGCTGATCTTCCGTGTCCTGGATCGCCCACATCGCACGTTGTGCTTGATCGCAGTCCTCGCGCTGATCGTGGGCGGTGTTGCCCAGATTCTGCAAGCTCCTGCGGTGGCTGGGTTACCAGTGTGGTTGTGGAGCACCATGATCAGCGGGGGCAGCTTTATCTCCGCCGCGGGGCTCCGCTACTGGATCACACGCAAGATCGACGCAAGAACCACAGACCCCCAGCTCCAGCCAGTCCCCGGACACGTCGAAGCTAGCGAATAGCCGAACGTCCGCTCGCATACACACATTGCTCACGCTCCACCTGCCGTGATGCAGATAAGCCACGCAGGCCGAACCCAGCTCGATACGCGTGCTCACCGCACGTCCGAGACCGGCCGCTGCGAGGTACGTCCCCCCACCGCGTGCCACCCGCCGGCACGTACTGGCGGACGACGAGGTCGGCGAGCAGCGGTCTGGCGCACGGGCCGCACCACCGCGGGGGCCGGGCGCGGATGCCCGGGTAGTGCGCCGCTAGCACTGCTTCCGTGGTTCCGCATTCGTCGCATTGCGGCCCTCTGCGCGGGCCTGGTTCTGTGTCCTGGTCGGTCGCCACAGTCGCAGTCTCCCCAACCTCGGGCGGGACGGCCATGCGCAACCAGTGCAGAAGCAGTGCAGAAAGCTTTGCTTCCCTGGGCCCCGCCTCGCCTAGGGGTTAACACCTCTGATCAGGCGTCATGCTCCGCGCGGACCGTACTATCGAACACATGAACGATGAGTCGGTGAAGCCGATGTGCGCGAAGTGCGGCACGGCGGCCGCGGGGCCGGGTGGCGTGCTGTGTGAGTCGTGCACCACGGCGTTGTCCGCGAGGCTCCGCGACTACTGGGCCACGCCTGCCACGGAATCGTCACCCGTCCCCTCTGGACCTGCTGCTGAGGTCTCGCCGACCGTCTCCAGTTAACGGCTCTGACCTGCAAAGTTAACTAGGGCAACCAGGCTGAGCCGGGCGGGTCACAGCCCGTGCTGGCGAGCTCGTCGCAGGAACTGCAGCCACCTGCCGCCTGCCGGGGCGTACCGCGCGGGGCGCCGGTCAGCGGCTGGCGTGTTGGCTCGCTGCTGGGAACGCGGGGCCGGGTCGAGCTCGATGAGGTCGGGGCCGGGAAGCACGGTTTCGAGTTCGTGGCCGGTGTCGAACCGGATCACGTACCAGTGCCCCAGCTCGGTGACCCTGGTCAGCTCGCCGACGGTGCCGTGGTCGCCAGCCGCGACTCGAGTCCGTTCGTCCGGCCGGGGCAGTCGGTCGCCGGCGTCGGCCGATGCCCAGTACGCCGCCGAGACACCGGTCTGGGCGGGGCCCCGCCACGCGACGCGCCGACCGGTGAATCCCGTCGGTGCGGCGGCGGCTCCGCCGCCGGTGGTCGCGTCCTGGCCCATGGGCTCTATGGTGCCGTGCTCACTCGGCGCAGTCCACCAGGGCGTATGTGTGCTCCGGGCCGGTGTCCTCCCACCGGAACGGGACGGCGCTCGGCGCCGGCCCGGTCCCTTCCACGACCACGTGCACCCGGTAGGTGCCTTCGCGGCACTCGGCACGGACTTCGACCGGGAACCCGGTGGCGTCCGGGATGACCGACACCACCGCGGCGCGGCCGCGCGCGATCCAGGTGTCGGCGACGCGCACCTCGAGCTCGGCGCGCAGGGTGTGTGACTGCGGCGGCGGATCGCACACCGCGCGCAGCATGCCGACTACCTGCCCGGCCTCGACACGCTGGCCCTCGTGCCGCACGTCGCACGCCTTCGCCACTCCCGGCCGGCAACTCCCCGCCACCACGAACGGCGTGGCCGCAACCACCGCCGCCGTGACAGCCACCCGCCGCCATCCCGCGAACCTCACCGCACCACCCTGGCACGACAGGCTGATCGCCCCGCTTGGTGCATGCCAGTCCCCTTGCCTACCAGCGGCTTCTCCGTACGCTCACCAGCATGAACCTGCCCCAGAACCGGCCATTCGACGTGCCCGTGGACGCTCCGATCCTGGACGGCGACGGGCACGGCGGCCGCGCCGTCATCACCGCGGCGGACCGCATCGAACTGGACCTCGCAGCGGTCAACCAGCTGCTGGAGTCGGTCGACCTGCCGCCGATCGCACCGGACGCCGACGGCGTCATCGCGCTCGATTCAGCCGGCCTATGGCGGTACCGGCCGGTCGGCACACCGCACCCACGCGAACCCGACACGCAGCCCTACGAGCGCATCACCGTGTGACGCCCGTCCCCCGCGCCACCAGCGAAGATCCCCTATAAGCCCCCTGAACTGCGAAAACTCGGCTACCTTCGGTTCTGGAGTGATCCATCACGGGTGATCCGGCCGGGGGGACGGGTGACATGTGCCGAGCAACGTACGAGGGTGGGCGCCGCTGTCCGGGATGCTCGGATCCTGGCCGCCGCGCGCTGGCCCGTATCCGGCAGCGGCTGGGCCGCTACGACCGGGCTGCCGCCCGCGCCAACGCTGCGGGCGACTGGGCGAAGGTCGAGCACTACGCGCGGCTGCTGGACCGCGACGTCGCCGCCTACGAGGAAGCCACCGCGGCGACGACGGCCCCGGGCAGCACGGCCTACCCGGGCCGGGGAGTACACCCCGGCGGCCAGCGTCGACCTCACCGACGACCAGCTGCTCGCCGCGTGCGCCGAGCTGGTCGACGACCCCGCGGCGCAGGAGCAGATCGTCGCCACGCTGGAGTGGCGCGAGGAGATGGAGCGGCAACGCGACGCCGAGCTCGCCGAGCACCGCGCCCAGCGCGAGCGCGAGCGGTCTCTCGCGTGGGAGGCAGCGGTGGCCGCGGATGACGCCAGTCCCCTGACCAACCCGGCCCGGCGGCCGGCGCGGCGGCTGTCGCTGGACCAGGTGTGCCGCGAGGAGTACGACGCGCACGTGCACCTCGCCTACCTCACCGCCGAGACCGACTGCCGGGGCAGCTGCTCACCCGCGAAGCGCAGGCCGCGGGCATCCACCCCGTCACCCTGTTTTCGGGGCCAGCCAGCCGCGCCCGCAACTACGCCAGCGAGGAACTGCGGTCGTGGTGGGCGCGACACGGCCGGATGACCTATGTGGAGTGGCGGCACGCGTGGATGGGCCGCGAGAGTGACCGCAAAGCGGCCGCCACGGCCCGCGCCCAGTCCCTCGGAGAGGTGGCGATGGTGTGACCGACAACCACGACCACGACCGGCACGACGTCGACCAGGCCGTCGACCAGGACGCACCTGGCGACGGTGAAAATGTCACCCGTCCCTCTCGGGGGCTGGAGACGCTGGGGCCGAAAGCGGTGCTCGAGGCCCAGCGGCAGGGCCAGACGGCCGCGCTCGCCGGGGAGCCCGTGACCAGCTGCCCGTGGGCCCGCGCCACCACCCCAGCCGACCAGGCCGCGCGGGAGGCGTGGGTGCGCGGCTATGTGGCCGGCCGAACCGAGCTTCGCGGGCACGCCAGCTCGTAGGGTCGCGGCATGCGCGAGGACGTCTACCGCGACCCGCGTGCGCAGGCCCGGGTCGCCGAGCTGGTGCAGCTGCCGAAAGCGGAGCTGGTCGACCTGGCCCTGGCGCTGGGTGTTCGCGCACGCCCATCGCGGGCGGCGCTCGGGAAGTGGCGCAAACAGGAACTGGCGTGGGCCATCGCGGCCGCGGAGTTCGCGCCGACCGACGCCGGGTAAGTCTCCTGGGGACTGGCGTCGTCGCTCAGCAGGGTCTGACCACGGGACCCGCTGGGCAGGAACACCGCCCTGGGCGCTGATCACGGCGCCGGGACACCAGCGACGGGCAACGTAGCGGGGTCCAGCAAGCCGCTTGCGTAGAAGCGGATCACGACCATGAGCACGGCCGCGACGGCGGTCTTCCACGCGATGC
>DASUCK010000356.1:0-4289 GCA_036276095.1 Nonomuraea sp. | reverse complement strand
CATGCGGTTGTAGGCGCGGTTGAAGTTGCCCGTGCGCGGGTCGTGCAGCGGCAGGTCGGGCCACAGGCTCGGGCGATCGGGGTCCGGTTCCAGCTTGCGCAGCACCGCGTTCGCGGACCCCTCGACCGCCTGCGTCCTGTCGGCATGGGCGGCGTCGTACGACCCGCCGGCCAGCAGGGCCACCCAGCGCTCACGGGCGGCGTCGAACGCGGCACGGCCCACCGCTCCGGCCGGTTCGTCCCAGAGGGCGAGGCCGGCCACGGCGGCGGCCCCCAGCAGGGCGGATCGCCGGCTGAGGTGGTGGGTCATGGACGCCCTTCCGACAATCAGGCAAATATCAATCGAAAGGATCATATGTGCCTGGTGGGTGCCCATGGTGATCAGCCGCCGACGGCTGACCCGGACGCGTCGACCCCGCGACGCTTCGGCCGGCCCGCGCCTACGTGTGCTCCAGCTGGAACCCCTCCGCCTGCCGGCGGAACATGCGGGAGTACTCCCCGCCCAGCGCCATGAGCTCCTCGTGGCGTCCCTCCTCGACGATCTGACCGTCGGCGAGCACGACGATGTGGTCCGCGGTACGGACCGTGTTGAGACGATGGGAGATCAGCAGCGTGCTGCGCCCCTCCCGGTAGCGGCGCAGCCGCTCGTGGATGGCGTGCTCGGCGTCCGGGTCGAGCCCCGAGTTGGGTTCGTCGAGTATCAGCAGGTCGGCCGCGTCCGCGCGGAGCACCGCACGGGCCAGCGCGACACGCTGCCACTGGCCCCCGGACAGCATGACCCCGGCGCCGTCCTCCTCCGGCCCGGAGGCGAAATTCCTGGACAGCATCGTGTCGTAGCCGCGGGGCAGGCCGAGCAGCACGTCGTGCACGTCACCCCACCGGGCCGCGGCCTGCAGCCTGTCCGGTTCGGCGAGGGCGTCGAGGTCGCCGAGGCCGATGTTCTCGGCCGCGGTCAGGTCGTAGCACATGAAGTCCTGGAACAGCGCGCCGATCCGGCGCCGCAGGTCCTCCGTGCGCAGGTCGCGCAGGTCGGTGCCGTCCCAGAGGACGCTGCCGCGCTGCGGGTCGTACAGGCGGCACAGCAGCTTGACGATCGTGCTCTTGCCGGCGGCGTTGGCCCCGACCAGGGCGACGCTGCCACCGTACGGGATGGTCAGGTTCACGCCGCGCAGCACCCACGGGTGACTGTCGTCGTAGCGGAACCACACGTCGCGCAGCTCGATCCCGCGCCGCAACGGCACCGGGGCGCCCTCGGCGGGCTCGGCCAGGTCGGGGCCGGCGGTCACGATGTGCACGTAGTGGCCGACCATGATGAGCGCCTCGCTCAGCTGGGCGAGCAGGAGGACCACCGACGACATCGAGCTCTGCACGCCGGTCACGGCCGCGGTGAGGACGGCCAGGTCGCCGATCCCCGCCTGGCCGGCCGCGATCTGCGCCACGATCGCGGCCAGCGCCGCCCCGGCGGCCAGCGCCGACAGCACGGACAGCGTCCCGTTGGCGCGCAGGACGCGCAGGTCGAGGCGCCGCTCGGCACGCTGCGCCACCGCCAGCTCGCCGAGCATGCGATCGCGCAGGAAGGCGCCGATGCCCAGCAGCCTGATCTCCTTCGCGGCCTGCTGCTCGGTGAGCAGCGTCTGGTAGAACACCTGCCGCCGCTGGCTCGGCGTGATCGCCCACATCATGCTGGTACGGTGGCGGCTCAGCCGCAGCTGCACGACCAGCTCCGGCACGGCGCACAGCACGACCACGGCGGTCGCGAGCGGGCTGATCGCGGCGAGCACGGCGACGAAGCCCGCGATCGTCACGGCCGAGCGCAGCACCCCGAACCCCGCGTCCGACACGATCTGGGGGGCGGACTGGCTGGCCTGCTGGGCCAGGCGCAGCCGGTCGTGGAAGCGGGGATCCTCAAGCCTGGCCAGCCCGGTCAGCCGGCACACCGCGGTGAACAGCTCGGCGTTGGTGTGCCGCAGGATCCGCCGCTCGTGCTCGGCGCGGACGTACTGCACCGCGTGCGGCAGCAGCGCCAGCGCGCCGCCCGCCGTGGCCAGCAGCGCGACCAGCAGCGGCAGCGACGGGCCTGAGCCGGTCACCAACGTGTCGATGAGCATCTTGGTCAGCCAGGCGATCACCACAGGGGCGGCGCCGGTCAGCACCGTCGCGGCGATCTGGGCGAGCAGCAGCACCGGACCGGCTCGCCAGGCGATCCCGAGCGAGACGGGCAGCGCGCGAGCACGGGCGCGCCCGTCGGGACCGGCCGTGCCGGGACGGCCGGCCCCGGGGCCGGCCTCAGGCGGTTGCGGCGCGTCCTGCGAGATCATGCCCGCACGGGCTCCCCCAGGCAGCCCTCGGAATTCGCGGCGCTCGCCACGACCACGCCGTCCGGGCCGGTCAGGAAGTACCAGGGGTAGGCGCTGACCGCGAACGCCTCCGTCAGCGAGCCGGGCCCCTGCTCGACGACGGCGGTCACGTCGTCCCCGAGCGCGGCGAGCAGTTCCTCGGGGTCGCGGTGCCCGGCGGTCACCACGGCCAGCGCCGCCACGCCCGCCTCGCGCGCCGCCGGGGCGAAGCCCGGGGCGGCGGTCGTGCAGCCCTCGCAGTCGGAGCTGAAGAAGCCGACGAGCGTACGACGTCCGGCGAGATCGGCGACGCCGACCTCCGAACCGTCGCGGGCGGTGGCGGCGAACGCGGGGACCGCCGTCCCGGCCCGCAGCCCGGTAGTGGGCCGGGACGGGTCCGGCGCCGCCGCCCGGTCCCTCTCGTACGTGCGCAGTTTGCGGATGATCCCGACGGTGAGCAGCAAGTTCACCAGGACGAGGACGCCTAGGGCGAGCACTACGGCGATCACGACGGGCATGTGCGCGGGTCCTTCCATCGGCGCGGGGTATGTCGGCGCGACTGATTCAGCGCGGGTTGTCGAAGACGCGGGTGTCGAGTCGCGGGGTTGTTCGGCCGGCGATGTTCGGCCTCGGATGTTCGGCCTCGGTGTCAGCGCAGGAGGTAGAGCAGGTCGTCGAGCAGCACCACGGCGCCCGCCGCCACCAGCGCGGCGGTCAGGCACACCACCGCCCCCGCGAGCTGGACCGGCGTCCCGGCCGCGGCCGGCGCCAGCGTCGCACCGGAGACCGCGGCGGCCAGCAGCACGGCGTTGCGCCCGAGGTGCCGTGCGCCGATGGGTTCCTCCTCCCGGCCGAAGCACCGGCAGGGCTCGGTGGAGCCGCCGCGCACCGCGTACGCCAGCGCCGCGGAGAACACGGCCAGCAACCCCGCGGCGAGGACGAACCCGGCGGACGCACCGCCGGGCACGGCCAGGAGCACGACGATGGCCACCTCGGCGCCGACGACGGCCACCGCCGCCGGCCCGACGACGGCTCCCGGCACGCGGCCGATGCGCCGGACCGAGCGGGTGAACGCCCGCCACGCGGGCCGGCCGCGCAACTTGCCCACAGCCGAGACGGCGAACACACCGATGAGGAAGGCCCGCAGGAGGAGCACGACGTATTCCATACGCCTCCCTTCCTGCCACCTGATCCATACCCGGCCAAGCCGGCCGGACGTTTCCTCTGTTCTTCTGGCCGAAGAGTCTCGGTGGTGGCGGTAGCGCGGAGGCTGCGCGACCGGCGCCGGATCGGGACCCGGCGCAACCGCCGCGCTACCGGTCGCGATCAGGATCGTCAGAAAGCGGCAAGTACCGGAGCCGAACCCGCGAGGGAGGGGACGCATGGGCCTTCCGCTGACCGCGGGTGCGCTGGTCCTGCTGGTCGCGGGTGCGATGGTGCTCCTGGTCGCGCGGCGCCGTCTGGTCGTCGTCCGGGTTCAGGGCGACAGCATGGTTCCCGCCTACCGCTCCGGCGACCGCGTGCTCGTGCTCCGCACCCGCAAGCCGCGTTTCCAACGCTCCCAGGTCGTCGTGTTCCAGGGGGTGCTGCCCGGCGGGGTGTGGCGCACCGGGGCTCTGCCGGCGCTGGACGGAACGATGTGGCTGCTCAAGCGGGTGGCGGCGGTGCCGGGTGACCAGGTGCCGGCCGCCGCGCGGCGCTCGGCGGACGACCCGCGGCCCGGGAGCGGCCAATACCCGACGCTCGCCGAGACGATCCCGGCCGGGCTCCTGCTGACGCCGGGCGAGATCGTCCCGGCCGGGCGGTTGGTCGTTCTCGGTGACGGGCCGGTCAGCGAGGACTCGCGCGATTGGGGCTACCTGCCGATGGATCGGGTGCTCGGTGTCGTGATCCGCAAGCTTGCGACGGCCGTCGACTCCGGCGTGCCCGCTCGGCGAGCGGGCACGCCGGAGTC
>DASUCK010000355.1:0-2090 GCA_036276095.1 Nonomuraea sp. | reverse complement strand
GGAAGCTGAGATCCACATTTGCGAGTATGGAGGCGGGGTATCGGTGCCGTGACGGTTTTGGTCACACGCGTCACAGGCGTGACCAGACCACCCTCGGAGGGCTGTCCTTGGGCCGACGGGGTAGTAAGGGGCCATGGGACTGTTCAAGAAGGCCATGGTCGTCGGTGTCGCGAAGAAGGTCTACGACGAGGCGCGCAAGCCGCACAACCAGCAGAAGATCCGGGAGGCCTACGCGTCGTTCCAGGCCAAGCGCGGCGGGCAGCAGCCCCCGGCGAAGCCGCGTCAGGCCGACCCCACGCCGCCGACCCAGCCGCCCTCGAACCCCAGCTGAGACCCCGGGCGCGTCAGCTGTCGGCGGGGAAGAAGCGGCGCGCCCACAGGCTGACGTAGACCAGGCCGACGAGGACCGGCACCTCGATCAGCGGGCCCACGACGCCGGCGAGCGCCTGGCCGCTGGTGACCCCGAAGACCGAGATCGCCACCGCGATGGCCAGCTCGAAGTTGTTGCCGGCGGCGGTGAACGCCAGAGTCGTCGACCGTGCGTACCCGAGCCCGGACGCCTTGGACAGCAGCAGCCCACCGGTCCACATCAGCGCGAAGTACACCACCAGCGGTACGGCGATGCGGGCGACGTCGAGGGGGCTGGAGGTGATGGTCTCGCCCTGCAGCGCGAACAGCACCACGATCGTGAAGAGCAGCCCGTAGAGCGCCCACGGGCCGATCCGGGGGAGGAACGAGCCCTCGTACCAGGCGCGGCCGCGCCGGCGCTCCCCGACCCGACGGGTCAGGTAGCCGGCCGCGAGCGGGATGCCGAGGAAGATGACCACGCTCCCGGCGATCTCCCACGCGGAGACCTCCAGTCCGGTGGTGGAGAGGCCCAGCCAGCCCGGCAGGGCGCTGAGGTAGAACCAGCCCAGGAAGCCGAACGCGACGACCTGGAAGACCGAGTTCAGCGCCACCAGGACCGCCGCCGCCTCGCGGTCGCCGCAGGCCAGGTCGTTCCAGATGATCACCATCGCGATGCAGCGCGCGAGGCCGACGATGATCAGGCCGGTGCGGTACTCCGGCAGGTCGGCCAGGAAGACCCACGCAAGCGTGAACATCAGCGCCGGGCCGACGAGCCAGTTGAGGACCAGGGACAGCACGAGGGTGCGGCGGTCGCGGGTGACGTCGCCGATCTCGTCGTAGCGGACCTTGGCCAGGACCGGGTACATCATCACCAGCAGGCCCAGCGCGATCGGCAGCGACACCGAGCCGATCGTGATGGCGTCCAGCGCGTCGGCGATCCCCGGCACCCAGCGCCCCAGCAGCAGCCCGGCGACCATCGCGAGCCCGATCCACACCGGCAGGAAGCGGTCCAGCCGCGAGAGACCGGCCACGACACCGTGCGGCGCGGCCCCGGCGGAGCGGGCCTCGGCCACGGACGGGTCGGAGGGGCTCATCGGACGTCCTCGGGGACAGGGGTTGCGGCCACCTCCGAAACTACAGGCCGCCGCCCGGCGGGCTCAGCAGCGACCCCAGAGACCGCGGTTCGCGACGTCGGCGGCGCGCTGGGCGGTGCGGTACGACGTCACCCGGTTGAACGGCTTGTTGTCGTACACGTACACGCGGGCCCACCCGCGGTAGACCTGCTGGCGGTTCACGTCGCGGCCCGTCGAGGCCTTGTGGACGTAGCGCAGCAACCGGCCGTACCGGTCCTTGAGGGCCTGGCTCGGGTCGGAGACCAAGGACACGGTCGTGCCGCGGGGCAGGATCTGCTTCAGCGACGTCGAGGCCTGGGGCCCGCCGCACTGGACACCGCCGTACACCTCGGGGGTGTCGATCCCGACGAGGCGGACGTCGCGGAGCGGGCCGGAGGCGAGACGCACGCGGACCGTGTCACCGTCGATCACCTCGACGACCCGGGCGCGCTGCTTGACCTGGGTCGGGCCCGTCGTCGTGCCGCTGCTCGTGCCGCCGGACGTGTCGTACAGGCAGGGGCACGGGTTCGACTCGCAGACGATCATGTCGCCGTCGGCGTCGAGGTAGTGGGGGTCGAGCCGTGGGCTGTTGTCGAGGAAGAAGAGCTGCGCGGCGCGCTGCGTCGAGAA
>DASUCK010000354.1:0-5155 GCA_036276095.1 Nonomuraea sp. | reverse complement strand
AGCTCCTCCACCTCCGGGCCGTCGAGGCGTCGCACGCCGAGGTGCACGAGGACGAGCTGTACTCCGAGCGGTTTCTCGTCCGCCGGCCCCTGCTGCGGGCCGTCGACTACCGGAGTGACGTGCCGCCCGTCCTCCTCGTCGACGAGGTCGACCGGGCCGACGACGAGTTCGAGGCGTTCCTGCTCGAGATCCTCTCCGACTACACGATCACGGTGCCGGAGCTGACGACGTTCCACGCCGAGGTGCCCCCGGTGGTGGTGCTGACCTCCAACCGCACCCGCGACCTCCACGACGCGCTCAAGCGGCGCTGCCTCTACCACTGGCTGGAGCACCCGACCTTCGACCGGGAGGTCGCCATCCTGCTGCGGCGCCTGCCCGACTGCACCGAGACGCTGGCCATGCAGGTGGCCAGGGCGGCCGAACGGCTGCGGCAGGCCGGCCTGGTCAAGCCGCCGGGGGTGGCCGAGACGCTCGACTGGACGGAGGCGCTGCTGACGCTGGGCGCCAGGGAGCTCGATCCCGGCCTGGCGGCGGCCACGCTGGGGGCCGCGCTGAAATACCGGGAGGACGTCGCGACCGTGCTCGGCAACGGGCTGTTGCCCCATGCGTGATCTGGTCGCCACGGTGACGGGGTTCGCCAGGACGTTGCGCGCGGCCGGGGTCGGAGCCGACCACGACCGTACGGAGAGCATGCTCCTGGCGCTCGACCACCTGGACGTGACCGACCCCGGCGAGGTCTACTGGGCCGGCCGGCTCACCCTCTGCGCCACCCCCGACGACCTCGCCAGGTACGACCGCTGCTTCGCCGCCTACTTCGGCGGCAGGAAGGCCGCGGTCACCCGTACGGCGACGACCACCGTCACCCGCCACGTGGCCGCCGCCGACCAGCAGGACGAGGGGGAGGGCGGCGACGACGGCACGCCGGCGCCGGCGACCGCGAGCCGCGCCGAGATCCTGCGCCACCGCGACGTGGCCCGCCTGACCGAGGCCGAGCGCGCCGAGGTGCACCGGATGCTGGCCATGCTGAGCGGCACGCGGGCCCGGCGGCGCTCGCGCCGGTACGAGACCGCCCACCGCGGCGTCCTGGACCGGCGCCGCACCATCCGCGACGCGCTCAGGAAGGGCGAGGTGGCCCGGCTCCGCCACCGCCGCCACACCACCAGGCCCCGCACGGTGATCCTCTTCGTGGACGTCAGCGGCTCCATGGCCCCGTACGCCGAGACGCTGCTGCGTTTCGCCCACGCGCTGGTCAGGAGCGAGCCGCAGGCCACCAGGGTCTACTCGGTCGGCACGCGCCTCACCCAGGTCACGGCCGAGCTGCGCCACCGCGACCCCGGCACGGCGCTCGACGAGGTGTCGAAGGTCATCCCCGACTGGAGCGGCGGCACCCGGCTGGGTGAGGAGCTGAGGGAGTTCCTGGCCGGATCCAGCGCCCGCGGCGCGATCGCGGTGATCGCCTCGGACGGCTGGGAGCGCGGCGACCCCGAGCTGCTGCGCACGCAGATGGCCCGGCTGGCCCGGCAGGCGTACCGGGTGATCTGGGTCAACCCGCACAAGGGGTATGAGGACTACCAGCCGCTCACGGGCGGCATGAGGGCCGCTCTGCCGTACCTCGACGACCTGGTGGCCGGCCACAGCCTGGCCGCCTACGAGCAACTCAGCGAAAGGCTCGCCCATGCGTGACGTGCTCCCGGAGATCCTGCGCTGGTGGAGGTCGGGGCTCACGTTCGGCCTGGCGACCGTGGTGAGCACGTTCCAGAGCGCGCCGCGCCCGCCGGGCGCGGCCATGGCGGTGCACGGTGACGAGGTGGTCGGCAGCGTGTCCGGCGGATGCGTCGAGGGCGCGGTGTTCGAGCTGGCCACCGAGGCCGAGGCGCCCGTCCTGCAGCGGTACGGCGTCAGCGACGACGACGCGTTCGCCGTCGGGCTCACCTGCGGCGGCATCATCGACATCCTCGTCGAGCCGGTCTCGCGGGAGACCTTCCCCGAGCTGGGCGACGTCGCGGCGGCGATCGAGGCGCGCGAGCCGGTCGCGATCGCGACCGTCGTCTCCGGCCCCGGCCGCGTCGGCGCCCGCCGCATCCTCCGGCCGGACCGTTCGACGGGCACCCTCGGCGTCGGACGCCTGGACGAGGCCGTGGACGACGACGCCCGCGGCATGCTCGCCCAGGGCCTGACCGGCATCAGGCGGTACGGCCCCGAGGGGGAGCGGCGGCTGGACGACCTGGCGGTGTTCGTGCAGTCGTTCGCGCCCCCGCCGCGCATGCTGGTGTTCGGGGCGATCGACTTCGCCGCGGCCGTGGCCAGGGTGGGCAAGTTCCTCGGCTACCACGTCACGGTCTGCGACGCCCGGCCGATCTTCGCCACCTCCAAGCGCTTCCCCGACGCCGACGAGGTCGTGGTCAGGTGGCCGCACGACTACCTGGCGTCCGTGCGGGTGGACGAGCGCACGGTGATCTGCGTGCTCACCCACGACCCCAAGTTCGACGTGCCGCTGCTGGAGGTCGCCCTGCGCACGGACGCCGGCTACGTCGGCGCCATGGGCTCGCGCCGCACCCACGACGACCGCCTGGCCCGGCTCCGCGAGGCCGGGCTGAGCGAGGAGGAGCTGGCGCGGCTGCGCTCGCCGATCGGCCTCGACCTCGGTGCCCGCACGCCCGAGGAGACGGCCGTGTCGATCGCCGCCGAGCTGATCCAGCTGCGCTGGGGCGGCACCGGCAGGCCGCTGTCCACCACGCGCGGCCGCATCCACCGCGACTCGCCATGAGATCCGCGCGGGTCGCCGGGCTGCTGCTGGCCGCCGGCCAGGGGTCCCGGCTGGGCCGCCCCAAGGCGCTGGTCGAGTACGCGGGCGAGCGCCTGGTCGACCGCGGCGTGCGCCTGCTGGAGGAGGGCGGCTGCCATCCGGTCGTGGTGGTGCTGGGCGCGGCGACCGTGCAGGTGCGGGGGGCGGTCGTCGTCCGCAACCCCGACTGGGCGTCCGGCATGGGGTCGTCGCTGCGTGTGGGCCTGGCCGCGCTGCCCGAGGAGGCGGCGGCCGTCGTGATCGCGCTGGTGGACCAGCCGCTGATCCGCCCCGGCGCGGTGCGCGCGCTGATCGGCGCGGGCGCCGGCGTGGCGGTCGCCACGTACGGGGGCCGGCGCAGGAACCCGGTGCTGATCGCCCGTGAGCACTTCGCCGAGGTGGCCGAGCGGGCCGTGGGCGACGTCGGCGCCCGGCCGTTCCTGACGGCGCACCCTGAGCTGGTCACCGAGGTGGCGTGCGACGAGCACGGCGACCCCGCCGACCTCGACACCCCCGGCGACCTCCTGGCGATGGGGCTAGAGCCGGAATGAGGCGACGGCCGCGCGGTGGTCGCTGCCGGTGGCCGGGGCGACGCCCGCCGCGGTCGCCCGCATGCCCCTGAACAGGATGTGGTCGGGCCGGGTGATCGGGAACTCGCTCGGCCAGGTGAACCCGAACCCGTCGCCCGCCACGCTCTGCGCGTCGGCCAGCGGCGGGGTCAGCCCGCGCATGCCCCGGTCGGTGGTGGCGGTGTTGAGGTCGCCGAGGAGGAGGACGCGCTCGCTCGGGTCGTCGTCGATGAGCCTGCGCGCGGCGGCGAGGGAGACGTCGCGCGAGGCGGTGTGACCCGGCCGGGCCGAGGCGAGGTGCATGACGTACACGGTGATCTTGCCCTTGGGGGTGGAGACCACCGCGCGCAGGGCGCGCGGCCAGCCCATGCCGACGTCGAGCGGCTCGGTGCGGGTGATCGGGTGGCGGCTCCACAGGCCGACCGTGCTGACCGGGTAGTGGTATCTGAACATCTTGTTGAGCTGCTTGGCGGCCGGCCCGCCGGGGGTCAGCTCCTGCGCGGCGAGCAGGTCGAGGTCTTTGGCGATGGCGCGTACGGCCTCGCCCGAGGCGTTGTTGCGCACGCCCACGTTGACCGTGCCGACGGCCAGGTCGCTCGGGCCGCCGGGCGGCGTGCGGAACAGCGTGGACCCGAACATCGCCGCCCACACCACCCCCGGCAGCAGCGACGCCGCCGCGGCCAGGGTGGAACGCGCCAGCGCGGCCGCGAGCAACAGCAGCGGCACGGCCAGCCCGATCCAGGGCAGCACGCTCTCCAGCACCGGGGTGAACCCGCCGAACGCCGGGATCAGCCCGTGGCCTGCCAGGGTCACGGCCACGACGACCGACGACACCACCACAACCCGTCTCAGCACTCGCACCAGGCTAGTCCCTCCCTGCCGGACAGCCGACGCGATAGCCTGTCCGGGAAGAAACGGAATAACATTCGGTTCATCGGGAGCCCGGCATGCGCATCGGTATGGCACTCAACTACTCGGGCGGCTTCAAGGAGTCGGTGGCCGCCCTGGCCGACTACGAGAAGGCCGGACTCGACATCGTCTTCGTGGCCGAGGCCTACAGCTTCGACGCGGTCAGCCAGATGGGGTACATCGCGGCCAGGACCGAGCGGCTGGAGATCGCCTCCGGCATCCTGCCGATCTACTCGCGCACGCCGGCACTGCTGGCCATGACGGCCGCGGGCCTCGACTACGTCTCCGACGGCCGCTTCACGCTGGGCATCGGCACGTCGGGGCCGCAGGTGATCGAGGGGTTCCACGGGGTGCCGTACACCGCGCCGCTCGGGCGTACCAGGGAGGTCATCGAGATCTGCCGCACGGTGTGGCGGCGCGAGCGCCTGGAGCACGCCGGCCGCCACTACACGGTGCCGCTCCCCGCCGACCAGGGCACCGGCCTGGGCAAGCCCCTCAAGATCATCAACCATCCGGTACGCCCCCGCATCCCCATCGTGGTCGCCGCCATCGGCCCCAGGAACGTCGAGCTGACCGCCGAGCTGGCCGAGGGCTGGGAGCCCATCTTCTACGTGCCGGAGAAGGCCGGCGCGGTATGGGGGCAGGCGCTGGCCGCCGGCAAGGCGAAGCGGTCGCCGGACCTCGGGCCGCTGCAGGTCGCCGCCGGCGGCATGGTCTGCATCGGCGAGGACGTGAAGGGGATGCTCGACTTCGCCCGCCCGATGTTCGCCCTCTACATCGGCGGCATGGGCGCCAAGGGCAAGAACTTCTACAACGACCTGGTGTGCGAGTACGGCTACGAGCAGGAGGCCGCGCAGATCCAGGAGCTCTACCTGGAGGGCAAGAAGGACGA
>DASUCK010000353.1:0-8132 GCA_036276095.1 Nonomuraea sp. | reverse complement strand
TGCCGGAGGCGCGGATCTCGCGGGCCAGGGCCACGGCGCGCTCGAGTTCGGGCCGGCGGGTGGCGCGGGTGGAGATCTTCTCGGAGAAGATCCGGCTCACCCCGGCCGCCTTGAGGGAGTCCAGCTGGGTGTCCAGCGACTGGCGGACCGTCGAAGCGCGGGCGTAGCCGATCTTGGCGTGGCCTGATGTCTGAGTCTGGCCGGCGGGCCGGGGCAGTTCGGCCCAGGCCGAGCCGGGCTTGCGCAGCGCGGGGGTGGGCACGTGGAGCGCCTTGGCCAGGCGGGCACCAGCCGGAAGCGGGCGGTGTGGTACTGGGCGGCCACCTTGCCGCGGCCAGTCCGGCACGGCGAGCCGGCCGGGGCGGCGCAGGAGGACATCGGGCAGTCGAATGCCTCCACGCGCTGACCCGCGGCCGGCTCTCGCACGTCGACCAAAACTACATGCGCG
This sequence comes from Nonomuraea sp., assembly GCA_036276095.1. Lineage (GTDB taxonomy): Bacteria > Actinomycetota > Actinomycetes > Streptosporangiales > Streptosporangiaceae > Nonomuraea. The sequence goes on along the minus strand of DASUCK010000353.1, from coordinate 7,684 downwards.
CCGAGACCCACGCCGCCGCCAACGCGATCCTCATCAAGGCCCAGCGCGGCGTGCCGATCGTGAATCTGTGGGGCGGCGGGCTGCTGGCCTCGGTCGACGGGCTGCGCTTCGTCGTCCCGGTCCAGACGATCAACGCCGCCCCCTCGCCAAAGTACTTCGGCTACAAACGCGGCCTCACACTCCTGAACGCAGTAAATGACCAGGTGATGGGGATCGGGCAGGTGGTGGTGCCCGGCACGCCGCGCGACTCGCTGTACATCCTGGACTGCCGATCAACATCGACGCCGGCCCGCAGTCGGAGATTGTCACCACCGACCAGGCGGCCGTCTGTGACATCAGCGGCGTCGCGGCAGCATTATGCTGAGCGCCGCGATCGTCGCCCCGAGCCCGGCCGCGATGACGAAGACCAGGTCGTAGCCGGTGGCGGCGGTGGTCGGCGAGGCCCCGGCGACCGTCGCGAGCACCGCCAGGCCGATCGACCCGCCCACTTGACCGGCGGTGTTGGCCAGGCCGCCGACGGTTCCCGCGTCGCCCTCGGGAACGTCGGCGGTCGCTGCGGCCATCAGGGTGGGGAAGGTCAGGCCGATGCCGACCGCGACGAGCAGCGTCGGCCCGAGCACGCCGGCGGCGTAACCGCTGTCGGCGTGGGCCAGGGAGAACCACCCGAAACCGACCAGGAAGAAGGCGCTTCCGGCCAGCACCAGAGGGCGCACGCCGAACCGTGGCAGCAGAGGAGCCGACCATCGTGCGATCACCATGAACATCACCGCCGCGGGTGTCTGTCCGAGCCCGGCCTGCAGCGCGCTGAAGCCCAGGACGTTCTGCAGGAAGAGCGAGGAGAAATACCACATCGCGATGCCGATCCCGCCGAACAGCAGCAGCATGCCGTTCCCGACCGCCACCCCCCGGATCTTGAACAGTCGCAAAGGCACCATCGGCCGCCTGGCGAAACGCGCTTCGACCACGACGAAGGCGAGGAGCAGGAGCAGTCCCGCCGCGACCGGCCCGACGATCGGCCAGGACGACCAGCCGTGGTCGGCGCTCCGCATGACCCCGTAGATCAGCGCGGCCAGCCCCGCCGTACCGGTGACCGCGCCGACGAGGTCGAGCGACTCACGTCGGCCGGTTCGGGCGACGGCCAGCGACATCAGGGCCACGGCGATCAGCACCGCGCCGATCGGCACGTTGATGAGGAAGACCCACCGCCACGACAGGCCGGTGGTGATGGCGCCGCCCGCGAGGGCTCCGGCCATCCCGCCCACGCCGCCCGAGGCGGACCACGCGCCGAACGCCTTGGCGCGTGCGCCCGGCTCGGTGAAGGAAGCGTTGATGACGGCCAGCGTCGCCGGGGCCATCATGGCGGCGCCGACGCCCTGCGCGATGCGGGCCGTCACTAGGATTCCCGGCGTGCTCGCCAGGCCGCCGGCCAGGCTCGACGCGGAGAATACGAACAGCCCGGCGATCAGCATCCGGCGCGGGCCGAACAGATCGGCGGCGCGCCCGCCCAGCAGCATGAAACCGGCGAAGGTGAGCAGGTAGCCGTTCACCACCCAGGCCAGGCCGGTGGAGGTGAAGCCGAGTTCCTCGCCGACCGAGGGCAGGGCGACGTTCACGATGGAGGTGTCCAGGATCACCATGAACTGGCTGGCACACGCCAGCGCCAGGACCATCCAGGTCGAGCCCACCCGCTGTGCTGTGGTGAGGGTGGTGCTCATGCCCGCACGCCCGCCAGCGAGAGGCGCATCGTGATCTGGGCCAGCCGCCGTCCCTGGTAGCTGGCCGCTTCCAGCGTCGCGGTGTCGGGGCCGTCGCCGCTGGGGCCGGTCACGACGAGGTGCCGTAGGGGTTGCCGCCCGCGGCGTACACGACCGGATCGGTGAATCCGGGCGGAACGATCAGCGCACCCCAGTGATAGAAGACGTTGCCCAGCGACAGGATCGTGGCCTCGTTGCCGCCGTGGTGGTTGAACGCCGAGGTGAAAGCGGTCACAGGCTTGTCGGCCAGTTGCCCTTCCCGCCACAACCCGCCGGCCTGGTCGATGAACTGCTTGAGCTGCGCGGCCGGTGCGCCGAACCGGGTCGGTGTCCCGAAGGCGTAGGCGTCGGCCCAGGCCAGGTCCTCCACCGAGGCTTCTGCGATCGACGTGGTGGCCTCGGTGTGCCGGCGCCACTGCGGGTTCTGGTCGATCGCGCTGTCGGGCGCCAGCTCGGCGACCCGCCGCAGCCGTACCTCGGCCCCGGTCGAGGCGGCGCCCTCGGCGACGGCCTGGGCGAGCGCGTGCACGTTACCCGTGGCGCTGTAGTAGATGACGGCGACCTTCACGGTCATGCCGGTCTCCTCAATGTAATGTAGGATTTGGTTACGCGCATAAATATTAAGCACGTAACTAATCTCGTCAAGGAGTGCCCATGGACTTCGACCAAGCAGACGCCATCAACCAGGCGATACGCCTCCTGAGCCTGCGCCACCGGGCCAGGGCCGCGGCGCTGCTGGCCCCGCTCGGCCTGCACCCGGGCCAGGAGGCGCTCCTGCTCGAACTCGCCCGGACCGGCCCGATGATCCAGGCCCAGCTCAGCGAGGCGCTCGGCTGCGAGCCGCCCAGTGTGACGCTCATGAGCCGCAAGCTGGAGGCCTCCGGCCACATCCGCCGCACGCCCGCCCCCTCCGACAAGCGCGCCAGCATCGTCGAGCTCACCGACAGCGGCAGGGCGCTGGCCGAGCAGGTCAAGGAGTTGTGGCGCGGCCTGGCCGACGAAACCGTGACCGGCCTGCCCGCCGAAACGGTGGCGGCGCTGCCAGGCATCCTGAACACGCTGACCGCCAACGTGGACACCCGGCCCCCGGCGCGTGCCCGCTCCTAGGATCGTGAGTTACCTTCCCGTCCGGGGTTTCATCCCTCCGGCGGGGCGTTTCCGGCCTTCTGATGGTAGCGAGCGGCTCATGGCCACATCGAAGGAACTCGCCGGTGCCTGAGACCACCTCGCCCACCCCGGGACCCGCCCGCCGGTGTCGGAAAACAGTGATTTCCCGACACCCCGCCGACCAGGCTCCCTGCGCCCGGAATATAAGACTTCGCGGCACAAAACGCCGCTCCGGATGGATGCTTTCGGGCTCGAATTGACGACAGGATTTTCCGACAGATGGAAGGGGCTCCGTCCCTCCATCCGAAGAGCCGCCGGTGCGGATCGTCTAGTCCCGCGTGTCCACCGCGACCCAGTCGCTGCTACGCCAGCGGCACATCCTCACCGAGGCCGGACTACTGGTGCGAACCGAAGGCGTCGCCGAGGGATTCCGCCCCGCCGAGGGGGTGCTGCTGTTCGAGGACCCGGCGACGACGTCGAAGATCCCGGTGCTGGAGCGGCCCGCGTTCGCGAAGGTCGCCGCCGCTGCGCACCCCGGGGACATCCTGATCGTCTCGGAGCTGTTCCGGCTGTGCCGCGACCTGGTCGACATCCACGCCGTACGCGACTGGTGCCAGGCCCGCGGCGTCGCCCTGCGCGTCCTGTCGGGACCGCTGTCGAACTTCCACGACCTCGCGGCCAACGACGCCACGACAGCGCTGCTCATCAACGTGATCACCGCGGTCGGGCAGTTAGCCGAAGGCCGCTACCGTGGCCGACCGCCCGCGCTGGCCGGTGCCCGGCTTGAAGAGGTGCGGTCGGCGTTCCAGGACGACGGCACTTCGATCGCGGCTCTCGCCCGTGCGCATGGAGTGAGCCGGGCCGCCATCCGGACCGCGCTGACCGGGCTACTGCCCGGCCAGCCGCGTCCGTCCGTGCTCATCCCGACTGAGGGCCCTGCCGAAGTGTCCAGCTAAGTTACTCGCGGGTAGCGCCAATGGCTGTCCGCAGGTTCCTCAACCCCGAGCACGATGAAGTTCGGCCGGTCGGCGGGCATGCGTACCGCGCTCGGCTGCGCGGCGGGACTTTTCGTGCACGCCACACTGGTGGCGCTCGGCCTGGCGGAGCTGTTGTTGCGCAGCGAGGCACTGTTCGCGCTCGTCAAGTTCACCGGCGCGGTGCTGCTGGTCGGCCTCGGCATCCATTCGCTGTGGGCGGCCTGGCGCATCGGCCCCGCACACGGTGCCATTGAGCCGACTTTCCCCAGCCCGAACGGCGCGGCACTCCTTTCCTGCAGGGGCTCCTAACCAACCTGACGAACCCGAAAGCCACTTTGTTCTTTCTGGCCGCCCTCCCGCAATTCGTCCCGGCCGACTCGCCGGGCCAAGCCGTGCCGGTCGCCTTGGGGCTGGCGGTGATCGCCGTGGCCTTCAGCATGACCGGGCTGGGCCTGACCGCCCTGAGCGCGCACCGTATCCGTCACCTGCTACGATCCCGGCGCGTCCAGGAGGCGCTTCTCGGCGCCACCCTGATCACGCTCGGAGTCCGGGTTGCCGCCGAATGACACCCATGATCGCCTCGCCAGGATCGACGGGGCGGCCCTGGACGTCTGGCGTCAATGTCCCATATGAGCCATAACGGAGTCCGTCGCCCGTTCGCCGGCGACGGCGCCGGCGGGGACCGCTTCGGCGATGCGTGCCAGATGCGTCGGTGTCAGCGTCAGCGATGCGGCTGCCGCGTTGTCTTCCAGGTGGCCGAGTCGCTTGGCTCCCGGGATGGGTATGATGTCGGTGCCTTGCTCCAGGAGCCAGGCCAGCGCAAGTTGAGCCGGAGTCGCACCGATCTCCTGTGCGAGGGGACGCAACGCCTCGGCGAGGCGCACGTTCTTCTCGAAGTTGCCGGGGGCGAAGCGGGGGTTCTGCCTCCGCTGATCGTCGGCGGTGAGGCGGTCGATGTCGCTGATCGTCCCCGTGAGCATGCCACGCCCTAGCGGGGAATAGGCGACGATGCCGATGCCGAGTTCACGGCACACCGGGATGAGTTCATGTTCCGCCAATCGTGTGAAGAGCGAGTATTCGATCTGCAGCGCGGTGATGGGATGGACCGCATGAGCCGCACGCAAGGTTTCCGCGCTCACCTCTGACATGCCTAGATGACGGACCTTGCCCGCGCGCACGAGCTCGCTCATGGCGCCGACGGTCTCCTCAATGGGCACGCTGCGGTTGCGGCGGTGCAGGTAATAAAGGTCAATGGTGTCGGTCCGAAGCCTGCGCAGTGATTGTTCACAGGCTTGGCGAGCCCAGACAGCCGAACTGTCGATCCGGAATGGCGCGTCACCGTAACGCATCCCGAACTTCGTGGCCAGAACGACCTTGTCGCGATGCCCGCTGATGGCCTTGCCAATGAGGTGTTCGTTGTGTCCGGGCTGAGGCAATCCGTAGGCGTCGGCCGTGTCGAGGAGGGTGACTCCGAGGTCCATGGCCCGGCGAAGGACACGGATCGATTCTGCGTCGTCGGCCGGTCCGTAGGCGATGCTCATTCCCATACAGCCCAACCCTATGGCTGAGGTTTTAAACGTCCGGCCCAGGATTCGTGATCGCATGGTGCCTAGCCTGAGGGACGATGTGCGTGACGTCGCAGCATTCGAACGTGGTCGAATGGCCTGGTGATCGAGCTAACCTTCGGCCTCAGCGATGTGGCGCGGATGCGCTTTGCCGTCTCCCCTGTCACCGAGCTGGTGTGGAGTGCCATCGCCTACCGCAAGCCAGAGCGTCACTGGCTGCATCGCCGCTGGCGAGACGAGACGGCCGCCCGTCTCGACACCGCTGACGTACAGTTGTTGCTGGCGCTGACGAGTGGCCGGACCTACCTACCGGATTTCCTCACGCCCGCCCCGGACAAGGCGCGGCCACTACTCGCGGAAGAACTGGCCCAGATCGAGGCCACACCGCCCGACCTGGCCGCGGCGCAAGTGCGTATGATCCACACAGCCACGACGCGTCCCCCGGCCGTGGAGAAATTTCTCACCCGACCGGGAGCAGGTCTGCGGGAGCTGGCTGATCAGATGCATCGCTATTTCGAGCTGGCTCTTGCGCCGCACTGGAGCAAAATGCTGGGCACCGCTGAAAGAGACATCCAGCAGCGCTGCGGCGCCGCGGCGGCCGAAGGCTGGCCCTCGTTGCTCACTGGCCTCCATCCCCGCCTGGGATGGGATGGCCAGCTGCTGCGCGTCCCCCTGAACGCGGCGATGGCCGAACAGCTCCAGAGCCAGGCGATGGTTCTCATTCCCTGCTCGTTCGTATGGCCCGGCGTCTACCTCGCGACTTTCCCCAGTGGTGTCTACACCATCGCCTATCCGCCGCACGGCGTCGGTCGGCTCTGGGAACCGGTTTGGGAGCCCTCTTCCTCCCCGCTGGCCGCTCTGCTGGGCCCCAGCCGGGCGGCCGTCTTGACGTCACTGCAGCAGCCGCGGACCACGACAGAGCTGGCACGGCTCCTGGCCCTCGCCCCGTCCACGGTGTCCCATCACCTGTCGATCCTCGTGGCCAGCGGCTTGGCTTTACGGCAGCGGGAACGAGATGGCGTGCACTACCTGCGGACCTATCTCGGTGATGAGGTGATGGCCGCAGGTACGGCGTCCACGCGGGTGTGACGGTCTCGGCTATCAAGCGGTCCAGTCGCGGGCCGGATTCGACGCATACCGGGGTAGAGGAACCTGCGGACACCTGTTGGCGGGACCCGCGAGTAACGTAGGTCCGCTTCGGTGGCAGCTCGTTCTGTAGGTCGCGCTGGTGACAGCCTGGGCTGTTGCGGTCCGCAAGTCTGGCAGGGGATGTCAATCCCCTCAAAGTGTGGAGATGGAGTTGCCCCGGTTCGATAGACGCATCAAGGCTTGCGACTACGCGGCAGCATAGTCGAGGTCTTGGGCGTTCTGGAGCGCGTGTCGGCGTTCGTATTCAACGGGGCTGAGCTGGCCGTTGGCGGAGTGGCGGCGGCGTGGGTTGTAGAAGCCCTCGATGTAGCTGAACAGGGCACGCTCGGCTTCTGACCTGGTGCGGAAGGTCCGCCGGTCGATCAGCTCGCACTCCAGCGAGGCGAAGAAGCTCTCGGTGATCGCGTTGTCGAAGCAGGTCCCGGTACGGCCCGTCGATGGGCGGACGCCGGCCTGCTCACACCGCTGACCGAAGGCGACAGACGTGTATTGGCTGCCCTTGTCGCTGTGGTGAATCACCCCCGCCTCGGGGCGACGCTGGTGCAGCGCCATCGCCAGCGCGTCGGTCACCAACTCGGTGCGCATGTTCTCGGCCATCGCCCAGCCGACGATCCGGCGGGAGAACACATCCAGCACCACCGCCAGGTAGACGAAGCCCTCCCAGGTCGGCACATAGGTGATGTCAGCGGTCCAGACCCGGTTCGGCTCAGCCGCGGCGAACTGGCGTTTGACCAGGTCCGAGGCGGCCGTGGCGCGCTTGTTGGCGATGGTGGTGCGGCATCCCTTCCGCCGGCTCACCCCGGCCAGCCCGGCGGCGCGCATCAGCCGGGCCACCCGCTTGCGGCCCACCCGGACCCCATCCAGCTCGCGCAGGTCGGCATGGATGCGCGGCGCCCCATAGATCTCATCGGAGGCCTGGTGATGCTCGCGGATCCGCTCGGTCAGCTCGGCGTCGTGGCGGGCTCGAGCCGATGGGCCGCGCCGCTGCCGGGCCACCCAGGCGTAGTAGCCCTGGCGCGACACACCCAGCACCCGGGCCAGCAGGGAGACATCGTGGTGGTCCTTCTCCGCATGAATCAGCCGGAACCTCATCTCGGCAGATCCGTCTCCCGCGCGAAGAAAACCGCGGCCT
>DASUCK010000352.1:0-3825 GCA_036276095.1 Nonomuraea sp. | reverse complement strand
GCGATCGCCACTCAAGGCGAGGTCGATGAGATCGTGTCGCGCGCTGAGGCGGCGGGAGGATCGGCACAGCCCGCGGGCGAACAGGACGGGTCATACACCGGGTACGTCCGCGACCCCGACGGACACCTCTGGGAACTGGTGTACAACCAGCGCACCGCGGAGGCCGCAGGGTGACCTCTCACTGGTTCGACGGCGCCGCTGGTTCACCCACTGGGACACGGTGACGTGCAGGTGGTCGTCGCCGGTGCAGGTCCGCCACCGTGGTTCCGCCAGCCGGCCCAGACGGCGCACCCGGCCGGGTCCACCCGTGCTCACACGCCGGTGACCCGCATCGACGCCGCGGCCAGCACGAGGACGGTCCTGATGAGGCTGCTCATGTCAGACCTCCGCGCTCTCGGATCCCCCGACGGGCTCGCGCGCGGCCACCGGGGCCAGCACGCCGATGGCCAGGATGGGCCAGCCGCCCGTGACGGGGAAGCAGAGGACGCACAGCGGTACGCCGACGCCCGCCAGATACCAGCCGAGCTGGGCGGGCGGCCGGGCCATCGTATGGACGATGGCGCGTGTGCTGGACGAGGACGATCTCGGCTGCCGCCCGGCGGCGTGGCCGGGTTTCCCCGGCTGCACTCGGTCACATGCCGGAGATGAGTTTGTCTACCCTCTCGTCGACGCCGCGGAACGGGTCCTTGCACAGCACCGTGCGCCGCGCCTGGTCGTTGAGCTTCAGATGTGGGGCGACATCACCGAACGCGTGCCCGCCCGCCTCGCCGAATAGACGCGATCTTGCCAGTCGCGACCGACGATCTTCTTTGCAGCGTCGGCTCCTTGACTGGTCAGGGGCGTGGTGGTGGAGGTTTTCCGCTATGGGTGTCCATGACGCGCGGTCGGCTCGGCCGCAGTGAACAACCATCTCAGTCGGTCGCTGGGGGACGGCTGCACCCATGCCAGAGGGCAACTCCCGCGCAGCTGAGGCCGAGCAGGAACGGATGGACGGCGCCGCGTTCGATGAGGCCCACGAGGACGTTGGCCTCGGAGATGAGGTCGGCAAAGTAGGCCACCATCGAAACCAGACCGATCACGCCAAACGTGACCAGCGTCCGCCCGAGTCGTAGCGAGAGCCCGACGCGTCGGCGCATGCTCCCGAGCGCGATGGCCAGTACGTTGCCGCCGACGAAGCCCGCCAAGGCGCCCAAGGCGTGGAAGTCGCCGGTACCGTCGTTCATCGCCTCGCCGGATCCGGGAAACAATCCCAGCAGGACGCCGCCGGCGGCCAGCAGTGTCGCGGGCGCGAGCGCTGCCCAGCGGTGCCAGCCGAGCAGACCGCGCAGCACGGCCACACCGGCCAGAATGGTGATCCCGAACAGGAAGAAGCCGGTGTTCATCACCCATGCCAGCGGTGAGTACATGTGCTGCCCGAACAGTGTCGAGGGCCCGTGGACTCCGAGATTGCTGATGAAGTGGTACGTGTAGCTGTAGGGCGGATTCGTCCATGCCGCGGCGGCGATGAACTCGGCGAGCAAGAAGATCATCGGCCCGGCGATGAGCAGGGCTCCTGCGGTTCGGTGCTGCGAAGGCCGGCATGCGTCGGGGACGAGCGCTTCAGGCTTTGCGTCGTTCGCGGCTTCGTTTCGTTCGAGGCTCGGGAGCGGGTTGAGGTTGCCGGCCATGGTCATGGTCCTTTCCGGTGTCGATGCCGGGCGACGCGGTCAGTACGGGTTCGTGCCGAGTCGACGCAGCATGGGGGATCCCGGCCATCCGATAGCTTCACTCGCTCACAAACTATACCGAGACTACTTTTGCCGTCAATGTCGTTAGAGTTCGGCACTAGTAGGATCTGGCCATGGTTGACGGAACGGCCGTGGGACGGCGGGAACGCAAGAAGGCAGCGACGCGGGCGGCGATCCTGGACGCGGCAACAGCGCTCTTTCTCGAGCGCGGCTTCGACGGGGTCAGCGTTCGCGAGATCGCCGACAAGGCGGACGTCTCACCCAAGACGGTCTTCACGCATTTCCCGCAGAAGGAGGCGCTTGTCTTCAGCGACGAGGACGAACGGCATGAGCGCCTCGTGGCCGCGGTCAGCAGCCGGGCACCGGGGACTACGATCTCCGACGCGCTGAAGGCGCACTACCTCTCCGAGATCGCCGCGATGAGGTCCGGGCCCCAACGCCAGATCCTCACCCTCATGGAAGAGACACCGGCCCTGATCGATTACGCGGAGAAGATGTGGTTCCGCCATGAGGGCGCCCTGGTTGCCGCGATCGCCCAGGAGTTCGGGCTCACGGAGCCGACCGACGAGATCCGCTTCTACGTGCGTTTCGCCCTGCAGATCCAGCTCAGCGCCACCCACGAGGCAGATCCGGAATCAACCATCGATGCAGGGTTCCGACTTCTCGATGAAGGCTGGGCGCGCTACCACGAGGCCGGAGACCAGAGCACATCCGGGTGAAGACTCGACTCGCCGAGGCGGACGAAGGCCCAGTGACGGTGGCTTTGTCGGGGCAGCGAAACTGATCCCGAGCGCTGCGAGCTGTCCGTCCTGAGCCCGCGGATGAAGCGCCGCAGGAGTGAAGCGATGTTGCGGAGAGTTTACGCAGGTGGGCACGGCGAACCGTCGATGAGCCGCAATGATCACTCACCTGGTCACGGGATCCGCGGGTCCGTGACCAGGGGAGCGGGTCCTTGAGAACGAGCCACACCTATCTGGGGTCGGCGTAGTATCCGCCGAACATCCAACATCTTTGCGTGACCAGCACAAAGAACAGTCCGATGAATACTCAGCTCCCACCGTTTCGTGCGCCCTAGCGTGGTCCTGCAGCCGGATCGGCTGGTTTGCCTCGGGGGCTGAGCTGGGCGGGTGAGGCACGCTGGCGACCCGAGTGTTCACCGACGAAGAGATCGCGCGACTGCGATCGTTCCCGGAGATTAGTAGGTGCTGATCACCAGGTCGGTCTCGGTGGTCGTGGCGAGGCCGACCGGGTCGCTCACGGCCTCGTGCCCGGCATCGATGGTCACGTCGGAGGTGTGGCCGAAGGTGACCTCGATGTCGGTGCGGGGCCCTGGTGCAGCAATGCACCGGGGCTACCCGGCGAGCAGAGGGCCTTATCGACACCCGAGGTGTAACTTGCGGGAATGTTGCCTTCTCGCAAGTTCTCCTCCAGCAAGGAGGACGCAACGAAGTTCATTTATCGATTTTGATTTTCTGGAAAATCGATAATGGTAGGCTGCTCGTGTGACTGCAGAGACCGGCGTGGTGACGCCTTGTAAGCACTGTGGGGCGCCGATTGAGCAGCGGCGAGGGCGGGGGCGGCCGAAGGCGTACTGTCCGGAGAAGGACTGTCAGGGGGCGGCCAAGCGGGAGCGGGAGCTGCGGCGGGCCACTCCCGGGCTGGAAGGGGCGCTGGCCAGGGCCGAGCAGCTGTACGACCGCATGGAGAGCGGGCTGGCGGCGGCCATCGAGCCGCTGGCGCGGGCGTTGGCCGAGGAGTTGAGTCCGGCCGGCGTGGAGGCGAAACTCAGCGCGGTGCAGGCAGAGGCGCATACGCGGGTGGCGATCGCGCGTACGGAGCGGGAGCAGGCGTTCGAGCAGGTGCGGCTGGCGCGGGAAGCCGCTGAGCATGCCCGCAGGCAGACGGCCGAGATGCGGGCCAGGCTGGAAGAGGCCGAGGGCGAGCGGCAGACCGCCCTGGAGGACGCCGAGCGAGCTCGGGAGCAGGCGTTGGCCGCGTTGCGGGAGGCCGCGAGCACCGAACGGCAGGCGTTGCAGACCGCCGAGGAGGCGCAGCGGCGGGCCGTCGCGGCCGAGCAGCGGGCCGACGAGGCGGCGCG
>DASUCK010000351.1:0-8449 GCA_036276095.1 Nonomuraea sp. | reverse complement strand
CAAGGGCGGCAAACAGATCGTCGTACCGCTGGCCGCCGAGGTGATGGAACTGCTCCGGCCGCTGCTGGACGGCAGCTCTTGAGCCGGCTGCGACCACGGGAGACTGTGCCACAGGACACGCGTCCGCTGACCGGCCCGGGGCGCGCGGACGCGCCCCGGGCCGACCGTCTCGGGTGCTTAGCAGCACTTGTGCCATGAGGTGTTCGAGCAGGACTTCGCGCAGGAGGCCCAGGTGCTGAAGCCCGCGGTCACGCCGTCCACGTCGGGCAGGACGGAGATGCGGACGTACAGGTCGAAGTCTTCGCCGGGCGCGAGGTCCTCGACGTCGGTCGTGGTGGTCGCGGGTGTCGTGGTCGTTGTGGTCATGACATGAGCCCTTCTCTCTGGGTTTCGGATTCTCGGGGTGAAGACCCGCTGGTCGGAGCGCGGATCCTCGTCATCGGGCGGCCGGTGACGAGTCCTGGTAACCGGCGGCCTGCAGCCGGAACAGCCGGGCGTACATCCCGCTGCGCGCCATCAGCGCCTCGTGCGTGCCCGACTCCACCACCCGGCCCCGGTCGAGCACGGCGATGAGGTCGGCCGCGGCCCGCACTGTTGCGAAGCGGTGCGCGATCAGCAACGTTGTGCCGCCGCCCGCCATGTCGGCCATCCGGCCGAAGATCTCCGCCTCCGCCGCCGGGTCGATGGCCGCGGTCGGCTCGTCCAGGACCGTGATGGGCGCCTGGCGGAAGAAGGCCCGCGCGAGCGCCACTTTCTGCCACTGCCCGCCGGACAGCTGCCGCCCGCCCTCGAACCAGCGACCGAGCATGGTGTCCAGGCCGCGCGGCAGCTCGTCCAGGAACGCGGCCCCCGCCCGGCGGGCCGCCCGGCGCAGCCGCGTCCGGTCGTCCAGGCGATCGACCCGACCGAAGCCGATGTTCTCGGCCGCTGGCGCCTCGTACTCGAGGAAGTCCTGGAAGACGACGGCGAGGCGGTCGCGCAGCTCGGCGCGGTCGAACCGGGTGATCGGCACGCCGTCGATCAGGATGACGCCCGCGTCGGGCTCGTAGAAGCGGGCTAGCAGCTTGACGATCGTGGTCTTACCTGCCCCGTTCGGTCCTACCAGGGCCATGCAGCGGCCGGCCGGCACGAAGAGCGAGAACCCGTCCAGCACCGGCTCCGCGCTGCCGGGATAGCGGAAGGACACGTCGCGGAACTCGATGCCCTCGGTCAACCGCTCGGGGAACGCCGCGGTCGCGCGCGGGCGCGCCGGCTCCGGGATGTCGAGGAAGGCGAACACGTCCCCGAGGTAGCGCCCGTCGTCGTGCAGTCTGCCAAGGCTTTCGAAGAACGCCCGCGCCGCCGCCTGGACGAGGACCAGCGAGGTGACGTACGCGGCGAACCGTCCCACCTGCCCCGACTGGGCGGCCGGGGCCAGGACCAACAGGACGGCTGCCGCCACCGCGGCCGAGCCGGCTACGGCCAGCAGCGCCGACACGATCGCGTGCCGCCGTTCCAGCCGCCGGTCCGTGTGGTAGAAGCCGTGCACGATGTCGAGGAAACGCCGGCGGAACAGTTCGCCGAGCCCGAGCAGCCGCGTCTCCTTGTACGCCCGGTCGTGGGTGATCAGATGCTCCAGGTACGCCAACCGCCGCCGGTCGGGCGCTCTGGCGTGCTCCACCCGCCAGCGGGCCTTGTCGTGGACGCCCTGCGCGACCGCCAGCGGCAGCGCACCCGCCAGCACCAGCAGGGCCGCCGGCCACGACCACGCCGCCAGCAGCGCGGCCACCGAGAACAGCGTGACGGCGCCGGACGCCGTGGCGACCAGGTCGGTGAACACCTGGTACGGCCGCGACATGGACTCGCGGGTGGCCCGCTGCAGCCTGTCGTAGACGTCGGGATCCTCGAAGTGGCCCAGTTCGAGGGCGAGCGCCTTGTCGAGAAGCCGCTCCTGGACCGCGTCCGAGAGCCGGGTACGCAGCAGGGCCTCCAGGTAGCCGCGGGCGACGCCCAGGAGCTGGGTGAGCACGATGACGGAGGCGATGCCCAGCACGGGCCCCAGGAGGCCGTCCGCCCGTCCGCCTGTCCTGGCCGCGTCGGCGAGGAACTGGACGGACCAGCCGGTCACCGCCACCCCTGCGGCCGGCAGCAACGCCATGCCGCACGTGCACAGCAGCACGGCCAGCAGTTGTCCCGGAGCCACCGCCCAAAGCAACCGCAGGGCGCGGCCCTGATGCTGGGGGAGGGCGGGCGGCCTCACGCTCGGGCCCCTTCGCGGTGCGTGGCCAGAGCCCGGCCCCGGACGGCGCGGACGGCGAGCGACCAGAGCGCCGCGCACTCCTCCTCGCGCCCGGCGTCGATGCCGAGCAGCCGGATCGACTGCAGGTGGGCGAGGCTGCCCTGCACGTTGCGCTCGCTGCCGGCGAGGCGGTTCTCCCGCGCCAGCCGGCGGACCAGGTCGCCGGCCGCCCGTAATGCGCCGTCCTGGCGCGCCAGGATCGGCGGCAGCGCCTCCAGGTAGCGGGCGGCGCGCGAGTCAGGGTGGTGGCCGTCGGGAGAGAGGATCTGGCAGAGGAGCGGCCGCAGGGCGCGGAAGCGCCGCCGCACGACGTCCGCCGGACGGGCGGCGGTGGCCGGCGGGGCGCCCCAGCTCCGGTGCAGGGCGTCCAGGGCCGCGACGGCCACCACGTCGGCGTCGTAGCGGCCCTTGCCGTCGTGCACCAGCCGCACCAGGTCGGCGCACACCTCGCTGTTGCGCCAGAAGACGTGCTCCAAGGCGTCCATGGCGAGGGGACCGCCGTACCGCTCGACCTCGCGGTCGTAGCTGCCGAAAGCCAGGTCCGCCGCCAGCCCGTCGGCGACCACCAGCCGGCCCCAGCGGGCGCAGCCGGCCAGCACCTCGTCCGGGTCGCCGGTGTCCGAGCAGTGGAAGCGCAGCCGCAGGTGGGGGTGCGGGTCGATGTAGCGGAGGTAGAACCAGCGGTCCACCGCGCCGCTGTCCGCGTGCCCGGCCAGAAGCGATCTGAGGGGGCCGGAGATGATCGCGTCGTGCTGCTCGGCCGCCGCGTACAGCTTGAGATACACCCACCGCTCGCCGGGCAGCCAGCGGCGGCGGACCGTCGCCGACGAGCCGGTCCGGGTCTCGGCCGGTTCGGGCTGTCGGCCCTCGGCGGGTTCGGGCTGTCGGGCCTCGCCCGGTTCCGGCAGTCGCGCGCTGTCGCGCAGCACCAGCGGGACCGCCAGCTCCGCGTGGTAACGGCGGCCGCCGCGGTCGCGCAGCCACAGCTCGGGGAAGTCCGGCAGGACCTCCTGCAGCCGGACCGGCTCACCGGCCGGCTCGCGCCGCGCGCGCACGATCTCCCGCCGCAGCTCGTCCACCCACAGCGGATGCTCCAGGTCCAGCAGCAGCCGGTTGTCCAGCACGGTGAGGTAGACGTGCCGCGGGACACCCCATTCCCGCCGCCAGCCGCGGCAGGCGTGGAAGAAGGCGTCCCCGTCCAGGTCCCGCTCGGTGAACGTGGCGGCGGTCACCGTCCACTGCGCCGGCTGCACGATCACTCTGCCGCGGCGCAGCCGGGGCAGGCGCGGGAGGTCCCGCAGGACACCCCAGTCGAACTCGGCCCGCGGGGTGAAGCCGTCGGCGGAGAACTCCAGCAGGGCGCGGCAGACGTTCGGAGCGAAGCTGTCGGACAGCGCGTACGTGCGGCCCACCACCAGCTCCCGGCCGAGCCGCCGCGACCGCAGGCGGAATCGCTCCCCCGTCGCCCCGAGGAGGATGTCGTCCAGCGGGATCTGCCGGTCGGGCGGCAGCGTCGGCGGCACATTGACGCAGATCTCGTAGCCGCGGCTCGGCGGGTGCACGGCCAGGTTGAGCCCGCGGGCCCGGGTGGGCAGGTAGGCCAACTCGGCGAAGACGGTGCCGGGACGCAGCGCCTCCTCCGTCCGCTGGTGCTCGCGGACGCGTCGAAGCGCCGGCTCCCCGAGCAGGTCGGCGAAGCGGCCGAGGCTCTGGCAGCCTCCGTAGGCGCCGATCGTGCTGAGCACCAGCCGCCACCGTCCCTCGTCGATCGCCTGAGCCGATTCGGCTGCGATCTGGAACAGCAGGTCCAGGGACGGGTCCGGGCGGCAGCGCGAGTCGTCGGGACGCCAGGTGGACAGAGCCTCCATGAGGGCGTCGTCCAGCTCCACCTCGGACATGTCGTGGCGCAGGGCGCGCGCGACGAGGTCGGCGAGGGCGCGCTCGCGGTGCTCGTGGCGGGCGGGGGGCGTCTCCGGCCACGGGAGGAAGCGGGGCGGCAGCTGGTACGTGTTCGGCGGCCCGAGGCCGGTCTCCGGGTTGAGCACCTCCAGCAGCGGCAGTTCTGAGTCGGCCCCGTATCTCTCCAGGAACTCCCGGTGGTAGCCGACCAGATGAGGAAGCCGCGGGTCGAGGCAGCCCAGCCGCAGCAGCACCTCGGCCGCCTCGGCCGCGGCCTCCGCCACCCCTGCGTGCAGCTCGGCCGGGTTCGCCGCCAGAACGGTGTCCACCCGGTACGTAGGCCCGTCGAACCCCGGAGTGAGGGCCCGCTGGTGGCGGTCGAGACGCTCCACGGCGGCGAGCCCCGCGTGCCCGCCGGCGCGGTCGATGTCGTCGGCCAGCCGTCGCATCCGGTCCAGGCCCTCGGTGACGTGGCCCGGCAGGCCGAGCCCAGCCAGCCGCTTGAGCAGCCGCTGCTCGGGGAAGGGCTCGGTCAGCGGCGACAGGAGATCGGACCGCAGGAAACCCGCGTCCCACAGCTGGTGCAGCAGGGCCAGGACCCTCTCCCTGGGCACGGCGGGGAAGCGCGCCACCATCCGGGACAGCAGTTCCGTGAAGGTGGGATGGTCGTCCGCCAGCTCGAACGCCGCCCGTACGGCGGCGGTGGCGGCTATCTCCGCCCGCTCGCCCGAGGGCGCGCCCGGGCGGTCCGAGCGGAAAAGGATCATGCTCGGGCCGGCGCGGTAGGCCAGCGCGTCGACCCGGACGGGCAGGCGTTCCCGCAGGTCCCGATCCTCGCCCAGCCGCTCGGTCAGCTCGGCCAGCCAGCCGCGATCGGCCCTCGTCACGGTCGCACGGACGGGGTCGTCGTCCAGGACGGCCGTCGTCCGCGCGCCGAAAGCGCCGATCGTGACGCCCGCGAACAGTCCGAGCGGGGTGGGGCGGGTGGACATCCTGGTCAGGTAGCGAAGCAGGCCCGCATCCGCCCGGCCGAGGTCCCGGAGGCGGGACGGCTCGGCAACCTGGGCGAAGGACCGCAGGGCGGTCGCCAGGCTGGGGCTGGCCGCGTGCAGCGCCTGCTGCACGCGGGGGCGGGCGGCCAGGGCGCGCAATCGCTCCCGGCCCTCAGCACGAGCGGCGGCCAGGTCGGTGGTCAGGTCGCCGGTCGGGTCGTCCGGCGGGACGGCGGTTACGGCTTTCCCCAGGTCGGGACCCACGTCTTCCCCTGTGTCAGCCGCCAGGTTGGGGAAGGTGTCCGCCGGCAGCACGGCGGCTCGCAGGACGTAGACGCCGGTGGCGCGGTACAGAGGCGCGCCGGTCGGGGGGCGGACTCTCGACATGTCGCGGTGCTCCCTGTGGTTCTGGGATCAACGGGTCCTGGGTCGTCGTTATCCTGATTCGTCCTGTCGTGGGATGCCTTGTCCTGCGTCGCCAAGTCCTGCGTCGCCTGGTCCAGGGGTTGGCGGAGATCGGGTCATCGGCCGATCACCAACGTCCGCGACCAGCGGTCCGGCTGCCCGGTGCCGATCATCAGCAGCGCCAGGGCGACGCCCGTGGCGCCGCTGAGCAGCCCCGGGTCGTCGATCCTGATCTCGCCCCCGTCTTCGGCGACCGTGGACTCCTGGATCGCCAGCGGCAGCGCGGGGTCGCAACGGGAGAGCAGCACGCCGGTCAGCTCCGCCGCGGCCGCGGCTGCCGTCGCGCTGCCGGTGGCCGCCGCGAACTTGCGGCAGATGACCAGCAGACCGGCCACGCCGTGGCACAAGCCCGACGACGAGGGCGGCCCGTCGTCGGCCAGCCGCCGCAGCGCCGCCTCGAAGCCGTCCACCGCGACCGCCCGCAGCGCGGTATCTTCCAGGGCGTCGGCCGCGTCGAGCAGCGCCGAGCAGATCCCCGGCGGCCCGTAGCAGTAGGCCGCGTCTGCGGTCTCCGCCATTTCCGGGGCGATCCGTCCGGCCGCGGAGAACGGCATGACCCGCGGCCACGCCCTCCCGTATCGATCGAACCTGGACGCCGCCACGAGCTGCCCGGCAAGTCCCTCCAAAGCCTCGCGAACCGGCGGCCGGCGGTCCCCGGCGGTCCAGGCCCGGCTGAGGGCGGCCAGCGGCCCGGGGATGCCGTGCGCGAGGCCCAGGTCCACGTACCCGTACGGGTACAGTTCGTGCTCGATATCCCGTCGCGGGTAGTTGCGCCGCGGCACCCGCCACCCCGCCCATGGATCGCCGTCGCCCGCGGCAGCCATGCCCGCCAGCCGGTCGGCCAGGCGCTCGGCCGCCTGGCCGGGGCCTTCCGCCGGAGCGGCGGACGCCAGGTGAGCGAGTACGCCGGCCGGCCCGCCGACCACGTCGTAGTCGGGGAAGGCGACGCCCTCCGGGTCGGGCGGGCTCATCCCGTCCACCTGTGCGGCGACGTCGCGGTGCAGCGCCAGCAACGCGGGGCCGTAGCGGGCGTCGACCTCGCGGGCCGCCGCGGCCGCCGCGGCGACCCCCGCGGTGCCGTAGCCCAGGCAGCACGACGAGAGTGGCGCTGTCCGGGTGCTGTCGGCGGCGATGCGCAGCCAGCGGCGGGCCTGCTCCCACCACTGCCCGTCCTCGTCGTCCAGGACGGCCGCGGCATGGGCGAAGGCGAGCGCGTGACCGGCCGCGCCACCGTAGAGGGAGGCGTCGCGGTGCCAGACCGGCCGGCCCACCAGCCACTCGGCGGACGCCGCCACCTCGCCGACCCGGTTGTCGTCGGCGAGCCGCCGTAGGATCGTGATCGCCGCCTCCGCCGCCTCCGCCGCCATCGTCGCCTCGGCCGCCATCGCCGCCGTCGTGCCCGTCAGGGCGGGCTCGGGTGGACCGTTCTCAGGCATAGTCGAAGATCTCCAGCAGGTGACCGAAACGCCGTTCGAACAGGTCGTGATGCCGCTTGCCGAACACCTCTCGCCAGGCGCCGGTGGCGCCGCGGTGGAAGCTGTACGCCTCGCGGTTGAAGAGCTTCTCGGCGATGGCGGCCGGGTCGGCGTCCGACTCCAGGTGCGCGGCGACCCTTTCGACCGCGGCGCGCTGCCGGGCCGCGCTGCCGCCGCCCAGTGGCCCGATGAGATCCTCGAACGTAACCGCGCACACGTGCGGATGGTGGTAGAGGCTGATCGCCGCCTCGAAGTCGGCCAGCAGCGGGAGCGCTGGTTCCCGCAGAGCGTAGGCGACTCGGCTGGCGAGGTCGGGGATGGCCGCCAGGATGGGCCGGAACACGGCCAGCTCCGGCTGCCGGCTGAAGACGTGCCCGCTGTCACCGGACAGGAAGTTCACCATCGAGATCAGCGTGTCCCTGGGGTCCCTGACGTTCACGACGATCCTGGGCCGCCAGTCCTCCTGCCACTCCCGGTAGAAGTCGTGGTCGACGTGCCACACGTCGATGGAGTGGAAGGTCCAGCAGATGTTCGCGGGGGTGTCGGCGAACGGCCGGCGCCAGGCATCGGGGCTCAGCGGAACCCGCTGGTCCCGCTCCGGCTGTGCCAGCTCCGTGTGCGGGACGCGCACGGAGGACAGCCGCACCTGCCACATCGCGGCGACCTGGTACCAGAGCAGGTTCGTCACCCGGACGAACTCCTCCCGGTCCCGGCGCCAGTCGAGCGCGGCGAGCGCGTCGGCACGCAGGTGACGGCGGGCCAGCTCCATCCGCTCTTGCGGGCTGAGCGCCACCACGGCGTCGAGCGGCGGCACGGTCTCGCCGTGCACCTGGTACCCGAAGGACGTCATCATTTCCTGCACCAGGTGCGTCCCGCTCTTGCGCGGGGACACGACGATCACCCTGTCGACGCGCACGCTCACCTCCGCGTCTCAGCCGCAGCGACTGCGGTGAACGCTATGCCTGCCGCGCCTCATCTCGTCCTCTGGCATCCTCAGGCCGTCCTCATCCCCTTGGCTCTGTTGACATCCTTGACGGGTCTGTCCAGTGAACGGCGCTCGCCCGTAATCGGTGGTGGCGTTGAGTGATCTTCACTGCAGCAGGATGCGGTGGCGCAGAGGGCATGCGGAAGAGCCGGGCGTAGGTGCCGTCGCGCGCCATCAGTTCGTCGTGGGTGCCTTGTTCGGTGATGCGGCCGTCGTCGAGGATGGCGATCCGGTCGGCCATCCGCACCCCGTTGAGCCGGTGGGAGATGATCACGCTGGTGGTGCCGTGGCGGTGTTCGACCAGCCGCTGGTGGATGGTGTGTTCGGCTTCGGCGTCCAGGCCGGAGCTGGGTTC
>DASUCK010000350.1:0-2531 GCA_036276095.1 Nonomuraea sp. | reverse complement strand
TCAGGACGTCGTGGTCCTTGGCCGCCGCGATGGAGAACCGCAGGCGCGCCGCCATGCCGGAGGAGTACGTCCGCATCGGCAGTGTGATGAAGTCGCCCTTCTCGTTGATGCCGGAGAAGTCGACGATCTCCTGGTACCGCTCGCGGACCTGTTCGCGGGACATCCCCATCGCGAGCCCCCCGAGGTGCACGTTGCGTTCCCCGGTGAGGTCGTTCATGAGGGCGGCGTTCACTCCGAGCAGGGAGGGCTGGCCGTCGGTGTAGATACGGCCGTTCTCCACCGGCAGCAGCCCCGCCACCGCCTTGAGCAGCGTCGACTTGCCGGAGCCGTTGGTGCCGATGAGCCCGATGGCCTCGCCCCGGTACGCGGTGAAGGACACGTTCCGTACGGCGTGCACCTTGCGCACACCGGCCGCCTTCTCGGCCTTCCCGCGCCGGAGTATGCGGTTCAGCGCGGCCGTGGCGCTGCCGCGCCCGGCCCCCGTGCCGTTGACCCGGTAGACGATGTCGACGCCGTCGACGACGACGGTGGGCACGCGCTCGTCCTCGACGGCGGGGGCGGCCGCGTGGGCGGCGCCCGGCGTTTCCCGCCGCGTGCCCTGGAGGGTGTTGGTGTCAGCCACGGCCGTACGTCTCCTCAGCCTTCCAGAAGTAGATGAATCCGCCGACGCCCGCGAGGAGCGCCCACCCCGCGGCTGCCGCCCACACGTGCGGGGGCAGATGGCCGCCCTCGAAGCTGTCGATGAGCGCGAACCGCATGAGGTCGATGTAGAGCGCCGCCGGGTTGTAGTCCAGCAACAGGTGCACCGCGTACGGCAGATCGCGGCCGGAGAGCTTCTGGTCGATGCTGAACATCACGCCCGACGCGTACATCCACGTCCGCAGCACGAACGGCATCAGCTGGGAGATGTCGGGGGTCCTGGCACCGATCCGGGCCATGACCATCGCGACGCCGGCGTTGAACACGAACTGCAGGGCCAGGGCGGGCACGATCAGCAGCCAGGAGAGGGAGACCGGAACCCCGAAGGCCAGCAGGATGACGGCCAGCGCGGCCATGGAGAACAGCAGTTGCTGGAGTTGCTGGATGCAGTACGACACCGGGAGTGAGGCCCGCGGGAAGTGCAGGGCGCGGACGAGGCCGATGCTGCCGGATATCGCCCGGGTGCCGGCCATGATCGAGCTCTGGGTGAAGGTCCACACGAACACGCCGGTCACGAGGAACGGGACGTAGTCCGGGACGCCGTTCTTCGTGCCCATCAGCACGCCGAAGATGAAGTAGTACACCGCCGCGTTGAGCAGTGGGTTGGCGATCTGCCAGAGCTGGCCCAGCTTCGCCTGGCTGTACTGCGCGGTGAGCTTCGCCGTGGCGAAGGCCGTGATGAAGTGCCGCCGCGCCCACAGCTGCCGTACGTACGTACCCAGGGAGGGGCGGGCCCCGCTGACGCTGAGGCCGTGGCGCGCGGCGAGCTGCGCCGGGGACTCGGCGGGGGGCCGGGCGCCGGTGGCTGTCGGGGGCGGTGTGTCGAGGACCTGGCTCACATCCGCTGCTTTCGCTAGGTGGGGGCGATGGAGGGCGAGGGCGACGGGGTCTGTGCGGACTGTCCCGCCCGGGCTGCGTCGGGACGGGACCGTATCGTCGTCACGTGAGCGTAAGCCGATCGGACGTCGGAACGCAACCGTTTCGTCGTGACGCCCCTATGCTGGTCCGCATGACGACGAACGCCGATCCCTCCGCGGCCCAGCCGCCGCCCCGGCCGCGCCGCCGGGCGCCCGCCGGGGCGGCCGTGCTCCGCGAGGACGTGACCGAGGCGATCCGTGCGGCGGTCTTCGAGGAGTTGGCGGCGGTCGGCTACGCGCGGATGTCCATCGAGGGGATCGCACGGCGCGCGGGCGTCGGCAAGACGGCGGTGTACCGCCGCTGGCGCTCCAAGCTGCACCTCGTGCTGGACCTCGTCTCGGCCGTGGCGGTGCAGGGGCTGCCCACGCCGGACACGGGGTCACTGGAGGGCGACCTCAGGCTGCTCTACGAGGTCACGTCCCGCGCCCTGCGGCACCCGGTGGCCGGCCAGATCATCCCCGACCTCCAGGCCGAGGCCGCGCGCAACCCCGATATCGCCGAGGCCATGCAGAAGGCGCTGCGGGAAGGGCAGCAGAGCGTCGCCACGGGCATCGTCGCGGCGGCGGTCGCACGGGGTGAGGTGCGCGAGGGCATCGACGAGGACCTCGCGCTGGACCTGATCTCCGGCCCGCTGTACTGGCGGTCGGTGGTGGTCCGCACACCGAAGCTGCCGAAGGGGTACCTGGAGGGGCTGACCCGGGCCACGGCGGCGGCGCTGCGGGCGCTGTAGGCCGCGGGCCGGCCGGGGGTGAGGCGGTTCCGGCGTGTGCTTCTCCGCGGCTGGGCGGGGGCCGGCCGCTCGGTTCCCCGCGCCCCTGAAGGCCCGGCCCCGTGGGCCGGGTCCGCCGGTCGGTGCCGCCGAATCCCGCGCCTTGGACCGGACGGCCTCACGCACTCGGCTCACCGAGCGGCTC
>DASUCK010000349.1:0-10556 GCA_036276095.1 Nonomuraea sp. | reverse complement strand
TGAGACGCCCATGGGGGCGGCGAACACTTCGGTGTCTCCGGGGATGCGAAGGGTCGCCCGAGCGTCCTTGATCTGGATGGCCCTGTTGTCGCTCAACCACGCCCTCCACGGTCCGCACGCCCGATCGCCGCAGGTCCCGAGGCCCATGTAACGGAGTGTCGGACCTTTTGTTCGCTCGGCCGCCATGCTGTGGCCGGGGGCGAGGAGCCCGAAGGCGAATATCGCTGAGATCAGGCCTCGTAACGCGAATGTCCAGCACATGTGGAGTCTGCCCCTTCTCGACGTCGAGTTCCGGTAGGAGAGCTCCCGCCACAGAATTCCGGTCTGCGCGAGGCGCAAGTGACCGCTCATCGTGCCACGCTTGACGTCTCCCGCGCACGCGTTCACGACGGCGACGCACCACCCGGTGCGCGGGCAGGACCATGACCCGGCGCATCCTGCAACCCCCCGCCGCGCTCACCTGGCCCCGGAGGACGCGGGAGAGCGGCGTAGCTGGTTCGTGGCGGCAGCGACCCGCACCCGGCGCGGGTCCGGAATGACACTTCCGTCGCCATTTGCGCGCTTTCGCATTTGGGTGTAGCTCGTTTTCAGTGACCGGATCGATCAAGCAGTGAGGGCATATCCGTCCTGGTAGCAGCTCTGGTGGACACGATCGTGTTGCCGTGCGAGATCGTAACGCTAGTAATCGTCGAGATGCCCGTTGACGTCAGCGCGCGCAGTTTCAACACCGCTTCGCCCCGGGCAGGCCCCAGGGTGCTCCGGCAAGATCGAATCTGTCAGCGACCAGATGGCGGCAGGCGCCTTCGATCACGCCGGTCGCGATCGGCCAGCCTGCTTCGAGTGCCTGCTCATAGCGCAGGTGTCCGGCGTTGTTGGTCAGATAGAGGATCTCACCTTCTGCTGCGAGGGTTCCGGCATCGTGGTGCGATGGCGCCCTCAGGCGAGGTCGATGAGCAAGTTCTGTGCTTTCGGTGTGGTCGGATAGTAGACGAAGAGTTCGATGTTCGGGGCCGCTGCGGGACGCAGGACGTGGAAGCCGAGGCTGATCGGCCCGATGGCGGGGTGGTTGAGGGTCTTCGTGCCGGCGGTCTTCTCGTGGACTTGCCGGTGTGGCCACCACTGGGTGAATTCTGGGGAGGCGGTGCCGAGCCGGCCGACGAGTCGCTCGATGCGCGGGTCTCCGGGGTGTTGTCCGCTGGCGCGGCGGAGCATGGCAACCTGCTCTTGCGCGCCGGTTCTCCAGTCGGGGTAGAGATCTCGCATTCGGGAGTCGGTGAGCATCAGCCACACCATGTTCCGGTCCTGCGGAGGAAGTGACGCGAAGTCGGTGATCAGTGCTGCGCCGAGCCGGTTCCACGCCAGGACGTCCCGGCAGTGGTTCAACGCGAAGGCGGGCCCGGAGAAGGAGTCCACAAGATCCTGGATGCTTCGTATGTTGCGGTTGGAGCGACTCGCGGCGGGTCTGATGGCGGCCGGTGCTCGCAGGTTCTCGGCGAGGGTGTGCAGGTGGGCGCGTTCGGTGTCGTCAAGGGCGAGTGCGGTGGCGATGGCATCGAGGACCTGGGCCGATGGTCGGACCCGGCCCTGTTCGATGCGCTGGTAATGGTCGGGACTGACCCCGGCGACGATGGCCAGTTCCTCACGCCGCAGCCCAGGCACCCGTCGTCCAGCCGATCGTGGCAGCCCCACCTGCTCGGGCGAGACCTGGGCGCGACGGTGGCGGAGAAAGGCGGCCAGTTCCTCACGGGGGTCGTCCAGCGTCATGTCTCAACTGTGGCATGCCCCAGGACCGGGATGGGTGGTCATGCCGTGGCCAGGCACATCTCGGCCTGTCGCGTTGCCGGAGACCCCGCCGAGAGTGGGCAGCATGACGATCACCGAATTCACGCACGTCCGGGCGGGGCTGCTCGCGTTCGTCGCGGCCAGCACCGTGGCCAACCTGTACTACAGCCAACCGATCCTGGCCTCCCTGGCGACTTCGCTGACAACCTCGACGAGCCGGGCGGCCCTGGTCGTCGTGGCGACGCTCATCGGCAACGGTCTGGCCCAACTGCTCCTGGTTCCGCTGGCCGACCTGGTGGAGCGGCGGCGTGTCACGCAGACGCTGCTGGTGGTCCAGGCGGCGGCGATGCTGGTTATGGCCCTGTGTCACCAGCTCGTCATCGCAGCGGCCGCCAGCGTCGTGGTCGGGCTGGGCGGCGCCGCTGCGATGGTCTTGCTGCCCTATGCCGCGGCCCTCGCCCCGCCTCAGCAGCGTGGACGCTCGACTGGCATCGTCATGAGTGGTGTTCTGCTGGGGATCCTGTTCTCCCGCAGTATCAGCGGATTCGTCAGCACCGCCTTCACCTGGCGGGTCACCTATCTTGCCGGAGCCGTCCTGGCCGTGACCGCCGCCATCCTCCTGTCCGCCTTTCCCCCATCCCGTGCCGCCCAGCCCCCCTCCGGCTACATCCGCCTGCTCGCCTCGGTGGCGGGAATGGCAGCCCGGGATCGGTTCGTCCAATGTCGCATGCTGATCGGCGCCCTCGGATTCGTTTCGTTCAACCTTCTGTGGACCGGCCTGACGCTCCAGCTGACCGAACCTCCCTACCGCTTCACTGACCTGACCATCGGGCTGTTCGGCATCATCGGGCTCGCCGGAGCACTGGTCGCCAAGAACGCCGGCGCCTGGTTCGATCGTGGTCACGCGGCAAGGGTGTCCAGACTCGGCTGGGCGGCCACCGCGACCGCCTGGGGTGTCTCTGTGGCCTCTGACGGCGGCGGACTCACCGGAGTTGCCAGCATGATCTTGGCAGTGGCGCTGCTCGACGCGGGGATGCAAGCCCAGCACATCACCAACCAGTCCGCGCTCATCACCACTCGCCCCACTCACACGGCCCGCGTCACCACCGCCTACATGTCCGCCAATGTTCTCGCCGGCGCCGTTGGCAGCACCCTGGCATCGGCTCTCTACCCCGCCCATGGGTGGGACGCCTTGGCCACTCTTGGACTCGTCTGCAGTGGCCTGGCCTTGCTGATCCTGCGCACCAACCGCTCCGGTGGTCGCGGGTCCGTCCAGTGATCGGCTCTGGCCCACTTTCGGTGGTGACGGATGGTGATAGCTCGTGTCGGTCCACGTCTATCTCGCCATGCTGCTTTCCATAACCCCCAGGATGGCGTATCCGCAGGTGTGGCCGGTAGCAGCTGGGCAACCGCTCACCCGGTGCCTCGGGTGCGCTTCGGGCTGCCTCAGTGCTGCTTCGGTAGTGATTCGGTGGTCATTCGGTGGTGATTCGGTGGACGTCACGGATGAGCACGGCCGCCGATCGGCGCATGGTTGAGACATCGACGTCACCCTGACACTTTCGGAGATCACCGATGACTACAGCGATCAACCGGGTCCGAGCCCGCGGCAAGGTCAGAACGATCCTGTTGTGGACCGCGCAGGCGGTGCTCGCCGTCCAGTTCGCGATGGGCGGTGCGGTCAAGCTCGCCGGCGACCCGGCGATGGTGGGCATGTTCGAGGCCGTCGGCGCCGGCCAGTGGTTCCGCTACCTGGTGGGAGCGCTGGAGGTCGCCGCCGCGGTCGGCCTGCTCGTGCCGCGCCTGTCCCGGATGGCGGCGTTGGGCCTGGTCGGCCTGATGGCCGGCGCCGCTGTCACGAACATCGCGATCCTGCACACGGATCCGTGGCTGCCCCTCGCCTTCGGGACGGTGGCCGCGCTGATCGCGTGGGGGCGGTGGCGATGAGCACGCTTGCCGACACCGTGCGGGCGGTCATCGACGCCAACCGTTACCTCACGCTCGGCACGGCCGACCAGATGGGAACCCCCTGGGCCACCCCGGTCTACTTCGCGCACGACGGGTATCGGGACTTCCTGTGGATCTCCGTGCCCGGGGCGGCCCATTCGCGCAACATCGCCGAGCGTCCCGAGGTGAGTGTCGTGGTCTTCGACTCCCAGGTCGTACCGGGTACCGCGCAGGCGGTGTACATGTCGGCGACCGCCGCGGAGGAGACCGACCTCGACCGGTGGCTCCCGGTCTATCCGGGACCTGCGGGCCGCGGCGGCTGGGTGGTCCCGCCCGAGCAGCTGCGTGCGCCCGCGCCGTTCCGCCTCTACCGGGCGCGCGTCACCCGGCACTGGACGCTGTGCCCGCGCGAGTCCGGAACCGCCTGCGCGCCGCACGGGCAGGCCTTCGACCACCGCACCCACGTGCGGCTGTCTGACGCCGACCCCGGCGGACCCCCAAGCCCTCACAACACTTCGGAGAGGTCATGAGTATCGCGATGCACAATGTCGTGTCGGTGGACGGCTTCATCGCCGATAGCGACGACCAGGTTGGCCCGCTGTTCGACTGGTACACCAACGGCACCGTCGCGTTGGCCGAAGGCGGCTCGATGAAGGTCTCGCGGGCCTAGGCCGGCGTTTACCTGGTGCGCCCGGCCGTGCATCGCAACCAGGTCTGGGAGGCCGACCACCAGAAGCTGGTGTGACGCATCTCAGCTGCAGAGAATAACTACCCTGAAACGCCCGTATCCGTTCACCAGGTGGAAGTGATCGAGCGTGTCAGGGTCACCGTCGGACGGGCTGACGCCAGGGCTATGGCTGAGCCGTCTGACCGATGAGGAGTCCCGTCATGCCGAGCTTTACGGCAGGTTAGAGCGGGTTGGATGAAGACCGCTGGAGGTCGATGTGGCTGTATCAGTGCTGGACATGTCGGTATCGGTCGACGGGTACGTCGCGGGTCCGAATGACGGACCGGGCAATCCAGGAGGGGACGGGTTCACCCTGCACGATTGGGCCCTCACACCGGACGGCGACTTTCGCGGGTCCGGATTGGCCGGGAAGATGATCGACGAGATCAATGAAGCCGGCGCGGTCGTGTCGGGACGGCGTACCGCAGAACATGCCAATCACTGGGGCGGCGTTCATCATGGTGAGGGTGTCCCGGTCTTCGTGCTCAGCCATCGGCAGCCCGACCCGTCGATCGCGAAGTATCCGTTGATCTCGTACGTGAACGACGGAATCGAAAGCGCGATGGCGCAGGCCAAGGCGGCTGCCGGAGACCGGCATGTGCATGTGATCGGCGCCTGTACGGCACAGCGCGCACTCGAGTCCGGCGTACTGGATGAAATACACATTCATCAGGTCCCGGTGCTGTTCGGAAGTGGCAGACGGCTGTTCGAGGTACTGCCGTCGCGGGTGATGCTGGAGATCGTTCGGGTAATCGACACACCAGAAGCGACCCATATCCGTTACCGCGTCCGTCGCTGAGAGGGGTCTATGATCCCTGAACTGCGCGTGCGGATCACGTGGCCTGGGCGGCGCGGACGCTCGGGGACGTCCCGCCGAGATGCACCTGTCGGGATGTGCGATCGGATGGCGTGGATCACCTGCCGCCTGCTCCATCTCGCGGACGACCGCGGCTCGATAGGGATGGCACAATTCGCCCAGCGCGCGTTCGACGTCGCTGGTGGCCAGCAGGATCTCGGCCGGCTCCACCAGATCGGGGACTTCACCCGGCCGCGATGAGGGTGCCGTCCTGGGGTCATCGTGGCCGGACCCAGGCATCAGGCAGCACCTCCGTCAGGAAAGCACCTTGTGGCGGGGATCGGCGGTTGGCGCGCGGGCGGCCGGCGGGCCGCCCGCCCACCAGACCGTGGTGACCGACGCCGGCCCGGTCGAGGTGCGGGGTGTCGCGGCGATGTGGCGGGCACCTTCGAGCCCCAGCTATCCGCAAGCGGCAGCGGCCCGCTGTCCGGAGTGGATGGGATGGTCTTGTCCCTGCCGGCCAAGGGCCTGATCCATGGGGAGTTCTCCGCCCCACCGGGCCAGGTGTACGGGGCGAGTGTTTCCAAGCAGATGAGGCACACCCACCCACGGGCCAGCTACTACCGATTGACTTCCCATTGGATGTGGCATCTCACGGTCCTGAACGAACAACAGGCACGGCCAGAAGGCTGAGCTCGTGCGGGTCATCGACACCGCCGGAGGCGACTCACCTGCGCTACCGCATCCGCCGCTCAAGGAGGTCAGTAACGGGCCCAAACGGCCATGGATGCGTCGGCACCCGACTCGACCAGGCCCTGCACGTCCAAAGTCCCCGCCAACACTCAAGGCCCTGTTGCCCGCTGAGGAGCTGATATGCCCATTCGCCCAGCCATCGCTGCGATCGTCGTCACGGTCATGGCCCTGTTCACCCTTCCGGCGAGTGCCGCGTCCGCCATTACCCCGCCTCACAGCCACGAGCACGGTCATGGGCACAGCCCCTGGCAGGCCGCTTGGGGCGCTGCCATGCAAGAGCCGGCTGAGGGCGTCCTCCCCAACTGGGCCGCCGCCGGCTTCGACGATCACTCGGTGCGCCAGGTCCTCCGGCTGAGCGCCGGCGGAACGACATTGCGGATCCGCCTGTCCAACCTGTATGGCTCCGCGCCGGTGCGGCTCGCCGGCGCCACTGTCGCAAGGGCCGGTAGAGGCGCAGCCGTAATGCCAGACACAGTGCGTCCATTGACGTTCCGGCACTCCCCGGCAGGCAGTATCCCCGCTGGCGGCGAACTCGTCAGCGACCCGGTTGCATTCCGCACCAAGGCGCTCGACCGGCTCACGGTCACACTGTACTTCGCTGCGCCGACCGGGCCGGCCACACAGCACTTTCTGGCGTTCCATAGCACGTACCGCGCGAGTGGAAACCACCTGCTGGACCCGGCGCCGACTGCGTTCACCGAGACCACCCAGTCGTACTACTTCCTCACCGGCGTCGAGGTCGGCCCGCGACCGGCGATGTCACGTTCACGTGGCACCGTGGTCACACTGGGCGACTCGCTCACTGACGGTTCGTTCTCCACCGTCGACGCCGACAACAGCTACGCCGACGAACTTGCCGAGCGCCTTACCGCCGCAGGCCGCGACCTCGCGGTGGTCAACGCCGGCATAGGCGGCAACCGCTTGCTCCGCGACTCACCGTGTTTCGGCGAGAGCGCGCAGTCCAGGTTCCAGCGTGACGTGCTGAGCCGGCCAGGCGTCCGCACGGTGATCATCTCCGAGGCGCTGAACGACATCTTTGATGTGGCCGGCATCCCGCTCGGCGAGGGCTGCAACTGGCCCAACCCCACGCTCACCGTGAGCCAGCTGATCGAGGGGCACCGAGCGCTGATCCGGCTGGCCCACGCGCACGGCATCCGGATCATTGGCGGCACCGTGACGCCTTTCAAGGGCAACCCGTACGGCGTGTTCACCGCACACGGCGAAGCGGTGCGTGACGGGCTTAACCGCTGGATCCTGACTAGCGGGGAGTACGATGCGGTCGTCGACTTCGCAGGTGCCGTAGCCGACCCCGCTGATCCCGACCGGCTGTTTCCTGGCTACGACGGCAGCCCGGCGCTCCGCGACGCGGTGCACCTCAACGACGCCGGCTTCCGCGCGATGGCAGCAGCGATCAACTTGTCCGATCTCTAATGGGAGCTACTGAGGATGCTCTTGGGGCAGACTCGGTGCCTGATAGCCGCTGGTGAGTAAGCACTCCCGACCTCCGGACCTCGAGTCCTAGGGTCAGACCGTGCCCTCACCGGTGGTCAGGATGAGAGGATGGCGTCAGTGGCCGAACATCGGACGACACGCTGACATCCCGTCAACCCTTACGGGGTGCCGGTTCTGCCGAGCCCACTTCTGCCTAGTGAGCCGTAGACGATCGGACACGAGGGCCTCGTCACCGCGGGCGTCCACCGAGACGCCGTCGTGCTCGTAGCCGAGCTTGCGGGACACACCCTGAGAGGCGTGGTTGTCTTGGAACACCTCGGTACGCGCGGCACGTGCGTCGAGGTGGTCGAAGGCCAGGGTGAGCAGGCCTACCCGAGCCTCGGTTCCATAGCCCTTGGCTTGGTGTTCTATGCCCAGCCACGAGGACGTTGCGACCTCCCGAACGACGAGGAAATCGCGTGCTCGAAGCGTGACCACGCCAAGCGGTTGGCCGTGGTGGAAGACCCCGAGTCCGAGCTGCCACGCTGCCACGCTCCATCCTGCGAGCTGGCTCCAGTGTCCTTGGAGCACAGACCGTGCGCGATCCTCGGGACCGCCGTCGGTCCACGGAGTCAAGAACGGGCGCTCGTCTGCCCGGTGCACGCCTTTGGCTGCCAGATGTGCCAGTGCCGCCAGTTCTTCCTCTCGCGGCAGGCGGAGTTCAAGTCGTGGGGTGAAGATGGTCAGGCCGTATTGGGGCCACAGGTTAGAAAGCACGGGCCGGATCATGAAGACTAAGTCCACGCCACGCAACTGAATTACTGCCGAGATCAGGGAAGTCATTGGCATGAGCTTCCCCTCGTTCTTCGGACACTGACCTGAGGTCACCCTTGATCATCAGGAAGGATGTCCCTCATGCCCTTGCCACACCCTGCCGAGTTCCGGCGTCGCGCGGTCGAGCTCGCGCCGAGGTGACAAACCGCTCCTTCAACCCCAGCCCACTCAGCAGACTGGCTGGAAATCCGGGCCGATCGCCGGCTATGCCGCGGCGGCGCTGCCTCTGCTCGCTCATGCCCGTGCCGTTCTGGCCTCGGCCGTCGCCGCCGATCGCGCGACCGGCGCCACCTGGGACGAGATCGGCGCAGTTCTGGATGTCAGCCCTGACGCCGCCGCCCGCCACTGTCGCACGTGACGGCGAGCCGTGCTCGGCAGCTGAGCGCCTTGCAGGCGCGGTACCAGGCGGCGGACTTGCCGGTGCGAAGAGACTGGGAGCTGGATTCATTGGGGTGCTGGACGCACGACGGTTTCCTGCAGAGCAGAACCGTCAGAAGCCGCGGACGGTTGATCTCGAGAAGACGCAGAGATTCGGTACCGGATCCGGCGTTAGTGACGCTGAGCTACCGGGCCCAGGCGAGAAGCGACTCGAACGCCGGCTGCAGGGACCGGGCCTTGTCGGTGAGCGCGTACTCCACACGCAGCGGGGCTTCGGCATAAACCTTGTGCATCACCACACCGTCGTCTTCGAGTTCGCGCAGCTGCTTGGTCAGCATGTGCTGAGTCGCCTGGGGAATCTCGCAGCGCGTGCGGGTATGTCTACTGCATTATCGAGTCACGCTTGGTGAGTCTGTCTGGCCACCGGTGGATCGGTCGTAGAGCGTAACGTGACAGCGCCCCTGGCTGCCGACCTTGAATACGTATGTGTACCACTGACTCGATTTATTGGCGAGGAAGGCGCCGTAGGTGCCGAATACCGCGCCGCTGTCGCAACGCAGGTTGAAGTCCATCCAATCGCCACGCGGGCTAAGAGAGGTCTGATAGCCAGCTCGGTATCCTTGTGGATCATAATCGATGCAGACCTGGCCTCCCGCATTGAGGGTGGTGCCGTTGCACTGGAATGCGGCTGACGCGGGTTCGGCAAAGGTGAATACAGTTACGACATTGGTCGCCAACACGGCAATGACAATTGCTGACTTGCGCTGCAACTTCTTCATGTTCAGTCCTCACTGGCACGATTGTACTTGTCAAGCGTCTACCATGCTGGAGCATATACGCATTACGTCGCGGACCGGACAATGATCGGCACTCGGGTGCTCTGACTTCATACCGCTCCCGGTCAGCGAGTTACGCTTGGTGAGTCCGTCTGGCCACCGGTGGATCGGTCGTAGAGCGTAACGTGACAGCGCCCCTGGCTGCCGACCTTGAATACGTATGTGTACCACTGACTCGACTTATTGGCGAGGAAGGCGCCGTAGGTGCCGAATACCGCGCCGCTGTCGCAACGCAGGTTGAAGTCCATCCAATCGCCACGCACTTGGAGGTTGGTTTTGTAGCCGGCTCGATAACCCTGCGGGTCGTAATCGATGCAGACCTCAAACCCGCCGTTGAGGTTAGTCTGGTCACAGATGAATGCCGCCGACGCAGGTCTGGCCGCGACAACAACAACCACAGCCCCCAACAGTATGGTGCAAACGATGGAGAATGCACTGCGCGCCTTTGCTAAAACTGCTCCTGTCATGGGATGCGCCCCCAATAATCGTTACAATGGCACCCAGCCCCGAGCCGTGCCACATTCATAGCACACGAATAAGCCTCCGGCCAGTGGACGTGCCATGCGATCTTCTAGTTCGGTTCACCCGAAAACAATTCCGCAGTGGCACGTGGTGCTGGTGGTGCGACCCTCCTGTTGTCCACCGGGGTGACCCAACAACTCGATTTCGTGATCGAGTTGGAGGGAGTGATGAGACTCGCACTCGCCTTCACTGGGGCCGGGCTCGCGACCAGCGCTCTGCTGGCCGTGCCGGCGCGCGGAGAGATTCGGTACGGGATCCCGGCGGTAAGGGCTTTCCTGCCAGGTCACAGAGGGTGAAGCGCCTGCTGCCGGGGACCGGATTTCGGTCGGAACGGCAGGGGATGAGTCGGGCGCGACCCGGCTTGATAACCAGCGATGACGTATTTTCTCAGGTCGGGCTGCTCGCTTAAGGCGCACCCCGAGCTCGGCACAGACCTTGGCGAACTCGGCCGAGGTGTACTGGGCCCCGTGATCGGCGTGGAAGATCGCGCCGTGCAGGCTGCCCCGTGTCGCAGCGGCCGCGCGCAGCGCGTCGCTCACCAGCTCGGTGC
>DASUCK010000348.1:0-3040 GCA_036276095.1 Nonomuraea sp. | reverse complement strand
CTGCGCAGCCGCCGGGTGTCCTCGGCGGCCACCACGTCGGCGGCGGCCAGTGTCTCGCGCAGCCGGGGCGACACGTCGCCCGCCTGGCCGATGGGAGCGCCCGCCAGCACCAACCTGCCGTCTCCAGTCATCTGACCATTGTGGCAGCGCATCCCCTTTGACCCGAGTTTCTCCATTCCTTACGTACCTCCGGTCCCCGCTCCCCGTACGATGGCCGAATGGCGGTGACCGATTCCCCGTACCAGGCTTCCGACACCCCGGAGGCCGGCGAGAGCGTGCCTCCGGCCAGGTCCGTGCGCGAGCGGGTCATCCCTCCCATGCGCGGCAGCGTGCTGTGGGGGTGGGTCGGCCCGCTGCTCGTCACGTTGTTCGGCGGGATCCTGCGCTTCATCAACCTCGGCCACCCCAGGGCCGTGGTGTTCGACGAGACGTACTACATGAAGGACGCGTTCTCGCTGATCACCTGGGGGGTCGAGCGGGTCACGAGCAAAGAGGCCGACCGGGCGATCCTGACCGGAAACCAGAACATCTGGGAGCAGTGCACCCAGGAGACGCTCGACAAGTGCGCCTCCTACGTCGTGCACCCGCCGCTGGGCAAGTGGATGATCGGCGCCGGCGAGTGGCTGTTCGGGCTCAACCCGTTCGGGTGGCGGGTCAGCGCGGCCGTGATCGGCACGCTGTCCATCCTCGTCCTGGCGCGGGTGGCGCGCCGCATGACCCGCTCGACGCTGCTCGGCTGCTTCGCCGGCCTGCTGCTGGCCCTCGACGGCCTCCACTTCGTGCTGTCGCGCACGGCGCTGCTCGACATCTTCCTGATGTTCTGGGTGCTGGCCGCGTTCGCGTGCCTGGTGGTCGACCGCGACCGGGCGCGCGAACGGCTCGTCGCCTGGTACGAGTCCGCCCCGATGACGCCGCACGGGCCGTGGCTGGGCGTGCGGCCGTGGCGGATCGCGGCCGGGGTATGCCTGGCCTTCGCGATGTCGGTCAAGTGGTCGGGGCTGTTCTTCCTCATCGCCTTCGCCGCCATGTCGATCATGTGGGACCTCGGGGCGCGGCGGGCCGTGGGACTGCGCCACCCGTACGCCGGGGCGTTCAACAAGGACGTGCCGCAGGGGTTCGCGTCGTTCGCGATCGTGCCGTTCTTCGCGTACATGCTGACCTGGGTCGGGTGGTTCGCCACCGACACCGGCTACGGGCGCAACTGGGAGCGCGCCACCGGGCCGGGCAACCCGTTCTACTTCCTGTTCGACTCGATGCGGTCGTGGGTCCACTACCAATGGCAGGTGTTCAGCTTCCACAGCGGGCTGGAGACCTCCCACCCGTACATGTCGGAGCCGTGGCAGTGGCCGCTGCTGTTGCGCCCGGTGGCCTTCTACTACGAGGGCAGGCAGAACACCTGCGGGGTCAAGGACTGCTCGGAGGCGGTGCTCGGCGTCGGCACGCCGGTGATCTGGTTCGGCGCGGTGGCGGCGCTGGTGGCGCTGATCGCCTACTACGTGTCGTCGCGCGACTGGCGGGCGGGGGCCGTGCTGCTGGCCTACGCGATGGGGTGGCTGCCGTGGTTCTACTTCGCCTTCGCCGACAACCGCACGATGTTCCTGTTCTACGCCATCCCGATGGTGCCGTTCATGGTGCTGGCCATCACGTTGTGCGCCGGGTTGCTGATCGGGCCGTCCACGCCGACGGCTACGGGCGGCGTGCCGGTCCGGCGCACGGTCGGGGCCGCCGTCGTGGGCGCCTTCGCACTGCTCGCGCTGATCAACTTCTGGTGGCTGCACCCCATCCTGTCCGCCGAGCTGATCCCGTACACGGAGTGGAAGGCCCGCATGCTGTTCGAGAAACGATGGATCTGATCCAGGTCACCGTCCGCCCATTCATGCTTTCTTAGGGTAATCACTGTGCAAGACCCAATACGGACAGGATTCGGACATCGTCAGGCCAGGGGTCGATACGGCAAACTTCGAGGCATGAGTGCACCGGATGTCACCGCCCTGCTCGCCGAGCTGGAGCGTTCTCAGCCGGACCTGGCCGAGGAGGCCAGGACCGCCGTCGAATGGTTGACGGGTGGGGAGCCGCTGGAGACGGTGACCCAGCTCGACGTCTGCGAATTTCTCTGGTACACCCTGCCGCTCAAGGTCGGCCCGGCCACCGGCGACCACGAGCGCCTGGCGCGCTCGCTCGGCCGCCTGCTCCAGCTCGGCGGCCTGGAGCGGTACGCCGCCCTGTGCGTGTCCCCGACGACCGTCCAGATCCTGCGCACCTACGCCACGGAGGGCGAGGAGGCCGGCACCACCACCTACCAGAAGGCCCTTGAGGCCACGGGCGTGCTGCCGCCGGACGTCCCCGAGCTCCAGTGGAGCATGATCATGGGCCCGGAGGAGCTGGGCGCCCACCTCGCCTGCTCGGCGGCCCTTGAGCTCGCCATCGTGGCCGGCGAGGAGATCGACCGGGCCGCGCTCACCCGCCGCTGGCTCACCGAGCCGCGCGCCGACCTGGGCGGCGACAGCTGGCTCAACCGGGTCCACGGCGAGCGGCTCAACCGCTGGGTGCTCGGGCGCGGGCCGCTCCGGCGGGAGCTGGCGCAGCCGTTCGAGGTGCGCCTGCACGCGCCGGTGCCGCCGCAGCCGCTGCCCGCGCTGCAGGCGCTGCTCTCCCTGGCCGACCGGGAGGGCACGCTGCCGCTGCGGCTGGCCCCCTCGCCCCACGCGCTGCGGCTGCGCGAGCTGGCCGAGCACGAGCTGGGCGCGCTGGCCCGCGAGGGCGCCAAACTCGTCATCACCGCCTACGGTCGGCGGCTGCTGCACTCGCGGGAGGCGCTGTGGTCGGCGGTCACCAGGCTGCTGCTGGCCAAGGGCGAGCACGAGTTCGAGGTGTCGGCCCGCGAGGCGGCGCTCATGCTGCTGGCCGACGGCACCCTGATGTCCCCCGCCGAGCTGCGCGAACGGGTCGCCGCGGTGGTCAGCGGCGAGGGCTGGCGGCCGGCCACCACGCAGGACGACGTGGCCGGCCCGGTGGCCGACCTGATCTGCCAGCTGACCGC
>DASUCK010000347.1:0-3974 GCA_036276095.1 Nonomuraea sp. | reverse complement strand
GCCCGATGAGCGTGTCCAGTTCGCACACCTCGGCCAGCGTGGTCGGCCGCGGCGGCAGGGCCGCGACCAGCCGGGCGCGCAGCTCCTCCGGGTACGGCGTGCTCGCCGTGTGCCCGACCCGCCCCTCCAGCGCGCCGCCCGCGAGCGCGAAGTCGACGGCGGCCACGTCGATGCCGTCGTGCGACGTGCCGGAGATCATGCCCAGAACCCTCATCGTTCACTTTCCTCGGTTACGCGGGTCGAGCGCGTCCCGCAGGCCGTCGCCGAGCAGGTTGAGCCCCACCACGAGCAGCACCACCACGACGCCCGGCGCGATCAGCGTCCACGGGGCGACGAACACCAGGCTGCGCGCCTCGAAGATCATCGAGCCGAGGGAGGGCGCGGGCGGCGGCGTGCCGAGCCCCAGGAAGCTCAGCGACGCCTCGGTGAGCACGGCCCACGACAGCGACAGCGCCACCTGGACGACGACGATCGAAGTGATGTTGGGCAGCACGTGCCGCAGCATGATCTGCCCGCGGCTCTGGCCGGTCGCGACGGCGGCGCGCACGTACTCGATCTCCCTGAGCGTCAGCACGGGGCCGCGGGTGACCCGGATGAAGATCGGCACGTACACGACGGCGATCGCCACCGCGATCGTGAACCAGGTGCGGTCCAGCACCGCGGCCAGCGACAGCGCCAGCAGCAGCGGCGGGAACGCGAACAGCACGTTCGTCACCGCCCCGATCATCCCGTCGGCCACGCCCCGGTAGAACCCGGACACGAGCCCGCCGAGCGTGCCCGCCACGGCCGCGAACGCCACCGCGACCACCGCGATCAGCGCCGAGTTGCCCACCCCGGCCGCGACCCGCGAGAACACGTCCCTGCCGAACTGGTCCGTCCCGAACAGGTGGGCGCCGGACGGCCCGAGGAAACGCTGCGGCGGGTTCTGCGCGACCGGGTCGTACGGCAGCAGCCCCGCGTACGACAGCGCCGCCACGGCCGCCAGCACCACCAGCAGGACCGATCCCACCAGCGCCGCCGGGCTCCCGCGCAACGCCGTCACGACGCCCTCACCCGCGGGTCGATCACCCGGTAGAGCACGTCGGTCAGCAGGTTGACCAGCACGAACGCCAGCGCGATCACCAGCACCGTGCTCTGCACCACGGCGTACTCCTTCTGCTGGATCCCCATCAGCACCTGCCGCCCGACGCCCGGCAGCGAGAAGATCTGCTCCACCACCACGGCCCCGCCCAGCAGGTAGCCGAACTGCAGCCCGGTCATGGTCACGATCGGCACGAGCGCGTTGCCCAGCACGTGCCGCACCTGCAGCCGCCGCTCCGGCACGCCCTTGGCGCGGGCGGTGCGGACGAAGTCGTCCGAGCGGACCTCCAGCACCGCCGCCCGGGTGGTGCGCAGGATGGGCGCGGCGATGCCGAAGCCGAGCACGAGCGCGGGCAGGAGCATCTGCCGCAGGTTGAGCAGCGGGTCCTCGGCCAGGGTGGCGAAGCCCTGCCCGTTCGGGTTGAACCCGAACGCCGCCGCCGCGACCGACAGCAGCGTGGTGGCCAGCAGGAACGCCGGGATCGACAGGCCGGCCAGGCTCACGGCCTGTCCGGCGAGGTCGCGGGCCGCGTTCGTGCGGGAGGCCGCCAGCATCCCCAGGGGCACCCCGATCAGCAGGGCCAGCAGGATCGACAGCACCGCCAGCTCGAACGTCACCGGCAGCGCCCGCACGGTCAGGTCCAGCACGCCGGCCTGGTTGCGCGCCGACCAGCCGAAGTTCCCCGTGACCATGTTGCCGAGCCAGGACCAGAACTGGGTGACCAGTGGCTGGTCGAGGCCGTAGTAGCGCTCCAGCGCGGCCCGCTGGGCGGGGGTGAGCGCGGCGGCCTCGGTGCCGAGCCCCGCCGTGATCTGGTCGCCGGGGATGGCCCGCAACATGACGAACACCAGCACGGCCACCCCGAACAGCGTCCCCAGCGTGCCCGCCGCGCGGCGGACGGCGGTGCGGGCGACGGGGCCGCGGAGCAGCGCGCGCATCAGCCGACGGAGGTGGTGCGCAGGTACTGCAGCGAGCCGTTGGCCATCGGCTGGAAGCCCCGCACGCCGGAGGTCGTGGCGGTGTAGGTGTAGCCGGAGAACAGCCAGATCCAGGCGGCGTTCTCCTCCAGGTGGGCGGCGACCCGGTCGTAGATCGCCTTGCGGGCGGCCTGGTCGGTGGTGGCCTTGCCGTCGGCGAACAGCTCGTCCAGCTCGGGGGAGCTGTAGCCGGCGACCTTGTTGAGGTTGCCGTCGCTGGTGAAGTAGCGGCCGTAGGAGCCGTCGGGGTCGGGGCGGCCGCCGTTGAGGGCGACGGCCGCGTCGAAGTCGGCGGCGACCCAGCGGTCCACGTACGCGCCGGACTCCAGCACCTCCAGCTCCAGGTTGATCTTGGCCTCGGCGAGCTGGGCCTTGAGGTTCTGGGCCTCGTTGACCGAGGTCGCGTACTCTCCCTGGGAGACGATGGTCTTGACGGTCACGCCGCCGGCCTTGCCCGCCTTGCCGAGGTACTCGGCGGCCTTGGCGAGGTCCCGGGCGGGGCACGGGCGCTTGTTCGGGTCCGACTTGAACGCGGTCGCCGTGATCGGCCCGGTCACCTCGCCCTCGCCGAGCGCCGCGGTGTCGAGCACCTGCTTGCGGTCGATCGCGCACTGGACGGCCAGGCGCACGTTGACGTCCTTGAGGTCGCCGCGCCGCGCGTTGAGCTGGAGCACGTGGTAGCTGAGCTGCGGCGTCTTGGCCACGGTGATCGTGCCGCCGCCCCCGGCGGTCTGCGCGACCAGCGGGTCGTTGAAGACGGCGAGCTGCACGTTGCCCGACTGCATGGCCGACACGATGGACGACTCGTCCGGGATCACCCGGAACTCGACCGTGCCGACCCTCGGCTTCTCGCTTCCCCAGTACGTGTCGTTCCGGGCGAGGGTGAGCGACTGGCCGGGCACGCGCTTGCCCAGCGTGAACGGCCCCGTGCCGTTCGGCGTGGTGTTGAGCTTCTCCTCGGTGTCGTCGGAGGAGAGCATCGCCAGGTTGACCGTGGCCAGGTTGGCCGGCAGCGCGGCGTCGGGCCCGGTCAGGGTGAGCACGACGGTGGCCGGGTCGGGCGCCTCGACCGACTTCACCGAGGCCAGGGTGGCCCGCGCGACCGCCGCGGTCGACTCGTCCATGATCTTCTCAAGGGAGGACTTGGCGTCGGCGGAGTCGAACGCGCTGCCGTCGGCGAACGTCACGCCCCGGCGCAGCTTCAGCGTCAGCGTCCTGCCGTCCTCGGCCGTCTGCCACGACTCGGCCAGGCCGGGCACCACGTTGAGGTCCTTGTCGAACTCGGTGAGCGTCCCGTACAGGTTCTGCAGCACGTTGACGGCCTGGAACTGGGTGGCCTTCCAGGGGAAGAGCGTGTCCGGGTCGGAGGTGACGCCGACCACCAGGCCCTGGGCGGTGGCGCCGCCGCCGGAGGGCGCGGAGGAGGACGAGCAAGCGGTGAGGGCGAGGGACAGGGCCGCGGCGAGCGCGGCGGCGGAGAATGCGCCACGGAGCATGTGGCCTCCTCAGGGCGTGCGTCATAAAATTACGCGAACCCTATCACCAGGGTATTTTCTTTTCCTGCTCCGGGACGGACGACGATGGCCGAGGACGCCGGGACCCTGCTGATCCGCATCCGCGCGGCCATACCCGCCCTGCGGCCGTCGGAGCGGCGCATCGCCGAGGCGTTCGCCGCCGACCCCGCCGCGGCCGCCACCCTGTCCATCGCCGGCCTGGCCGCCCGCTGCGCCACCTCCTCGACCTCCGTCGTACGCTTCTGCCGCCGCATGGGGTACGCCCGCTACCAGGACTTCCGCATCGACGTGACGAGGGCCGTGGCCAGGGAGGAGATCGCCACGGCCCGCCGTCCCGGGGTCACGGGCGACATCGACCGCCACGACACCCTGGAGGGCGTCGTCTCCAAGATCGCCATGAAC
>DASUCK010000346.1:0-2102 GCA_036276095.1 Nonomuraea sp. | reverse complement strand
CGCCTGGAGCTGGAGGGCGCCGTGCTCCCCGCCGGCCGCGCACTGCCCGGCGGTCTCGCAGCCCTGCAGCACCTCGTCGACCGCCTGACGGTGGCGCTGTGCGCCCACCAGCTCGGCGTCGTCGAGGGCGCGCTCGCCCTGACGGCCGGCTACGCGGGCACGCGCGAGCAGTTCGGCCGCCCCATCGGCACCTTCCAGGCGGTCTCGCAGCGGCTCGCCGACGGCTACATCGACGTCCAGGGCGCGCGGCTGACGCTGTGGCAGGCGGCCTGGCGGCTCGCGGAGGACTTGCCGGCGTCGGTCGAGGTGGCGGTCGCGAAGCTGTGGGCCGCGGACGCCGGGCACCGGCTGGCGCACACGACCGTGCACGTCCACGGCGGCGTCGGCATCGACCTCGACGGCACCGCGCACCGCTACTTCAGCGCCGCCAAGCGCCTGGAGATGGCGCTCGGCTCGGCGACCGAGCAGGCGCTCGCGGTCGGCCGGGCCCTGGCCACCGAACCCGCCTGACGACCCGTCAATTCCTGAGGGCTTTTCGCGGCGTGTCGCCCGGCGATCGACGGGTCAGCGGTACGCCGGACGCCACCACCGCGTGTAGGCGAACCGGGCGGCGAACCGGTTGAGCGACGCCACCACCGCCACCGCCCCGCCGAGGGACCAGACCACGGCCCACGGCACGGAGGCTGCGTGGAGCACCCAGGACGACGCCGCGACGGCGAGCGCGATCACCACCAGGACGACGTTGCCGGTGCGGGCGTAGGCCTCCCCCACCCGCCACATGTGCAGGGTGGCCCGCTCGAGGGACGAGAGCGTCTCGGCCATGGTGGCCGGCGCCGCGACCGGCGTGCAGCCGTAGGTCTCGGCGTAGGCCTGCACGTGGGCCCGGTGCGCCTCGTCCAGGCGTGCTGCCTCGGCGGAGGGCACGGTGGCGATCGACCGGCCGTCCGCCGCCTGCCGCGTCATCTCCCCCTCGACCGTGGCGTGCCTCCACGCCGCGGCCCGCCGGCGCGGCCAGGGCGGGACCTCCGGCCACCGCCGGTGCGTCTCCACGAGGGAGTCGTCGTCCATCCAGGTGCGCAGCTGCACAGCAGGTTCCGCCCAGAACCAGGACACCGACGCCTGGACGAGCCCGTCCGCGGACCGCAGCATCGTGGCCGGCAGCGTCCCGTGCTCGAGCAGCGCGGCGCCGTCCTCCGGCGAGTAGTCCGCGGCCAGCTCCGCGACGCCCCCCGGCTCGACGTCGAGGTGGACGAGCCCGACCACCTCGTACCCCACCTCCTGGAAGGCCAGGACCTCCTCCGGATGGGGGGCCGGCGGGCCGCCGGCCAGCGTGACGTCGGTGTAGACCGGCCGCGGCCGTCGGCGGTCCCTGACCCGGGTTCCTGGCATCGGTCGCCCCCTCCACCGGGGCGTGGCCCCGCTCTCCGGAGCGGACGCTAGGCCACCAGGCGGTGGTGACGCCGGGTTCTTGCGAACTCTTGACTCAGCGGATCTTGTCGAGGCGGTTGACCGTCTCCTCGAACTCCGCGACCAGGTCGGCCATCACCTCGGCCACGGGGCGTACGGCGTTCATCCGCCCGACGATCTGGCCGACCGGCATCGAGATCACGTCGGGGTCGCCCGAGGCGTTGATGCGGTTGTGGGCCTCGGAGACGAGCAGGTTCTGCAGCGGCATGGGCAGCGGGTCGGGGGCGTCCGCCTCGGCCCACGCCTCGGTCCACCTCGTCTTGAGCAGGCGGGCCGGCTTGCCGGTGTAGATGCGGGTACGCACGGTGTCGCTGGACGTGGCCCGGGTGAACGCCTCGGTCCAGCCGGAGCTGGACTGGAGGTTCTGGTACTCCTCGGTGCCGAGCCAGATGGAGCCGGTCCACACCCCCTGCGCGCCGAGCGCCAGCGACGCGGCGACCTGGCGGCCCGACCCGATCCCGCCGGCGCCGAGCACCGGGACTTCAGGGCCGACGGCGTCGACGATGTCGGGGGTCAGCACCATGCCGGCGATCTCACCGGTGTGGCCGCCGGCCTCGTATCCCTGCGCGACGATGATGTCGACGCCGTTGCGCACGTGCGAGGCCGCGTGCTTCGCGGCCCCGGCCAGGGCGGCG
>DASUCK010000345.1:0-3933 GCA_036276095.1 Nonomuraea sp. | reverse complement strand
GGGAAAATCCTATGACGAAACCTCTTTCATGTAACAAGCTTCGGCCTTAGCCTGGACGGTGTGGCCGCGTGTGCCGTCACAGCCGCGGAGCCGCACGACGATCGACCCGCGATCCAGGAGCCGTCATGAGGCTGGACTCTCGTCATCTGCCGGACGCCACGCTCATCATCGTGGCCGGGGAGGTCGACGCCACCACGTCCGAGGAACTGGAGAGCTACATCGACCGCGTGCGGCGGCGACTGGGCGACCACCTGATCTTCGAGGTCAGCCGGCTGACGTTCCTCGACAGCTCCGGCCTGGCCACGCTGCTCGCCGCGGCCACCCTCGCCCGCGCCCACGGCGCCGGCGTCCACCTGGTCGCGCCCCGCCCGCGGGTGGGGCGGCTC
Organism: Nonomuraea sp.; assembly: GCA_036276095.1. Classification (GTDB taxonomy): domain Bacteria; phylum Actinomycetota; class Actinomycetes; order Streptosporangiales; family Streptosporangiaceae; genus Nonomuraea. The sequence goes on along the minus strand of DASUCK010000345.1, from coordinate 3,547 downwards.
TTAGACATCACCGGCTCCTGGCAGACCCTGGGGCGCCACGACACGATCGAGCAGGCGCTCGCCGCGGTCCGCGCGAAGTCCCCTAAACCTGTCTGAAAGACCCTGGCGGCCCGCATCTGGGGCTGCGTCATCGTCGGGCTCTCACGCGCGACGACCCGGCTGCGGCCGCGAAGGGCGAGACGGGCCGCGCGCCGTTTCGGCTCCCCGAATTCCGCGGGTGACGCCTGCGCACAACGGCCGCGGGCGGCCCGGAACGAATTCGGCGCCCGCGGCCCGGGGTAACCGGCCCGTCGTCAAGGACGATAAAGGAATATTCCGCGTCCTCGCCGGACTTCCGTCCTATAGTGCTCAGCAACCCTCCGCTCGACGACGTGGAGTCCCTGTGGATCACCGGATGGAACGGGTCATCGCCGACCTGACCTACAGAGACAGATTCACGCGAAACCGGGTGCGATTCCAGCGCGGCGAAGGCGCGTTGATGATGCAGGTCGAGGGTGACAGCGAACGGACGCTGGAATGGCTCAGAGACGTTATCCGGACATATCGCGGCATTGTTCCGGTGAACAATCCCAGCGTCAGCCGGGACGGCGACGAATCGCGGCTTCCGGTCGTCGAGGAACTGCAGGTGATCGCCGACGGCTGCGGCTACGGAGGCCGCGTCGCCCGCGGACTGCCGATCGTCTTCCCCCGGTTCGTGGCCGCCCGCACGGCGCTGTACGACTGGCAGCCCGCCCCAGGCCACTCCTACCCCCAGCAGATCAGGGACCTGAAGGGCCGGATCGAGCAGGCGATCGCCGAGGAACGGCGGCACACGCTCCACAAGCTGCGCCCGCGGCTCGAACCGCTGCTCGACGATCCGGCCGTCACCCAGCAGCTCAGCGGGGTGCCGAGCCTGGTGCTCAAGCTGATCAACGTCTTCCGCCTGCCGGAGCGCCGGACGTTCCGGTGGTACCGCACCAGGCGGTTCCGCGGCGAGCGTACCAACGAGTCCGTCTGCGAGACGCTCCACCGCTGGCGGGACGAACCGGCCCCGCGGCGGGAGCTGCTGCTCGTCGAGGCGCTGCTCGCCGACATCGACGCCCACTACGGCCTGTTCCGCCGCCTCAACCGCGCCCGCCGGCCGCTCGTCCTGCTGCCCGAGGTCGACGCGGTCGAGTCGCGCCGGACCATCAGGGACAAGATCCTCGAGGTCTACGACGGTGAGTCCTTCGTCCCCCGCGTGCACCCGGTGGTCGTCAGCACGGCGCGGCCGGGGGCCGCCGCGCCCGCCCGCGGCGCAGTGCCGCCGGTGCCGCCGGAGCGCCTCGCGGAGGAGATCCGCGACCGGTACGCCGCCCGCGCGAGAATCGGGGAGCGCCGCCGGCAGGGTCACGACGCCCCGCTGCCCAGCCGGCTCATCCAGGTGACGCTGCCCCCGGCGCCGGCGCGGAAGGAGGCTCCGCGCCGGCGGCGGCGCCGCGTCCCCGGGCCGCTCACCGCGGTCGTCACCGCCGTGGCCGTGCTCGTGGCCGGGCCGATCGGCTACGACCGGTTCCTGCGGGGGCCGGAGAGCTGCGGCACCGACCTGGAGATCCACGACGGGGAATGCGTGGGCGTCTCCGACGGCGCCGGGGTGTTCATGCCCCACGTCGCCGGGATGAGCGAGGTCTTCGCCCGCATCGCGGAGCAGAACCGCGAGGTCGCCGCCAGGAAGCACGCGACCGTCGCGCTGCTGATCCCGCTGGAGTCGGACAGCCCCGCGGTGCAGCGGCAGATGCTCAGCGAGGTGCAGGGCGCCTTTCTCGCGCAGGTGGAGGCCAACGGCTCCGACGCCGCCAGACCGCCGATCCGGCTCGTCGTCGCCAATCCCGGCAAGGACTACCGGCACTGGCGGTTCGCGGTGGACCGGCTCGTGGAGCGGGAACCGGACCTGCGCGTGATCGCCGGCTTCAACCTGAGCCTCACCGCGACCAAGCAGGCGCTGTCGTACGTGACCAACACGCTGCGCCTCCCGGCCGTCGCCAGCGTCGTGACCGCCGACGACTTCGCCAACCGGGAAGGCGGCGCCCGGCTCGACTTCCCCGGCCTGGCGCGGGTGGTGTCCACGTCGAAGGACCAGGCCCGCGCCCTGCTCGCCTTCGACCCCGCGCTGGCCGGCGCCGAGACCGCGCTGGTCGCCGACACCCGGCCGGACGACAACTACAACCGCTCCCTGCGCGAGGCGTTCTCGGAGGCCCGGCGCGAGCGCAACCCGGCGGCCGGGGTCCAGGACATGCTGTTCGAGTCGCCCGGGGTCGAGTCGGCGGGCGTCACGCCGAACGAGTTCGAGGACTTCGCCGCCAACATCTGCCGGTCCAGCGCGAAGGTGGTCTACTTCGCCGGACGGGCCTTCCACCTGGAGCTGTTCGTCAAGAAGCTGGCCACCTCGTACTGTCGCGAGAAGGACTCGTACGAGGTCATCACCGGCTCCGACGCCACGACCCTCGACCAGCGCCTCGACGCGAGCGAGCGGGCCCTGTTACGCGGCGACCCGCGCTCGGGCAAGCCGTCGGTGACCGTCCGGTACGCGGGCCCGGCCCACCCCGACGCGTGGGCCGCCGAGCCGGCCCGGCAGAAGGACGGCCCGCCGTCGCTGTACTTCAGGGAGTCCAGGGACGCGATGGAGAAGCTGCGCCGGACGATCGCCGAGCAGGCGAACATGGGCGCGATCGACCTGGCCGACGGGCGCACGATCGTCACCCACGACGTCGTGCTCACCGCCTCCCGCGCGCTGGCGCGCGCCGTCCACACCAGCGGCCAGGAGGTGCCCGCGGCCGACCGGGTCGGCAAGGACCTCGGCAAGCTCAACTCCGACCTGCGCGTCCGCGGGGCCAGCGGCTGGATCTGCCTGACCAACGCCGGCAACCCGTACAACAAGGCCGTGTTCGTGGTCCGGCTCGACCCCGCCTCAGGGGAGGTCACGCTGGAGGGCGCGGCCTGGCCGACGGGCCGCGTGCCGCGCGACGAGAGCGACTGCGTCATCCCGGTCAACCCCTGACGGCCGGGCCGAGCCGGCCCGCCCAGGGCCGGCTCACATGTTCTCGGCCCCGGCCCTGATGGCCTCGCGGATGCGGGCGTAGGTGCCGCAGCGGCAGATGTTGCGCAGGCCGTCGAGGTCGGCGTCGGTGATCTCGCGGCCCTCCGCGGCGACGCGGCGCGCCAGCGCCACGGCCGCCATGATCTGGCCGGGCTGGCAGTAGCCGCACTGGACGACGTCGTGGTCGAGCCAGGCCCGCTGCATGGGGTGCAGGTCCTGTCCGACGGTCGCCGCCAGCCCCTCGATGGTGGTCACCTCGTCGGTGGGGCGCAGATCCTTCACGGGGATCGAGCAGGGGCTGACCGCCTTGCCGTTGAGGTGGCTGGTGCACGCCTTGCACACGTTGATGCCGCAGCCGTACTTCGGCCCGGTGACGCCGAGCAGGTCGCGCAGCACCCACAGCAGGCGCACGTCCCCGGCGACGTCGACGGTGACCTGCTCGCCGTTGACGCGGAAGGTGTACTCGGGCACTCCGGGCTCCTCGCGGTCAGC
>DASUCK010000344.1:0-3114 GCA_036276095.1 Nonomuraea sp. | reverse complement strand
CCGGCAAAGGACTGGAGGCGGCCAAGGTGACCGCGCTGGCCCGCTACACCGTGCGCACCGAGGCCACCCAGCACGCCTCGCCGGCCACCGTGCTGACCCGGCTGAACGACGCGCTGATCCGCCAGCGCGTCAACGACCGCTTCCTGACCGCGGCGTGCGTGATCCTGCGTCCCGGCCCGGACGGCGGCGTACGCGGGCTGATCAGCCTGGGCGGCCACGCGCCGGCTCTGATCCGGCGCGCCGACGCCACCGTGGAGGAAGCGGGCCGGCCTGGCCTGCTGCTCGGGATCTTCGCCGACGCCGGCCTGCACGCCGAGCCGGTGGAACTGGCGCCGGGCGATGCTCTGCTGCTCTACACCGACGGGGTCACCGAAGCACACAGCCGCGGCGGGCACGCCGTCTGGGGGCTGCCCGCGCTCAGCACGCTCCTGGCAGGCTGTGAGGGCCTGAACGCCGAGCAGACGCTGGAACGCATCACCACCGCCCTGAGCGGACACGCCGGGGACTACCACAGCGACGACACCGCCCTGCTGCTGCTGCGCGTACCTCACCACGGCGAACAGATGCCCTGACAACCGGCCGTAGCGAACCGCCGGTGACCCGACAGGGAACCCCGCCCGTGATGCGCTCCCGGATCCAGTCGTCCTCCCCACCGGCGTGGCGGGACATCGCGACGCGATCAGACAGCAGGTGCGGGACAGAGGGCTCCCGGAAGGAGACGCGCCGGTGCCTTCACCGCCAATGTCCACCGGCCCGCCGCAGCCACCGTTGCGGCTCGGCGTACGGGCGGCGCCTCCGGGCCAAGTGGTGGCCGTACACGGCGTGATGGACCTGAACACCTCCCCCAACCTGGAGCACGACTGGCCAAGGTGTGCCGGCAGCAGAACCCACCACTAGTGATCATGGATGAAGCAGCGAGCGTGCCCCAACACGCCCCGACAGTGGCCAGCCGGACGCGGTCGTCGACGATCGTACGTCGGTGACCGAAGCAGCGGACCTCCCGGTCAAACCGCGTACGCCGAAATCGAACGGGCAACGTCACAGGTCATAGGCGTCACTGCCCCTTTCTCCCGTACTTGGTCTGCCCCCCCACCAGGGCCAAGACGCGCTCGTCCCGGGTCAGCTTCCACCGGACCCACCGGGCGACACCGGCCACAGCCGGATACCCAGCCCGGCCTCCAACTGCGCGATGGTGGCCACATCGGGCCAGCAACGCCCGGCGACCAGGTCATTGATAGTCTGCCGGTTCACGCCCGACAGCACCGCCAGGCGCCGGAAACTCAGCCCTTGGCCGACGATCACCTCGGCCAAGGTGGCGGCGATCGCTTGGACGACGGCGGCGGCCACATGGTCGGACAGGTCCGCGTGGGGCCAATTCTCCGGGTCGTCGGCCAAATCCCGGGGAGAGCGGGAACGCCCGCGTCCTCCGACCATGACAAAGCGCTCCTTTCGGTGGATGTCGTCGCACTGCGTAACGGCAGGTTGTCTTGCCGCTATGGATGGGGTGTGACCCTCGACGCGGAAACCTCGGCCACGATCACCGGCTACCGGCCGCAGAACCCCCAGCCGGAATGGGGCCTTGTCGCCGGGCACGTGCGGATGTTGGTCGCCGCCAGCGCCGACCGCTCCCCCTACCGGGTGCAACGGCTGCTCACCGCGACCACCCGGCTGGCCGTGTGGTGTCACCGCTCCGGCCTGCCGGATGACCCGGAAGTGTGGCTGCGGCACGAGACGATCGACGCGTTCATCCTGACCGGCTGCACCGACCTGGCCCCGAGTTCGGCGCAGACTACCGCAGCTGGCTGCGGCACATGCGCGCCACGCTGGCCTGGCTGGAACGCGGCGAACAAGCGCCGCCGCCGATGACAGCCCCCAAGGCGGTCAGCCCGCCGTACTCGCCAGCCCAGCTCGGCCGTCTTCGCGGCTGGGCCGAACGCCTGCCCGGCCAGGCCAGAGGCGACGCGCTGGCGCTGATGGCGCTCGCCTTCGGCTGCGGTCTGACCTCCGGGGAGGTGGCCGCCGTCCGCACCGCACATCTGCGCCGCCTGACCTGCGGCGCGATCGTGGTGACCGCCCCTGGCACGCAGCGGTTGATCGTCTGCCGCGCAGCCTGGGAGGACGTCCTGGCCCACGCCGCCGACCGGCCCGGTGACGCCTTCATCTTCCGGCCCAGGCGCGCCGCCCGGCACGCCAAGAACCTGTTCAGCTCCTGGACAGCCCGTCACCGGCCGACCGGCGGCCTGCCCGCCCTGTCGGTGCGCCGGCTGCGCTCCTCCTGGATCGTCGAACTGCTGAGCGCCCGCATCGATCTGGGGGGGTGGCCGCCGCGGCCGGGATGAGCGCCTCGGCACTGGCCCGTTACCAACATTTCGTCCCCGCCTTGGACGAGCCCGCCGCGGTCGCGCTGCTGCGCGGCCGCGCCATGTAAGTACGGCGAAGCCACGCGCCTGGCCGCCGCGCACCACCCGAGCCCGAGCCACCCGGCCTCGGCCTCCTGTCAAGCAGACGGCACAGATCCCTGACGCCGTCGTCAGTCACTACGCCCGGCTGCTGGACGACTCCGGCATCATGCCGCTGATCGACGCCGAACTCGGCCCGAGGCCCGGCCCGCCCGGGCTGCCCATCGCCGCGGTGCTGACCTGCCTGCTGCTGTCCATCAACCACACCGGCAAGGCCACACTCGTCGAGGCCTGGCGAATCGCCGCATTCTGTCTGACCGCCGCCGCACGCCACCGGCTCCGCCTGCCCGACATCAGCCCCGAAGACATCCACCAGGTGCTCGCCTCCTCCCGCCGCTTCTACCGGGCCTTCGACCGGCTGACCACCGCGCTGGATCCGACCCGCCACGATCGGCGCGCCCGCCTGCCCCAGCATCAAGCCGACGCGCTGGCCACCGCCTGGGAGGATGACGACCCAGCACACTCGCATAAGCGGGAACTGCTGCAGGACATCGTCACCGCGCTGGTACTCACCCCGGTGCGCTGGGCCAAAGGCCGGGGCTACCTCCGTCACTTCCGCGGCAATGTCGGCATCGACACCACCGCCGCCCCGGTCTTCGCCCGCCCACCCCGCGCCCGCCGCTCCACCGGGGAACTGATCGCCTCCACCGAGATC
>DASUCK010000343.1:0-28163 GCA_036276095.1 Nonomuraea sp. | reverse complement strand
CGCCGCGCGGGCGGGCGACGCGGCGGCCGAACGCGCGCCGCCACAGCTGCTCGCGCCGCCGCCTGGCCAGGACGAGCAGCAGCCCGGCGGCCGCCAGCGACGCACCGGCGAGATAGTCGGCCAGCTCGTTGCCCTGGCCGTCGCGGCCGGCCGCCGGCTCCTGCTCGTGCTGGTCGCGGCGTTCGTGCTGGGGCGGGCGCTCGCGTTCCTCCCGCTGCTCCGGCAGCCGGTGCCTGGGCTCGACGCGCTTGGTCCCCTCCCCGCCTGCGTTCCGGTCTGTGTCGCGTTCGGTGTCGCGTTCGGTGTCGCGTTCGGTGTGCCGGTCTGTGTTCCGGTCTGGGTCGGGGTCCGCGTCGCGGAAGGTGCGGTCGGGGACCTGCGCCCGGCCGGGGTGCTCGCGCAGCGTCTGCTCGCGCGGCTGGTCGGCCGGGACGATGTGGACGTGACGCGCGTCCTCCGGCATGTCGAGCACCCAGCCGGGCCTGATCAGGTCGGCCATGCGCAGCCGGGAGCCGTCGGGCTGCTCCTTCGCCTGGTTGAGCCGGTAGATCTCCGGATACCGGCGGCCGTCGCCGAGGCACTTGTCCGCGATCTCCCACAGGCTCTCGTGGTGCCGCCCGTGCGGAGGCTGGACGACGTACACCTTCTTGGTCTTGCTCGTCTCCGACGTCGTCTTCTCGACGATCGGCGCCGAGTACGCCACCGCGGTCACCGGCGGCGCGACCGGCTTCATGAGCGGCGCCACCATCGCGCCGGTCGTGAACAGCAGCAGCACGGCGCCGACGAGCTTGTTGGCCAGGGCCTGGGTGCCGCCGGAGAGCGGCACGCGGGCGGGCATCCCGACCCGGCGCACCCCGGCGTACACCTCGACGAGCACGCACACGAACAGCTGGAACCAGGCCAGCCACACCAGCAGCACCAGCACCGCCACGACGGTGCTCGGCCCGACGCGGCCGGTGAACGTCTCGAGGTCGAGCAGTTCGGGACGGACGGGCGGGCCGACGAACGTGAGCAGCGCGTACGGCACCCCGCCCACCAGCGCCACCAGCACGACCAGCGCCGAGAGCCCGGCGAGCACGTCGCCGGCGGTGCGCTTGGCCGGGATGCGCGCGGACGGGTGCCGCCGGTGTGAACGCGCGGGCTCTCGCGTCGGCATCGCCACACTCCTTTCTCCTCCAGCGTCCTGCCTCGTGCGTTCCGCATCCATCGAGTGGCAGGATTCGGTCTATCTCTTCTCGGCTGCCGCTCGTCGGCTGTCGCTCGTCGGCCGGCTCTTCCCGGTCATCTCGCCTCCGGGGCCGCGGTGGCCGCGCCGGTCGTCTCCGAGCCGGGAAACCCGATCACGGCCAGGAAGAACGCCTCCCACCGCACCGCCACGGTGACCGTCACCTGCGCCAGCCCCTGGTCCACGGAGCACTCGCGGCCGGTCACGTCGCCGCCGCCGTGCGCGGCGACGATCTCGTCGGCCCTGGCGCACACCTCGTCGTCGCCGAGCAGCCGGGTCTCGCCGGTGGCGCGCAGATGGTCGACGTCGATCCGGTCGGCGCCGGCCCGCGCGGCCTGCTCGGCCACGTCCGCGGCCCGCAGCCGGGCGTTGATCGCCGCGCCGCCGTCCACGAGCAGCCCGGCGAGCAGGAACGCGACCACGGAGAACAGCACGGTGAACACCGACATGGACCCCCGCTCGCTCATTCCTCGACCCTCCTGAACTGCTCGAGGGGCACCACCGCCGTGCCGGTCAGCTCGTGGGCGCCGCCGAATCCGAGGAACCCGAGGTCGAGCGCGCAGGTCACCTCGGCCCGCACCTGGCCGCCCTGCTCCCACGCCGAGCCGTCCAGCGTGACCGCCGGCGACCCGCAGGGCCCGGTGAGCACGCTCCGCGCGATCGTCTCCGCCGCCGCCTCGGCCTCGTCGAACGTGCGCTGCACCGAGGCGGCCCTGGCGGCGTCCCTGGCCGCCCCGTTGACCCGCCCCTGCGACTCCACCAGCACCCCAGCACCGGCGAGGAACATCAGGAACAGCAGGAAGACCGGGGCCAGCATGACCGTCTCCACGGCCATCGACCCGCGCTCGCGAGCTGTCGTCATTCGCAGTCCTCGCCGCCGTTGTCGGGGCGGAAGCACTCCACGGGCCCGCCCGAGGTCGCGCTGATCGTGAACGTGAGCGGCGGCAGGAGCGGCACCACCTGTACGGCGCTGCCGGTCACGGTGACGAACCGCTCGTCGGGGTCGCGTTCGGACGTCGTGGCCGTGGCGCCGGCCAGCAGTTGGGGGCCGATGGCGCGGACGACGTCGGTGGCCTTGGCCGTCGCCGCGCCGGGCCAGTCGGCGGAGTCGATCGGCGCCGACCGGGCCACGCGGGCGCCTTCCCTCGCCGCCGCCTCGGCGACCTGCCGGGCGTGGAACCAGAGCGCCACCTGCACGATGAGCAGCGACACCGCGAGGATGACCGGCATGAGCATGGCCAGTTCGACCGCCGTCACACCGCGCTCACGGTCCTGCCCGCGACCCATCCCGCGCTCGTGCCCGCGGCCCTTCCCGCACACCCGCCCGCGGCCCATCCCGTGCTCGTGCCCGCGGCCGGATCCGCGGTGCTCACGGCTCCGAGTCGCCACCGCCGCCGTCACCGCCGCCCCCGAAGCTGCCTTCGATGTCCGCCTGCCGCTGCTCCACCAGCGTCCTGATCAAGGTGGCCAGGCCGAGCGCGACGCCGGCGATGATCGCGGTGATGATCACCCACTCGACGGCGGACGCGCCGCGGGTCGGCGCCGTACGGGCGCGATGGAGGCGTACGCCCAGGTAAGCGGTGAGATAGACGATCCAGGGATGGTTCATGAGACCCCCAACATCTTCATGGCGGCGGGAAAACTGAGAAAGATCACGAAACCGGCGCACAGCAGGAGCTGGGCGACCAGCATCGACTGCGAGCGTTCGCCCGCCCGGCCCTCGATCTCGGCCAGCTCGCGGCGGCGCAGCGTGGCGGCCCTGGCGGTGAGCGAGGCGCGCACCTTCGCGCCGTCGTCGGCCACCAGGCCGAGCGCCGCCGACAGGTCCCGCAGCTCGTCGACGTTGATCTCCTCGCCGAGCTGGCCGAGCGCCTGCCACGGCGTGATGCCGACGATCCGCGCGCCGCTCAGCGCGTCGCGGATGCGCCCCATCGCCCAGTTGGGCTGCTCGCCGCTGACCGAGACGGCCATCAGCAGCGCCTCGGGCACGCCGCGCCCGCCGGCCAGGTTCATGGAGACGAGGTCGAGGAACGCGCCCACGGCGTGGCGGAAGTCGCGCCTCCTGGCCTGCGCCTCCTTCTTGATCTGCAGGTCGGGGAGGAAGAAGAACACGACCGCGAAGAGCACCGCGGCCCAGAACGGGACGGCGAGCGAGACCCCCCACCCCATGAGCGCCAGCCAGCCGAGCAGCAGCGGGAACGCCAGCAGGCCGCTGGCCGCGAGCAGCGCCTTGGTGGCCAGGAACGCCTCGAACGACCGGCCGACCAGGGTCAGGTCGGCCCTGATGGACCTGGCCTCCCAGCCGCGGGCGCCGTACAGGCGGGCCAGCCGCGCGCCGAGGCCGCGCCGGAACGCGCTGACCTCCTCGTCGGGCAGCACGAGCCGGATGCGCGGCGCGCCGGCGTCCTCGCGTACGGCGTCGAGCGCGAGCAACCGCGCCACCAGCCCGGGGCGGGCCGGGAACAGCGCCCGCAGCAGCACGAACAGGCCGAGCCCGAGCACGGCGCCGGCCAGCGCGCCCTCAACCATCGCCGCCCCCTCCCATCAGCAGCCGGGTCGGCTTGTCGAACCTGGCCAGCCGCCGCATCCACGCGAACCCGGCCCCGAACAGCCCGGCCACGACCACGAGCACGGCCTGGCCGAGCACGCCCTCGTACTCGGCGACGTAGGTCGGGTTGAACACCACGAGGATCCCCGCGAACACCAGCGCGGTGATCACCACGATCTGCACGCTGCGCCTGGTCGCGCGGCGCTCGGCCTCGACCCGGCGACGCATGTCGAGCTCCTCTCGGGCCGACACCGCCAGGGCGCCGAGAACGTCACGCAGGCCGGGGCCGCGCAGCCTGGAGTTGAGGATGAGCGCGGCCACGACCAGGTCGGCCGAGGGGTCGTCGAGCTCGTCGGCGAACAGCGCGAGCGCCTCGGGCAGCGCCATGCGGGTGTGGAGGCGGTCGATCATGGCGCGCAGGTGGGGGCGGAGGGTGGGGGCGGCGGCCCTGATCGAGGACGGGATGGCCTGTTCGAGCCCGGCCGCGCCGGCGATCGTGTCGCGCAGCGACTCGGTCCAGGCGGCCAGCCCTTCCAGGCGGCGCATCGCGGCCCGCTCCTCGGCCGCGCCGCCCGACAGGCCGCGCCAGGCGAACACCAGCAGCACCGTGCCGGCCGCCACGACCGGCCAGCCGGTGACGACCAGGACGAGCGTGGCGGCCACCGCCGCGATCGCGGTGCGGGTGGTCAGCATCTTGACCAGGTGGCGTCTCGGCCGGGGCGGGCGGGGGCGCAGGCCGTACAGGGCCAGGAAGAACAGGAACAGGCCGCCGCCGGCGAGCGCGCCGGCGAGCACGGCGAACGGGTCGAACGGGGTCACCATCGGTCACCGTCCGGCGGCAGGCGGATCGCCATCCTCACCAGCCCCCTGGCGTGTAGCCGTGGGCCATCAGCTCGTCCAGGCACGAGACCGGCGCGTGGGGCACGGCGCCGCCGTCGGGTCCGGGCACGAAGACCTCGCTGGACAGGACGCGACCGTCGCAGCCGTTGACCTCGCGGACGCTGGAGACGTAGCGGCGGAGCGAGCCGCCGCGGTGGTAGTCGTTGCGCTTCTCGATGAAGACCACGAAGTCGATGGCGCCGGCGATGAGCATGTGGGTGGCGTCGATGGGGAGGCGCTCGCGGGCCTGCAGGGCGTAGGTGGCGATGCGGTTGAAGACCTCCATGCTGGAGTTGGCGTGGATGGTCGACAGGGAGCCGTCGTTGCCCTGGGTCATCGCGTTGAGCATGGTGACGATCTCGTCGCCGAGCACCTCGCCGACGATGACGCGGCTGGGGTTCATGCGGAGCGAGCGGCGTACGAGCTCGGCCATGGAGATCTCGCCCTGGCCCTCGGAGTTGGGCAGGCGCTGCTCGAAGGCGACGACGTTGGGGTGGAGCTCGGGGAACTGGTCGAGGCCCAGCTCAAGGGCGCGTTCGACGGTGATCAGGCGTTCGCCGGGCGGGATCTCGTTGGCCAGGGCCCGCAGCAGGGTGGTCTTGCCGGCGTTGGTGGAGCCGGCGATCATGATGTTCTTGCGGGCGGCGACGGCGGCGCTCAGGAACCTCCGCAGGTCCTGGCTTATCGTGCCGTTTCCCGCAAGATCGGACAGGAACACCTTGCCGAGGCGCGCGCGGCGGATCGAGACCGCCGGCCGTACGGTGACGTCCATGACCGCGCTCAGCCGGGAGCCGTCGGGAAGGCGCAGGTCGAGCTGCGGGTTCGCGGTGTCGAACGGCCGGCTCGACAGCCCCGAGTACGCGGCCAGGATCTGGATCAGCTCGACCAGCTCCTCGTCGGAGTCGGCCACGGGCTCGTGCATGACCTCCTGGCCGTCGGCGTAGCTGACGAAGACCCTGTCGCAGCCGTTGATGTCGATGTTCTCCACCTCGGGGTCGTCGAGGAGCGGCTGCAGGCGGCCCACGCCGAACAGCGCGGCGTGGATGCCGGCGGCGAGCGCCTCCTCCTCTTCCGCGGTGGGCGGGGTGCGGCCGAGGCCGATCTCGCCGCGCGCGTGCTCCTCCAGCACCTGGGAGATCAGCGCCCTGGCGAACTGGCGTTCGTCCTCGCCGGTCATCGCGGGCAGGCCGTTGGCCTGGTCGAGGCGGCGCTGATGGGCCAGGCGGTCGCCGACCTCCTGGCGGAACCGCTTGACCAGGGAGTGATCGATCATCGGTGGCTCACCAGCCTCGCCGCGAGGTCGCGGGCCGTACGGATGAGGAGAGAGCGGTCGAGGCGGCCGCCCCACCGGCCGCGCAGGAACTCCGCGCCCTTGGGGTCGTACGCCAGGCCGTGGACGAACGGGACGCTGGGGCCGACGATGCGGCGTACGTCGTCGATCGAGGCGCGGTAGGAACGCGGGTCGGCGATCACCACGACGCCGTGGGCTTTGGTGACCTGGAGGCGTTCGCGCAGGTGGGCCACGTGGTCGAGGGTGGCCCTGGTGAGCAGCACGACCTGCTCGGCCTCGGCGAGGAGGTCGCCGAGCTGGGGGTGGGCGCCGAGGCGGCCGCAGTCGGCGATCACGTCGGCGTTGGGGATGGCCGCGAAGGCCCGGCCGAGCGGGCCCCACAGCCAGGTCAGCCCGGCGGCCTGCTCGCCGTGGGTCAGCCCGGCCAGCACGTCGAGCCCACCGATGATCTTCTGCGTGTGCTGGTGGATCTGGGCGGGCTCCAGGCCGCGCCGGGCCGTGGCGCCCAGCGTGAGCAGGCCGCGGCCCGGGTTGAGCACGCCGCCGTCGGCGGCGGGCAGCCGGTAGGCGAGGTCGCCCCCCGCCGGGTCGCACTCGGCCAGCAGCACCGGACGCGGCCACACCGCGGCCAGGGCCGTCGCGGCCGTGGTCACGCCGGGGGCGCCTTTGTCGGCGGCCAGCACGATCAGCCCCACGTCAGCGCGCTCCCGGCAGCTCGGCCACGGCGATCTCGCCGCTGGAGGCGAAGGCCACTATTTCCGGCGCCGCCCCGGAATCCACGACGACCGTGATCTGGCCGGAATTTCCGGTACGGGAGCGGTCGCCGACCGCGAAGACGAGCGCGCTTGAGGCCAGCACGCGGGATTCTCCCTGACTTGACCGGCTCGGCACGAATATGACCTGGACGCGGTCGCCTTCCTTGATGCCGGCTGGCATTTGCCCCGGTTTGAGGGCCAATCCCACCGTCGCCTTTCCCTCGCCGAGCTCGGTGCTCGCCGCGACGCCCATCCGGCTGGTGAACAGGGTGCCGGGGAGGAGCGTGACGGCCGCGAAGCTGCCGGCCACCTTCCTGCGCTCGGACCAGCTGACGTACTCGACGCCGGCGTCGGCGGCGATCTTGACTTCTTCGAGCGCCTCCTCCGGAATCGCCTGACCTGCGCCGATCTGCTGGCCGATCCGGATGGCCGAGACGCGGTTGCCGCTGTTGAGCACGAGCAGGGTGGTGGCCAGCGCGCCGCCGAGGATCAGCAGGACGGCCAGCGCGGCCAGGGCCGGCTTGCGCTCGCGGGGCGGCACGGGGAGCTTGCGCGAGGCCGGGCCGGACAACCCCGCCGCCGCGTTGGGGGCAGGCTTTTCACTGGTCCTCATGGGTGGGGGGCTCCCGAAGTGAATTGCGGAATCGACGCCATTATGCGGGGCCGACGGGAACGGCGTGGGCCGAATGCGAGGAACCATGTTTGTTTCGCAGGTGGCGGGATGTCAATGGAAAATAATCGATGCCTCTTGTTTCTATCGAGTTGACGGGTCAGGATTTATTAGGCTAAGCGTCACTTTGGTCACCAGGGACACTTTTGTCACAGATTTTTGTCGATTTATCGGGATTAATGGCGCCATAGGGAACGCTTGGAGTGGCTCTGACCTGCGGTCATCCACAGAATCGTGTTCTCTTGCGGGCGCCTGTCCACAGAACCGTGTTCTCATGCCATTGCCGTCAACCAACCGGTCTAGCCTCGCCTCGGGCGCTACCTTTGCGCCCGGAGTCGAGCGAGGAGACGGCATCATGCGGATCATGCTCACCGTGCTCGGCGGCCACGGCGACCGTGACGTCGTGATCGACGGCGACGACACCACCACGGTGGCGAGGGTGAGCGAGGCGCTCAGCGACAAGGGGCCGCTCGCGCCCGTCGTCCGGCTGCCCCGCGCCAGAGCGCCTTACGGCATGTCCGCCGGCGGGTCCGCTCGCACGCCCGCCGACGGCCATGCGCTCCGCGTGCCCCGTCCGCGCGGCCCCGAGCCCGGCGCCCGCCAGTCCGGCGGGCGGGAGCACGAGGAGCCGGAGCGCGGCGGGCCTGAGGGCGCGCCCGAGCGCGGAGGGCCGGAGCACGGCGGTCGTGCGCGCGGGGGGCCGGAGCGCGGGCCGGTGATGTGGCGTGACGGGCGGCCGCTCGACCCGCGGGCCAGGGCGGGGGCCGTGCTGCGCGACGGCGACAAGGTCACGCTCGATCCGCGGCTGGCGCGGGCCACCGTCATCGAGGAGCCGGGCGGGGTGGCCGAGGTGCGGGTGGTGGGCGGGCCCGCGGCGGGGGCGGTGCACCGGCTCGGGCTGGGCACGTTCGTCATCGGGTCCGATCCGATGTGCGCGATCGCGACCGCCGATCCGGCGCTGGCGCCGGAGGCGGTGACCGTACGCGTGACGCCCGACGCGATCACCGTACAACGGACGTGGCAGGAGCCCGGCGCGGCGCCCAGGCTGAAGCTCAAGGGGCGGTGGGCCGACGAGGTCGCCGAGCTGACGGCGCGGGAGGACGAGCGGCGGGCGGCCGAGTTCGCGGCCGGCTACGGCGAGGTGCCCCAGCTCGACGGGCGGCCGCTCACCGAGCCCGTCGAGTGGCCCGACCAGGCCGTGCTGACGTGCGGCTCCTCGGTGTTCGTGCTGACCTCGATCGACCCGAAAGACGCCCATCTGGCCCCGTGCGGCGAGGGCGGCGTGTCCTACAACCGACCGCCGCGGCTGCGCCGTCCCGAGCCTGACCGGGCGTTCGTCCGGCCGAAGGAGCCCACCAGGAACGAAGGGCTGCGCCTGCAACTGCTGGCCGCGTTCCTGCCGGCGGTGCTGGGGCTCACGCTGGCGATCGCCCTCGGGCAGTGGTACTACCTGCTCATCGCGTTCATGACGCCGGTCATCATGATCGGGCAGTGGTGGAGCGACCGCCGCCACGGCAAGAAGCAGCACAAGAAGGCGATGAAGGAGCACAAGGAGCGTTTGCGGGCGTATGACGAGGCGGTCGAGCGAGCCAGGGCCGCCGACGAGGCCGCCCGCCGGGCCGGCGCGCCCGACCCCGCGCAGGTGCTGCTCACAGCCACGGGGCCGCGCCGGCGGCTGTGGGAGCGCCGGATCCACGACTCCGACGCGCTCCGGCTGCGGGTCGGGCTCGCCGACCTGCCGGCCGACCTGGAGCTGTCGGAGGAGCAGGGCGGGCCCATCGACCCGCCGATCTGCCGTTCCGTGCCGGTGGCGCTGCCCATGCGCCGGCTCGGCGTGGCCGGCGTCACCGGCCCCCGGCCCGTCGCCACCGGTCTGGCGAGCTGGCTCATCGCCCAGGCGGCCACCCTCCACAGCCCCCGTGACCTGGCCATCGTGGTGGTGTCGGCGCACGCCGACGCCGAGAGCCGGTGGGGCTGGATGCGCTGGCTGCCCCACTGCGCGCCGCGGGCGGGCGAGGAGTGCGTGGCGCTGTTCGGCACCGACCCCGAGTCGGCCGCGCGCCGCGTCTCCGAGCTGGCCTCCGTCATCGACGAGCGTCAGAACACCAAGCTCCCCGAGCTGGGCAAGGTCCCGAGCGGCTGGGACGACCTCGGCGGCCCCGAGAAGCCGGCCTTCTCCTCCTACGACGTGCGCCCCTACGACGTGCTCGTGCTCCTCGACGGCGCCCAGGTGCTGCGCGGCCTGCCCGGCATGCCGCAGGTGCTGCGCCAGGGGCCGCGGTCCGGCGTCTACGCCCTGGCCGTCGACGACGACCAGCGCCTGCTGCCGGAGGAGTGCCAGACGGTAGCCGCGTGCGGCGGCGACGGGCTGGTCCGCCTGCGCGGCGGCGGGCTCGACGTCATCGGCCCGGTGCTCGGAGACTTCGTCTCCGCCCCCTGGTGCGATCGCCTCGCCCGCGCGCTCGCCCCGATCCGCGACGTGAGCAGGGACGACCCGGCCGGAAACCTGCCCGACGCCGTACGCCTGCTCGACCTCATGGGCGTCCCCCGCCCCTCCGGCAAGGAACTGGCGGCCCGATGGGGCGAGCGGGGGTCCACGCGCGCGCTGATCGGGGTCGGCCCCGAGGGGGCGTTCTCGGTCGACCTCCGCCTCGACGGCCCCCACGGCCTCATCGCCGGCACGACCGGGGCGGGCAAGTCCGAGCTGCTGCAGACGCTGATCTGCGCGCTGGCGGTGGCCAACCGGCCCGACCAGCTGACGTTCGTGCTGATCGACTACAAGGGCGGGGCGGCGTTCAAGGAGTGCGTACGCCTGCCGCACACCGTCGGCATGGTCAGCGATCTCGACGGCCATCTGACGCGACGCGCGCTCGACTCGCTGGCCGCGGAGATCCGGCGCAGGGAGCGGCTGCTGCTGGGGGCCGGGGCCAAGGACATCGACGACTACGCCGGTTCCGTCCCGCTGCCGCGGCTCGTGCTGATCATCGACGAGTTCGCCGCCCTGGTGGCCGAGCTGCCCGACTTCGTCACCGGCTTGGTCGACATCGCCCGCCGGGGCCGCTCCCTGGGCATCCATCTGATCCTGGCCACGCAGCGCCCCGCCGGCGTGGTGACCGCCGACATCCAGGCCAACACGTCGCTGCGCATCGCCCTGAGGGTGACCGAACCGGCCGAATCGTCCGATGTCATCGACATCCCCGACGCGGCCCACATCTCCACGTCCACGCCGGGCCGGTGCTACGTGCGTTCCGGGGTGGGCGCGGCCACCGCCGTACAGACGGCCCGGGTCGGCGGCCGCAGTCCGGTGGCGCCGGCGTCGTGCCCGCACGGTCCGCTGGAAGCGGCGGTCGGCGACGTCCGCGTGTTCGACGTCCCCTGGCGTTCCCTGGGCAAGCCGCTCCCCCGCCCTCCGGAGCCGGAGGAAGACTCCTCGGTCACCGACCTCACACTCGTCGCCGACGCCCTGATCGAAGCCGCCCGCCTGGCCGCCGTCCCGGCCCAGCCCAGCCCCTGGCTGGACCCCCTCCCCACCCACTTCGTCCTCCCCCTCCCCACTGCCGTCACCCCCCGCCACGCCCCGTCCACCGCATCCGGCCCTCAAGGCGATCCCGGCACCGCCACCAGCGGTCCATCAGCTCCCATGCCCACCACATCTGACCCCCGCAGCAAGACCCCGCTCACCGCGCCCACCCCCTTCGATGCCTCCCGCGACGCAACCGGTCCCACCGTCACTGGCTCGGGCTCGGGCGCCGGGAGGGTCTCCGATGCGCGCTCCGGCGCGGGCTCCGGCCTCGGCGCGGGCTCCGGCGGGTCCGGCGATGCCGGTCGTGTGCCGGATTCCGGCTCTTCTCGTGGACCGGGTCCAGTTCCCGCCGCAGGCATCGCCTTCCGCGGCGACCCCGTCCAGGCGCGGGTGAAAGGCTCAGGGCAGCCGGATCGGGTGATGGGCGGAGGCGGGGGTTTCAGTGAGGTGCAACCGTTGCCGTTCGGGATCACGGATCGGCCCTGGGCGCAGGATCGGCAGGCCTTGACGCTGGATCTCGCGCACGGAGGGCATCTGCTCATCGCGGGAGCCGCGCGAAGCGGCAGGTCCACGGCGTTGCGGACGATCGCCGGGTCCATCGCGGCCCATGCTTCGCCCAGCGACGTGCACCTGCATGCGGTCGACTGCGGGTCGGGGGCGCTGTTGCCGCTGGTGGCGATGCCGCATTGCGGAGCCGTGGTGACGCGCGACCAGATCGACCGCGTGGAACGGCTGATCTCGCGGCTTCGGGGGGAGATCGGCCGGCGCCAGCAACTGCTGGCGGAGGCCGGGCATGCGTCCCTGGCCGAATATCGCCAAGCGGGATATCGGCTGCCGTGGCTGGTGTTCATGCTCGACCGCTGGGAAGGGTTCGTGGCCGCGTTCGAGAGCTACGACTACGGGCGGTTGATCGAGGCGCTGCTCCAGTTGCTGCGGGAGGGGCCGGCCGTGGGCTTCCGCGCGGTGGTCACCAGTGACCGGTCAGGGCTGCTCGGGCAGGTCTCCACGGTCTTCGACGACCGGCTGCTTCTCCGCCTCTCCGATCCGTCCGACTACGGGCTGGCCGGGTTCCCGCTCAAGGGGCTGCCGACGTCCGTGCCTCCTGGTCGTGCCCTGTCGATGGGCGATCACGGCGTCGTCGAGCACCACATCGCGCTTCTTTCCGCCGATCCGGCGGGCCCCTCGCAGGTAGCGGCGCTGCAGGCGCTGGCGCGAGCCGTGGCCGGAGCGGATCCGGCGGCGTTGGGAGCGTCTGCTGCATCTGGTGCGTCCGGGGTATCCAGCCAGAAGTCAAGGGGATCTGACGGGTCTTTCGGATCTGGCGGATCTGGCCGGTCTGGCGGATCTGGCGGGCCTGGCGGGCCTGGCGGTTCTGGCGGGCCTGGTGGATCTGGCGGGTCCGGGCGGGGACGATCCTGGCCGGCGCATGCGCCAGGGCTGTCGGTGGGGTACGGCGCCTGGCGGTGGGAAGGAGAACCACCGCTGCGCGTCGATGCCCTCCCGATGCGGATCACCGTCGCCCAGACGCTCGACCTCGACCCGTCGTTCGTCCCGCCGTCGCCGTTGTGGGCGCTGGCGGGGGCCGGGGGTGACGCCCTTGCTCCGATGGGGCTCGACCTGCTGGCGTACGGTCCGGGTGCCGTGATCGCGGGGCCGTCTCGTTCCGGTCGTTCGTCGGCGCTGTTGACGGCCGCTCGTTCACTGATCGATCGGGGCACGCCGGTCATCGCGGTGCTCCCCCGGCGCAGCCCGTTGCGGGACTTGGACGGTGTGGCGGCCGTGCTCGACGGCAACGCCGCCAACCTGCCGGAACTCGTCGCCGACCGGCACGGATACGTGGTGCTGGTCGACGACGCCGAACTGGTCAACCCCGATTCCCCGTTGGGCACGGCGCTGGAGGAGGTGCTCAGGTCGGGGAGGGACGGCGATCATGGCTTGCTCATCGCCGGTACGACCGGGGACCTGGCCGTCGCCTATCGCGGATTCGTGGCGGAGACCCGCAAGTCCCGTACGGGGTTGCTGCTGGCGGTGCAGGGGCAGGCCGACGGCGACATCTTCACCATCCGGCTGCCGCGCGGCACGGTGGGCGGGCCTCCCGGGCGAGGCTTCCTGGTGACGGCCGGCAACGTCACACCGATCCAAGCGGCACTTCCGGACGACCCGTGACCCTCGCCATCGCGGCCAGGGACCCAGGCTCGCCGCCTGCGCCCCGCCCGCCGCAAACAGCGCGTCCCCGCCTGTTCGACAGGACGGCCCCGCACGCTGGTCCCGGACGCCCGATGGATTTTCGCGAGCGCGGCAGGAATCATTCGCGAGCGCGGCAGGAATCAACCGCCCACTCCCGGTCCGGGCCGCCGGAGGCGGTACTGGGAGGCGAGGCGGTGAGCACAACAGGAGAGCGAGGCGGAAAGCAGCACAGAACAGCGGGCCGGAGACGGCACAGAACAGCACATCGGAGATGGCGCAGGACGGCGGGGCCGCCGTAAGCAGTGCAGGACAGCCACGCCATCGTAAGCAGTGCTGTACTGCCACGCCATAAGCAGCGCGGGACGGCCGGGCCCGCTGTAAGCAACACCCGGCAGCGGGTCGGAAGTGGTGCAGCGCAGCGGCCGGAAACGCACACGACGGCCCGGGCGCAAGCGGCGCTGCGCAGCTGCCGGAGGTGGACGGGCGGTTGGCGGGGTCAGCCGATTCGGCTGTCTACCACCGAGTCCGGGTTGTCGCCCCACACGTCGTCGTCTTCCTGGAGCCACGTGGTCGACTCCCGGTCGCGGGAATTGTCGGCGCCGCCTGCGCCGCCCATTCCGCCCATCGGCAGGAAGGGCATGCCCGTGCCCGTCCCCGACGCGCCGCGGGCGCCTGGGGGCATTCCCGCTGTTCCAGGGCCCATGACTCCGCCGCCACCGTACGTGCCGGGGTTGCCGGCCGTGCCGGGCGTGTACGGCGAGGTTGCCGGGGTGCCGTGGCTGGGCGTGGTGGGAAAGGCGGGCGAGCCGTTCGCGGTGGGCTGGTGGTTCTGGAGGTTCGTGGTGGGGACGGTTCCCCGCCCCGGGTCCGGGTTCGGGACCGTGGGGTTGGCCGGGGAGCCTGCCGAAGGGGTTCCCGGCTGTTCCGTTCCGGGGGTGTCACCTTGGCCGGGCGTGGTCGGGCCGGTGGGCGGGTCGATGTTTCCGAAGGTCGGGCCGTCGGTGTTCTGGCCGCCCGGGTTGTATCCGGCCAGGTCGTCGTTGCCGTACGACACGGGGGTGACGTTCCCGGGGCCCGTCCCGTCGCCGAAGGGGTAGGTCACGGGAGGAAACTGCGGCCCCGGCCCCGTCGGCGGCTTGATGTCCCGGAGGGTCTCGTCCAGCTTGTCGGGCATCCTGGTGAAGATGTGCTTGAGGTCTTCACCGAATATCTGCAGGTGGAGCCCGGCGAGCTCGTTCGGGCTTCCCCATTTCTCCTCGGTGCTGTTGAGCTGTTCGCCGTTGCGGCCGTAGTAGCCGGTGTAGGTGCCGTAGTAGTCGGTTATGTCGTCGTTCCAGCTGCCGCTGTTGGTGATCCCGCCCATGTTCCAGAAGCCCTGGTAATGCCAGGCAGGCAGCATGAAACCCTTCCAGTCGTCGTTGAGGAACGACTGGTGACCGCGTACGACGTCGGCGAAATCCGAGAGGGGGTTGGCCATCTTCAGCAGCTTGTCGGCGAGTTCGCCGAGGGTCACGTACAGGATGCCCAGCGCCTTCTGGGCCTCGACCGAGGCGGGGCCCTCCCAGACCGTGGCGAGGTTGCGGGCCTCCACCTTGATCGCTTCTCTGGCGGCGGTGACCGCTTTGTGGGCGTCGCGGTAGGCGAGCGCCGCCCCGTCGATGGGCTCGGCGTTGAACGTCCTGATGAGGTTGAGGATCTGCTCGACGTTCCGGTTGTCGGGGCTGTTGGTCCAGCCCTCCCCTGAGGGCTTCAGGGAGTAGGTCTGGTGTTTGTTGTCCCCCATGCCGGTCAGCTCCCACCCTCGTTGGCCGTGGTCGTGACGTGGTACGTGCTGGCGCCGGCGTCGATCAGGGCGATGGCGGTCCGGAAGTTCTCGAGGACGTTGCCGTAGACGGTGGTGAACGTGCCGTGGCTGTCGGCCAGCGTGTTGACGAACGTCTTGATGCCCTCGATGCGGTCGAAGGGCTCCAGTTGGGCGCGCAGCGCGGAGAGGTTGCCGGACGCGGTGAGGTCCCCGACGGAGCCTTGAGTGGTGCCGTAGCCGCCCTCGCCGCCGATGGGTTTCATCGCCTCGCGCAGCTCTTCGGCGATGTTCGCGATCTTCTGGGCGTTGTACGTGACGCCGTCCCGCTCGGCTTGCAGTCCGGGCCACCAATCAGGCGGTTTGGTTTCTCCCACGAGACTCTCCCCCTCTGCAGTCGATCAGGCAGCCTACTCGAATGTTCCATTGCAGTACAGAAAACACATAGTCAACATGCGTAACATAAGGCAATATGCAGACCCAAAAGGATCTCTACCAGGCGCATAAGCTCATGACGCAGCGCCTGGGGCTGGCTCTGCTGCAGGGGGAACCGGACGTGCCGGAGTCCCCCATGCGCCGCCAGAACGTGGCGACGTTCGCGGGGATCCTGATCGCGATACTGATCGTCGCCGGGTTCGGGATCTGGGGGCTGCTCAAGCCCGGCAACGCCACCAAGCTCACCCAGGCCGGTCAGTTGCTGGTCGAGGAGGAGACCGGCGCCTCCTACGTCTACAACCAGCAGACCGGGCGGCTCCAGCCGGTGGCGAACTACGTCTCGGCGCGGCTGCTGCTCGACAGCCAGGACATCAAGGTCAGGACGGTGTCGGCGGAGTCGCTGGCCGGGTTCGCGCGGGGGCGGAAGGTGGGCATCCAGGGGGCGCCCGACTCGCTGCCCAAGCGCGAGCGGCTGGTCAGGGCGCCGTGGTCGGTCTGCGTCGTGGACGGTCCCGATCCCACCGGGGGACGGAAGCCGTACGTGTCGCTCGTGGGCGGGACGGACGTCGGCGGGACGCCGGTGGGCGGCGAGGCGCTGATCGTCAGCGACGGCCAGCAGAACTGGGTGCTGTGGGCCAACCAGCGCCTGCGGGTGACGAACGTGGACCGGCTCACCGACCAGACGCCGCGCCGCGTCCCCGCCTCGTGGATCAACGCCATCCCCGCCGGCGTGGACTTCGCCGCGCCGCGGATCGATCAGCGCGGCACGAAGGCCGCGGGGCCCGGCGGCAAGGCGTCGCGGGTCGGGCAGGTGTACAAGGTGGCGTCCGTCGCGGGGGCGAGTGAGCGCTGGTACGTGCTCCTCGCCGACGGGCTCGCGCCGATCAGCCACACGCAGGCGATGCTGCTGCTGACGGACCCGGACAGCAAGGCGGCGTACGGGCGGCAGCCGGTGCGGGAGACGGAGATCGACGCGGCCAGCGCCAACGCGGTCAAGGACTCCGCCCGGACGCTCATGAACAACGGCCTGCCGCCGACGATGCCGCGGTTCCGTTCGCCCGGAGTGTCGGCGCCGCTGTGCGCCGTGTACGCGAACACCGTGCAAGGCTCGACGCGGGCGGTGCTGACCACCGGGAGCAAGATCCCGCTTCCGACGCCCGCCGCGAGCGCCGGCCAGGAGAAGGTCGACCAGGTGCTGCTGCCGCCGGGCAGCGCGGTCCTGGCGGGGACCTTGCCGGGGGACGGGCAACTGTCCGCGGTCCAGCAGTTCTGGCTGATCACCGACCAGGGCCGGCGTTATCGGCTGACGGCCGCCGACGTGATCGGCAAGCTGGGGTACGAGGCCGCGGACGTCGCCCCGGTGCCCGCCCACCTGCTCCGCCTCATCCCGGACGGTCCCGCCCTGGACCCGGCCGCCGCCCGAACCCCTGTCCAGGAAGTAGCCCAACCCGTCACCCCACCAACCCAGTAGCCCTCCGGCTGCGAGCTCGGTACCCGCCGACCAGGGGATTGAGGGCGCATGCGGGGCCGGCTGCGGGTCAGGGGCGGGGGCTGGTTTGGAGGTCGCGTGGTCAGGCGGGGCTGGTTTCGAGGTCGCGTGGTCAGGCGGGGGTGGGGAATTGGCCGCCGCCGTAGGGGTTGGTCAGGGAGTCGTCGGGTTTGGGGAGCAGGGCGCCCGTGTTCGGGTCGTACGTCATGCCGTCGTTCATGAACGGCATGACGGTGGCCGTCGTCATCTCGGTCGGCATGGCTTTGAGGCCGGGGAACACCTTGCCGGTCGACTCGGTCTGCTTCACGACCAGGTACATGAGCCCGCTCAGAACAAGCACCACCTTGCCGTGCTTCTTCAGCATCTCCTTGGTGATCCGCAGCGTGGCCTGGCCGGCGGCCTTCTCCCAGATCAGGCCGGCGACGCGGCCGACCGGTCCGCCCAGGTTGGACGCGTACTTGGTCATCGCGATGAGGAGCATCGCGCCGGCGATCACCGAGCACCCGATGGCGCCCCATTTGAAGAAGTCCTGGGAGGAGTCGACGGCGTCGCCGGTGTTGGTGCGGATGTTCTTGAGCTGGGTGACCGAGTTGCGGAAGTTGTCGTGGACCGTCTCGAACGCGGTGAAGGCACCCCCCTCCCACTTGCCCTGCTCCTTCAGCTGGTTCTTCAGCTGCCCGAGCTGCTGGTCGAGCTGGGTGAGCTCGCTCGTGGCGCCGGAGCGCCAGTTCCTGGCGGCGTCGGCCATGCCTTCGGGGTCGGAGACCATGGCGCCGATGGCGACGGCGGTGTAGGACGCCCAGGGGCTCCTGATCAGGGACGCCGAGCCGATGGCGGTGGCCGCGGCGGCGTAGTACATCTCCTTGTAGATGCTCACATGTCCTCCCCGCCGATGACTTCGGGTGCGATGTCCTCGTCGCCGCCCCAGACGCCTTCGTCCTCCGCGAGCCCGACCGCCTTGTCCCGGTCGCGCTCCTTGTCACCGGCGCCGGCGCCGCCCATCGGCATGAACGGCATCATCGGCATGCCGGACGCGCCGGCGCGCAGCCCGGCGGCGGCCCCCGTGCCGGGGACGGCGCCGTTCGCGCCCAGGCCCGCTCCCTGGCCGGACGCGGGCCCGCCGAACGTGCCGGTCCGGGTGCCGAGCGAGGGGTCGGCGGGCAGGTGGGAGCCGATGTTGGGGGTGGTGGGCTGGAAGGACGACAGATCGGTTCTGCCGGGGTTGTTGAGCGCGGTGTCGAGGTCGGGGACGCGCATGTCGTTCGGGTCGGCGCCGCCGGGCAGGTTCGCGCCGGGCAGGTCGGTTCCGGGCAGGTTGCCGCCAGGGAGGTCCCCGCCGGGCAGGGAACCGTCGGGAAGCGACCCGCCGGGCAGGGACCCGTCAGGAAGCGACCCGTCAGGCAGGGACCCGCCGGGGAGCGAGCCCTCCGGGAGCTTGGGCAGGCCGGTGTTGCGGAGGCCGCCCAGGCCGTCGAGCGGCCCGAGGTCGCCGAGGCCCGGAGGCGGGAGGCCGCTGTCGTCGTCGGCCTGCCGGTAGTTGGCGTCCGCCGACCTGAGCGCCGGCTCCCACGTGCCCAGCGCCTCACCGGCCCGCCGCAGCGCCTCCTGCTGGCTCTGGATCGCCTTCTGGTGGAGGCCCTGCAGCCCCATGCCGACCACGCCGAAGTGCGGGAACGGCACGTTCAGCTTGTTGGAGGAGTTGACCAGGCCGGTGAGGAGCGAGGTCTGGTCGGAGATCCGGCCGCCGGCATTCTCAAGCTCGTTCTTGGCGAACGAGATGCCGGACGACGGCTGGGAGGTCTGGCCGCCGAAGTTCCCGAGCGGAGGGTAGGGGCTCGAACCGTTGTTGCCCATCACGTCATCCGATCACGGGGTCCGTCGTCTCGTGGCTGGTCGTCCAGGAGCTCGAGTCCTCCGGCACGTACGTGTTCCGCTCCAGGTCGCCGTACTCGCCGGCGCCCGCCCCGCCCCCCATGAACGGCATGAACGGCGTCCCGCCCGGGGCGCCGACGCCGCGCCCGACACCGGGGCCCAGCATCGACGGCTGGCCGCCGCCGACGCCCGGCGAGCCGATCACGGCGGGGATGCCCGGCGTGCCGCCCACGGGCGTGGGGAAGGTGTAGCCGGACGGGTTGATCGTGGTGACGGGCGGAGTGGTGGGCAGGACGGTGGACGGCGTGAGCGTGGCGGTCGTCGGCTGGAAGCTCGCCATGTCGGTCTGGCGCGGGTCGGCGGGGTTGGCGCCGTCGGTGCTCGTACGGTCCTGGTCGCCGATGACGGGCGGAACCGTGCCGTCGCCGGGACCGGGGTTCTGCGGCTGGCCGGGAACGGGGGGCGTCGGCGCGTCCGGGTCGGGCGTGCCGGGGCTGCCGGGATCGCTCCCGACGGAACCGGTGCCGTCGGAGCCGGAGCCGCCGGAACCGTCCGGCGTTCCCGAGGAGCCCGGCCCTCCGGGCCCGCCGTCGTAGCCGCCGCCGTCGCTCAGGGGGCCGCCGAAGGTCGGCCCGCTGGTGGTGGGCCCGGTGGGATAGTTCGGGTCGCGGGTCTCGGGGGGCCCGCCGGTGAGGTTGACCGTCGGCAGCTCGTACGACACGTCGCGCGGGACGTCGATGGTGTAGATGCTGACGATCTGCTGGTTCAGGTCGTAGAGCGCGCGCTGGGCCCTGACCTTCTCCAGGCTCTCCCTGGTGGCCTCCACCTCCGACTTGGTCATCTGGCCGGCGCCGGTGACCGCGACCGCCTCGTTCGCCTTCGTCTTGGCGTCGTTGAGGTGTCCGGCGTACGCCTGCAGCGCCCCGCCCATCATGGACAGCTTGGAACGCAGCTCGTTGCCCGACGCGTGGAGCATCCGGAGGGCGTGCTGCGCCTTGGCCGCGTCCGGGCCCTTCCAGATGCCGGCGATCTTGGCGGCGTGATCCTCCAGGGCGTTGACCGCCTGTTCGATCTTGCTCGCCGCGTCCATGTACGTCTGCCCGGCGCCCTGGATGGCGAACGAGTCCGTGTTCTGGAGCAGCCGCTTGATCTCGTCGGCTTCCTTCTGCGGCCAGCCGCCCTGGGGCGCGGCGGCCGCGGACACGATCGTGACGACCTGCGCATCAGTCATCGGGCGTCACCCTCGTTCTCGCGGCGGGCCCGGTCGTGGTTGTCGGCGCTGGCCTCGACGGCCTCGACGACGTCCTGGTAGGCCTCGATGAACTTCTGGTAGACGTCGGCGAACTTCCTGCCCGCGTTGCTCGACCCGACAGCCGAGGCCAGGGCGAGCGCGTCGTCCCACTGGCCGATCTGGGCCGCCGACAGCTCGTTGCCGACCGAGAGCTGGTTGATGTTGCCGTTCGGCCGCTCGCCCTGGCCGAGCATGGCGTCGAGGCTCGCCCGTAGTTCCTGCGCGATCACGCGCATGCTGAACGGCGAGTTCTCCCTCGCGTCGAACAGGCTGCCGTCGGGGGACAGCGGATCGGTTCCCCCGTCCATCGCGTCCTTCTGCGTCATGCCTCAATCCTCGCGACAGGGCTCTCGGCCACCGCACCCCCGCGATGACCGAGAGGATGGACGAGCCGGGCTAGTCCGTCCAGATGCTGATGTTGCGCCGCTCGGCGCTCTCGTAGTTGCCCTTGGCGATGTTGACCGCCGTGGCGGCCTGGAACAGCTGCTGGCCCATGGCCTTCTCGTGCTGGTTCCACTGCTCGCGCTTGGTGTCGAAGTACCGCTCGGCCTCGCCCTCCCAGCTGGCGCCGAGCTCGCGCTTGATGTCCTGGTACAGGTCGTCGGTGGCCCGGTCGAGCTCGGTGACGATCTTCTTGAGCTCTTCGTAGGCCTGCTCCATGGAGCCGAACCGCACGTAGGTGTAGTCGTCAGGCATGGTCATGGCGTTATCCGTCCTGCTCAGCGGTTGGCGTTGATGAGGGAGTCGATGCGACCCGCCTGGCCGGCGCTGGAGAAGCCGCCGGCGATGTCCATGTTCTGGTCGGCGGCGTTGCGGTAGACGCCGGCGCCGACGTTCAGGCGGTCGTAGATGTCCTCAAGAATCTTGATGACCTGGCGGAACTCGCCGTCCCACTGGTCGAGCGCCTGGCTGAACCGGTGCGCGGCGCCACCCTTCCAGCCCTGGGTGGTCAGGTCTCCCTTGATCTGCTGGACGCGCTGCCGCATGCCTTCGATGTACTGCGCGGTGTCCTGGCAGTAGCCGGCCGCGTTCGTGAGCTGAGTAGGACTTGCCCCGTACAGTGCCACTGGACCTCCAAGTCGACATGGCTTCGACTGTCACGACGGCGGTCGCCCAGTGAAAGGAACATGACTACCCCCGTGAACAACATCAAATGGCATGGTAGTCACCATTGGCCCCATAATTCCCACAAACCACATATAACGGGTTGGTCACACCGGGGCAACGTTCCGATGAACACGCTGGTCGAGGGCCTGACATGTGCTGACATCCGGGCTCCTTCAGCAGTGGGCGAACGAGGTCAGAGCTCCAGATTTCGTCGGATACGGTCGAGTTGCCCCATGACGTCCCCGAACGCTTGGTCATAGGCGACCTCCATCTCCTTCATCCGGCCGAGCGCGGCGTCGGGGTGGCCGAGGTTCTTCATCGGGTTGCCCCGCTCGCCGAACAGCTCGCCCATCGCCTGGCTGATCCGGGCCTCGAAGTCGGCCGTGGCGTCCTTCAGCACGGCCTTGATCAGCTCGGCCAGCTCGCCCGAGGCCAGCCGCATCGCCTTGGGGTGCAGCTCCAGCTCGCGCACGCCCTGGTGGTCGTACTCGACGGTGACCAGGCCGTGCTCGTCCTCGGCGCGGCCGACGTACGAGCCGATGTCGCGCTGGAACTCCTCCAGGAGGCCCATCTGCCTCTCGGCGTCCTTGAGCAACCTGTCGATGTCGATGTTGGCGAAGTCGCCGAACTCCTGCATGTTCCCCTCCTCAACCAGCCAGTCCGCGCACCCACGTGTAGACCTCCAGCACGCCGAGCGCGAGCGGGAAGAGCTGCACGATCAGCGCGACGTCCAGGATGTCGGCCGCGCGGCCCCAGAACGGCGAGGGCTTCCCCGTCGCCAGCCAGACCCCGATGCCGACGGTCATCAGCGCGAGCCACAGCACGCCGATGGCGACGGCCAGCGACCCGACCACCCCGCCCTGCCCGACCAGCGACAACGCCAGCATGGCGAAGCCGGCCAGGCCGGTGCCGACGAGCCAGATCCGCTGCCCCAGCCCGCGGAAGACGCGGGCCCGCATGATCAGCGTGAGCGACAGCGACACGGTCATGACGTCCGCCACCCAGCCGCCCTCGATCACCAGCAGCGCCTGCGTGACCAGCGCCGAGAGGCCGACGGCGGCGATCAGGCCGGTGGCGTAGCGCTGGGCGATCCGGGTGCGTTCCTGGATGGCGGGGGCGTCGAGGCGCTGGTTGTCGCTGCGGAGCTCCTCCGCGGTGGTCGGCATGGCCGGCAGCGGCACCTTGGCCAGCCGGAACGACAGCGTGGGCACCAGCGGGCTGAACGCCAGCAGCACCGCGACGGCCAGGCCCGCCACCCCGGACGGCGGCGCCGACCACACCATGATCGCGGCCGCGCAGATCCCGCCGGCGGTGGCGGCGACGGCCGTGCCGAGGAAGCCGGGCACGCCGTCGGCGACGAGCGCGCCGCCGATCGCGGCCACCAGCGCGGTGCAGGCCAGCGCGGCCAGCAGGTGCGGAGCGCCGAACCCGGCCGCCGACCCGGGCGCGAAGAGGCCGGCGACGAACCCGTACGGCAGCGCCGCGTGCCCGATCAGCGCCCCGGCCAGCGAGTCACCGACCGCCCTGGACAGCAGGGTGCCGGTGACGATCAGCAGCAGCGCGAGCAGCCCGGCCACGATGGTGACGGTCAGCGCCGGCATGCCGGACAGCCCCAGCCCGGCCGCGCCCAGCATGAGCAGGCCGGTCGCGCCGCTCGCGCCCACGACCCTGGTGTGCTTGGCCGACCAGGCGCCGCGGCCGTCGCGGACGCCGGTGGCGACCACGTCGGCGACGTCGTCGTACAGGGCGGGCGGCAGGATCGCCTCGCGGGGCCGGAGGTAGAGGATCTCCCCGTCCAGCACGCCCAGCGTGCCGAGGCTCTGCCCCAGGTCGAGCGGCGCCCCGCCGAGGCGCTGCAGCGTCCACCCGGGGGCGGCGGCCGATTCGCCGCCCACCTCGCCGAGCGCGCGGAGCAGGCCGGGCAGCACGTTGGGCAGCGGGATGTCGGCGGGCAGCGCCAGGTCGGCCTTGCGCCGCGGCCCGACGATGGTCACGTGGCACTGCGCCGGCAGCGGCATCGGCACCTGCGGGAGGGCGCCCTGCTGGAGCGGCCCCTGCGGCGCTGGCGGGCCGATCGGGAAATGGTGTCCCTGAGGGCCGGGCGGCGACCCCGGGGGCGGCCCATGAAGCGGAGGCGGACCGGGCGGAGGTCCCTGAACGATTTGTCCCATATCAACTTTCCGTCCCCACCAACGGTCACGGACAACAGAGAACATATCGGGTCTCTTCTGGTAAGAACGTCTCGATGAGCATCGTCGTCGTACGTCGCCCAGAACGCCGCCCGGGCCCCAAACCGCCGCGCGGCGAGATCCTTCTGGAGTCGCCCCCCGAGATCCCCGAAGTCCAGAGCCAGGGCTTCACCATGGTGCTCACCTACCTGCCGATGCTGGCCGGGGCGGCGGCGATGGCGCTGATGTTCACTTCGTTCGGCAACGCCAACCCGATCATGTACGTCGCCAGCGGCCTGTTCGCCCTCTCCATGGTCGGCATGACCCTCGGCCAGCTCGGCCGCCAGGCCGGCGAACGCAAGTACAAGCTCAACGGCGCCCGCCGCGACTACTTCCGCTACCTCAGCCAGGTGCGCAAGCGCACCCGCAGGGCGGCCCGCCAGCAGCGCGAGGCCCTGGAGTGGAGCGGCCCGGAACCCGACGCCCTGTGGTGGATCTCCATGGGCCCGCGCCTGTGGGAGCGCCGTCCGCGCGACGACGACTTCGCCACCGTACGCCTCGGCACCGGCGTCCAGAAGCTCGCCGTCCAGCTCATCCCGCCGGACTCCAAACCGGTCGAGGACCTGGACGCGCTGTCGGCCGGCGCGCTGCGCAGGTTCATCAGGGCGCACTCGACGGTGTCGCAGCTGCCGGTCGCGGTGGCGCTCGGCTCGTTCGCCCGGATCCGGGTGACCGGCGACCCGGTGGCCGTGCGCGACCTGATGCGGTCCATGATCGCCCAGCTGACCGTGTTCCACTCCCCCGACGACATGCGGATCATGGTGTGCGCGGGCGCGGACTGGATGCCGCACTGGGAGTGGGTCAAGTGGCTGCCGCACGCGCTGCACCCCGACGAGGTCGACGCGGCCGGCCAGGTGCGGCTCATGACGGAGAACCTGGGCGAGCTGGACCGCCTGGTCGGCGAGGAGCTGAAGGAACGCGCCCGGTTCCGGCCCGGCTCGGCGGCCGACGCGCTGCCGTACCACGTGCTGATCGTGGACGGCGGGCACGTGCCGCACGACTCCCAGCTCGGCACGGACGCCATCCAGGGCGTGACGGTGATCGACCTGTCCGGCTCGACCGCCGACGTGGCGGAGAGCAACACGCTGCGGCTGGACGTCCGGCCGGACGGCTTCCACATGGTGAAGATCGACCACGCCGGCAAGGAGCACCGGACCCGCCTCGGTGACCCGGACACGCTCGACTACCTGCGCGCCGAGGGCCTGGCCCGGCAGCTGGCGCCGCTGCGGGCCTCGGCGGCGACCGGCGGCGAGGCCGAGGACGTGCTCGCGGTCAACACCACGCTCACCGACCTGCTGGGCGTCGGCGACCCGGCCGGACTCGACCCGGCGGTCACCTGGCGGCCCAGGGCCGGCCGCAACCGGCTGCGCGTGCCGATCGGGCTCGGCGCCGACGGCCGGATCGTGGAGCTGGACATCAAGGAGTCGGCGCAGGGCGGCATGGGCCCGCACGGCCTGGTGATCGGCGCCACCGGCTCCGGCAAGTCGGAGCTGCTGCGCACGCTCGTGCTCGGCCTCGCGGTCACGCACTCCTCGGAGATCCTCAACTTCGTCCTGGTCGACTTCAAGGGCGGCGCGACGTTCCTCGGCCTGGAGTCGCTGTCGCACGTCTCGGCCGTCATCACCAACCTGGAGGACGAGCTGCCGCTGGTCGACCGCATGCACGACGCGTTGCACGGCGAGATGGTGCGCCGGCAGGAGCTGCTGCGCGCGGCCGGGAACTTCGCCTCCCTGCGCGACTACGAGCGGGCCAGGGAGCAGGGCGCCGAGCTGGCGCCGCTGCCGACGCTGTTCGTGGTGCTGGACGAGTTCAGCGAGCTGCTGTCGGTCAAGCCGGAGTTCATCGAGCTGTTCGTGATGATCGGCCGCCTCGGGCGCTCGCTCGGCGTGCACCTACTGCTGGCCTCGCAGCGCCTGGAGGAGGGGCGGCTGCGCGGCCTGGACACCCACCTGTCGTACCGGATCGGCCTGCGCACCTTCTCGGCGATGGAGAGCCGGGTGGTGCTGGGGGTGGCGGACGCGTACGAGCTGCCGTCCGCGCCGGGCAACGCCTACCTCAAGTACGACACGACGGGCATGACCCGGTTCAAGGCCGCGTACGTGTCGGGCCCCCACCAGCCCGACGGCCGCCGGTCCGGCTCCGACGAGGGCCACACCATCCTGCGGCAGGTCGTCGAGTACGGCTCGGCGTACCAGCCGCTCCCGGTCGTGCCGCAGCCACCCCGGGAGGCCGCGGTCGCCGAGCTCGACGAGCGCGCCAACCAGGCGAGCCTGCTCGACGTCGTGGTCCGCCGCCTGGCCGGGCACGGCCCCGCGGCGCACCGCATCTGGCTGCCGCCGCTCGGCGACCCGCCCACGCTGGCGCACCTGCTGCCGCCGCTGTCGGTCACGCCGGAGCTCGGGCTGTCCACGCCCGGCTGGCACGGCAGGGGACGGCTGCACGCCGTCGTCGGCATCATCGACCGGCCGTTCGAGCAGCGGCGGGACCCGTACTGGCTGGACCTGTCGGGTGCGGCCGGGCACGTCGGCGTCGCCGGCGGGCCGCAGAGCGGCAAGAGCAACGTGCTGCGTACGCTGATCACCGGCATGGCGCTCACCCACACCCCGCGCGAGGTGCAGTTCTACTGCCTGGACTTCGGCGGCGGCGGCCTGGCCGCGCTGGAGGGGCTGCCGCACGTCGGCGGCGTGGCCACCCGCCTCGACGCCGACCGCGTCCGCCGGACCGTCGCCGAGGTGGCGGCCCTGCTCCAGCAGCGCGAGCGCGGCTTCGCCGAGCGCGGCGTCGACAGCATCGCCACCTACCGGCGCATGGTCGCCGACGGCACCGCCGAGAGCGACGGCTGGGGCGATGTGTTCCTGATCGTGGACGGGTGGCTGACGATCAGGCAGGAGTTCGAGAGCCTGGAGGCGGTGATCACCGATCTGGCGGCCCGCGGCCTCGGGTACGGCGTGCACGTGGTGGCCGCGACCAACAAGTGGTCGGAGTTCCGGCCGGGCATCAGGGACCTGTTCGGCACCAGGATCGAGTTCAAGCTCGGCGACCCGTACGAGTCGGAGATCAGCAGGAAGGCGTCCATGGCCGTGCCCGAGGGTGTGCCGGGACGCGGCCTGACCAGGGACGGCATGCACTTCCTCGCCGCCCTGCCGCGCATCGACGGCCGGCAGGACGCCGAGGACGTCTCCGACGGGCTGCGCTCGGTGGTGGAGATCGTCCGCCAGTCGTGGCAGGGGCCGCCGGCGCCGCCGGTGCGCCTGCTGCCGTCGCTGCTGCCCGCGGCCGGGCTGCCGGGGCCCGACCGGACGGGGCCGCACCGCATCGCGATCGGCATCGACGAGGACTCGCTCGCGCCGGTCGCGCTCGACTTCGAGAACGACCCGCACTTCATCGTGTTCGGCGACAACGAGTGCGGCAAGTCCAACGTGCTGAAGCTGATCATGGAGGGCGTGGTCGCGCGGCACACGCCCCACGAGGCCATGATGATCGTGATCGACTATCGGCGCTCGCTGCTGGACACCGCGGCCACCGAGCACCGCATCGGCTACGCCGCCTCCAGCACCGCGGCCACCGAGCTGATCCAGGACGCCCGCACGGCCCTGCTCAAGCGCCTGCCGCCGGCCGACCTCACGCCGGAGCAGCTGCGGGCGCGCACCTGGTGGCAGGGCTCCGACCTGTACATCGTCGTGGACGACTACGACCTCGTCGCCACCTCGACCAACCCGCTGCAGCCATTGGCCGAGCTGCTGCCGCAGGCCCGCGACATCGGCCTGCACCTGGTGCTGGCCAGACAGATGGGCGGCGCCAGCCGGGCCATGTACGACCAGGCCGTGCAGCGCATGAAGGAGATGGCCAGCCCGGCGCTGATCATGTCCGGCAACCGGGAGGAAGGCCAGCTCTTCGGCAACGTCCGGCCGCAGCCGCTGCCGGTCGGCCGCGGCTTCTACGTCGACCGCCGGTACGGCTCGCGCCTGATCCAGACCGCCTACCTGGAACACGGGGGAGTTTCATGACATACGTGGACGTGCACGTGCAAGCGCTGGAGGAATGCCGGCGCCAGGTCCACCGGGTGCGGAACATGCTCGACTTCGACGACGCGTTCGTGGACTCCCGCACCCCGCCCCCGCAGGGCGACACCAAGACCGACATCTTCGGCGAACTGGACGGCGCGGCCGCCCTCGCCGCCAAGATCGACTCAGTCTGGGCCGCGGCGAGAGCCGAGCTCGGCGAGGGACGCAACCGCATGCAGAACGTCGAGCGCGCGCTGTCCCAGGTCGCCGCCAACTTCCGCGGCGCGGAGAGGGGCGCGGGCGCATGAGCGTCGTCGACGCCCTGGCCGCGCTGAAGAAGAAGGTCGACGGCGACCCGCAGGCCATCAGGACCATCGCCTCGGGGCTTCGAGCCATGGGCGGCCACGTCTCCGACTCGGCCAACCAGCTCGTACGGCACGTCGGCGAGGTCGGCCAGGCCTGGCAGGGCGCCTCGGCCACGGCGTTCGCCGACTACATGGCCGCCTACCCCAAGGCGGGCCGCGACCTGAAGGGCGCGCTCGACGCCTGCGCCACGGCCCTCGACACCGCCGCCACCGCCCTTCAGAGCGCCTCCACCACGGTCAACGGCCTGCTCGACGCCGCCATCGCCGCCGCGTACCAGTGCAAGCTGGACAACAGCGGCGCCACCGCCTCCGACATCGACCGGTACGTCAAGGAGCGGCTCGGCGACCCCGTCGGCACCGCCGGCACGGCCGTCACCACCGCGAACAACGCCCTGACCACCGCCAAGAACGCCCTCGACGGGCAGCTCGGCCGGGACGCCTTCGGCTTCTTCAAGGCCATCCGCCAGCCGGGCGGCGCCGACTTCCAGCCCGG
>DASUCK010000342.1:0-10060 GCA_036276095.1 Nonomuraea sp. | reverse complement strand
AGCACCGATATGCGGATGCTGTCCCTGTTCGCGGGCGGGCAGGTCCGCACCCGCGAGGACCACCAGCGGCTCATCCACCTGGCCGGGCTGCACATCCGCACGAGCGTCGCGCTGCCGAGCGGCCAGACGCTCCTCATCCTCACCATCGGAGACAACCCATGAGTTGTCGGTCTGACCTACTGGATGACTCGCCGGTGGCCGGCTCCCCTGTAGGACCCACCTGCTTTCGAGTGGAGATCCCTGATGTATTCCCGTCACGCTGACGCCGCGGCCGACGCCGCCGGCGCGGCGTTCGTCCGCCAGTGGCAGCCACGCATGCCGAACTGGCTGCTGATGTACTCCCGCCACCAGCGCGGCCTCGTCGCGTTCTTCGCGGGTAAGTGCCCGCCTGGCGGCCTGGTCGTGGAGGCGGCCTTCCCGGACGAACTGCTGCAACGTATCAACGAGCGCCTCGTCGACCTGTGGACGTCCACCCCCACCTCCCCCGTGCAGGCGCCGGCGCTTGTCCCTGAGGCGGTTTCTCCCGCGCCGCGTCGGGGCGGCTCGGGATGAAAGGCGTGGCGTGGCCGAGCACGGCAGGCCCCCTCGTCGGGGAGCGCTCGGCCACGCCCCGGCGCGACCGGTGGGCCTCCCTGATCTGTTCACCGGTCGCGCACTGCCTCGCCGCCCACGCCAGACTGGACGTCGCTGTCGTGGGTGGCGAGGCGCCAACGGCCCGGCCGTCCCCTTCCGCTCATGGGTGCCGGCCCGGGGGCGGCCTGGCCACGAACACCTCACGAGTACCACCGCTGCTGCGGGCCGCCGAACCCCGCATTCGCCCCGGCCCGCAGCGCCGCCCCCTACAGGGAACTCCGGCCCTGGGCAAGGGGGCGATGCAGGCCGGGGGCCGTCCTTCTCCTGTGGCGTCCCCCGGCCTTCCCCCGTCATCTACGCCCCACAGGGCGGAACACCCATGAACGACGCGAGTGACCCGACACCCATGGACGACGCCGACTCCTGCACGTGGGAGCCGTTCACCCCGCGCGCCAACCGGCTGCGCATCGCCTCCACCTCCTGCTGCGGCGCCTACGAACTGGCCGCCGAGGGAGGCCAGTACTTCGTCCTGAAGCGTGCAGGCGGCGGCTATCAGGAGACCGGCCGCGGCACGTACGCGCACGCCGCCGCGATCTTCCACGGGCTGGCGTCGCAGCACCGGTGCAGACGGCAGACAGCATCCCCTCACTCCCAAGGAGACAACGACTTATGGCGGGCAGACGGGCGCTCGGGCGGCGCTTCGGATGGTTGTGGGCGTCGCACGCGGTCAGCACCTACGGCACAAGCCTGAGATTCGGAGCGCTCCCCCTGATCGCGGTCCTGGCGTTGCACGCCGGGCCGGCGCAGGTGTCGGCGCTGTCGGCCGTGGGGCTGGCGGTCGGAGCCGTGCTCGCGGTGCCGCTCGGACCGTGGGCGGAGTACCACCGCAAGCGGCCGGTGATGATCGCGATGGACCTGGCCCGGTTCGGCGCGCTGATGAGCATCCCCGCCGCGGCCGCGCTCGGCTGGCTCACCTTCACCCACCTGCTCGTCGTCTCCATGATCGTGGCCGCAGCCCGGATCGCCTTCAACGCGGCCAGTGGCGCGTATCTGAAAGCGCTTCTGCCGCCGCAGGATCTGCTGGTGGCCAACAGCCGCCTGGAGTCCACGACATGGACGGCGACCGTGGCCGGGCCGCCGTTAGGCGGGATGGCGATCGGCGTGTTCGGGCCGACGGCAACAGTGATCGCCGACGCCGTCAGCTACCTGCTGTCAGCCCTGGGCATACACGCGATCGGCGGCCGCGACCCCCGCCCCGTGCGAGACAGTGCGGCGCGGACACGCGCCGGCGAACTGGTCGACGGATGGCGCAGCATCCTGACCCACCGGGCGCTGCGCCAACTGTTCGCCAACACCATCCTGTTCAACGGGCTGCTCATGGCGACCGAACCGCTGTTGGTCGTGCTCCTGCTGGACGAGCTCGGCTTCGCGCCCTGGCAGTACGGGCTGGTCTTCGCGCTGCCCTGTGTCGGCGGGCTGGTCGGGGCGCGGCTGGCTCGCCGGCTCGCGGCACGGTACGGGCTGCACAAGCTGATCCTCGTTGCGGGAGCGGCGCGGGCGTGCTGGCCGATCGGGCTCGCGTTCGTCCAGCCCGGCGTTCCCGGGATCGTGCTGGTCATCGCCGTCCAGTTCGGGCTGGTGTTCTGCTGCGGCCTGTTCAACCCGCTGCTGTCCACCTACCGGCTCCACCACATTCCCTCCGACCGCGTCGCCCGCACGCTGACCGCCTGGTCGGTCAGCGGTAACGCCTCCATCGCGGCCCTGACCGCGGTCTGGGGATTGCTGGCCGCCGTCACCGATCCCCGGACCGCGATCGCGACCGCCGGGGTTCTCCTCCTGGCCACCCCACTCCTGCTCCCCCCACATGATCCCCAAGGAGATTTCCGTGAACGACCACCTGGAATGGGAGACGCTCCCCACGCTGGTCCGGGACGGCATCCAGAACCGGATCGGCGACATCCGCAAGGCCGAGAGCGTATCCAGAGATCGGCCCGGCTTTGCCGCTCGCCTGTACGGTGACCGCGACCTGTTCGTCAAGGTCACCCCGTTGACGAGCCCGGCCGCGTCCCTGCACCAGCGAGAAGTGTGGGCCGGCCAGACGTTCCCGGTGGCCGCGCCGGTGCCGCGACTGATGTGGCACCGCACCATCGCCCAGCACCTGGTGACCGCATGGGAGCTGATCAACGACAAGACTCGGCACGCCGACCTGCGGCCCGGTTCCCCGGACCTCGACGCCGTTCTGGGCGCCGTCGAAGAGCTCGGCCGGCTGCTGTCCCCGTGCCCGGACGGCGCCCGCCAGCTGGCCACAGAGCAGCTGAGCGGCATGACCAGCGTGGCACGCGGGATGCTGGCCGACTCCGACGACCTGGCCGGCCACACCCTGTTCGTGGCGGCATTGCGCGGTTTCGACCCGGCCTGTGGCGGGCGACACCCTCCAGCACTGCAACCTCACCCCCGATCACCTGCTCATCAACGGCGGGCTGATCTACGTGACGGGCTGGTCGCGGGCGGCCCGCGCCGCGGACTGGGCGGATCTCGCGCTGCTCGCCCCGCTGCTCGTCGCCGAAGGGCATCACCCCGAGGAGGCCGAGCAGCTGCTGGCCGAGCTGCCCGTCTGGAATCGGGCACCACGCCAGGGCGTCGCGGGGCTCGCGGCCCTGTCCGCCCTGGCCCACATGCATGATGCCCGCTCCGCCCTCAACGGCAAGCGCCAGCTGTATGCCTGCCGGGTCAAGGGGGGCCTCCTCTGGTTGGAGCACCTGGTGGACAGGTACCTGCCCGGTACCTGCGGGGGCTGCTGACCCACGAAACGGGGCGTGGCAGCCGTGACCAGGCAGGCAGCACCTCACGGAGCAGCGTCGGCGCGGCGCTGCGTCTGCCACGCCTCCCGCTGTGGTGCGGCCCGCTCGAACCATCGCCGCCGCACCGCACCCGCGCAGGCCGGGGACCGCCCATTCCGACGACTCCGCGGCTCCCGGCCTGCGCTACCACTCACCATCCCGTGCTGAGAGGCCCATGCTGACCGTAGAGGCCGCGACAGAGCCGACGGCACAGCCGCCGTCCGGTGCCCACCATCCTCTACAGGAGGAGGAGATCCATCGTGAAACGCCTCATCATCGACACCCACGCCAGCTCCTGCTATTTCCGCACCAGCGTGGAGGACGGCAGCCGCAAGGCGCTGGTCCAGATCACCGAACGGTGCAACCTTCACTGCGCCCACTGTTTCGTCTTCTCCGGCAACTGGGGCGAGCACATGCCCGCCGACGACATCATCGGCACGGTCCTGCCCCGGCTCCAACGCGCCCGCGTCGAACGGCTCACCCTGACCGGGGGCGAGCCGTTCGTCCACCCCGACATCATGGACATCTGCTGGGCCGCCGCCGAGCGCGGCATGCCGGTCGGCATCTGCACCAACGCCACCCAGACCAGCCCCGAGCAGATCGCCGAGCTCGCCAGGCTCGGGAGCGTGCACATCAACGTGTCCTTCGACGGGTTCCGGCGCGAGTCTCACGGCAAGTTCCGCGGCGACACCGCCTCCTTCGACACCACCGTGGCCACCACGCGCGCCTTCGCGCAGGCCGGGCTGCTGCAAGGGCTGCTGTCCACCCCGAACACGCTCACCAACGTCGAGGAGTTCGCCGCGCTGTGCGAGTTTGCCGTCGAGGTCGGTGCACAGTACGTGCTGATGAACCCGCTGTCACTGTTCGGCCGTGGCGTCAGGAGCGCCGGCCGGATGGCGGCGCCCGAGGCCAAGATGCGCGCCATTGCCGACGTCACCAACAACTTCCGGCAGCGCGGCATCGACGTCGTGCACATCCGCTTCCCCAACACCGGCAAGCCGCTGTCCGGGTGCGACGCCGGCAAGCTCATCTACGTGTTCGCCGACGGCCTGGTCGCGGTGTGCCCGTACCTGGTGTTCGCCGCCCGCACCCCTCAATCGCAGCATCCCGACAGCGACTTCCTGGTCGGCAACATCCTCCACCAGGAGGTGGCGGACGCGTTGGACGGCTACGACCTGGCCGGCAAGCTCCGCATGGGCGCCAACCCGACGTGCGGCAGCTGCTCGATGAACGCCTCCTGCGGGAAGGGGTGCCCGGCCGCCGTCATCTCCCAAGGTGGCCGGGTCGGCGACGTGGACGCCGAGCAGTGCCCCGTCGTCGAGCATGACGGCAGGCCGCTCCTTCAGATTGGCCCGCGCCGATGACCAGGCCGCCGGTGAGGGACGGCCTGTTCATCGTGGTCGAGGGCCCCAACGGCGTCGGTAAGACCACCACCACGGCGCGGCTGGCCGACCTGCTCGGCGCGGCCGGCGCCCGGGTGCGGGTGACGAGCGAACCGTCCGGCACGCCGCTGGGGCGGCTGGTCCGCGCCGGCGAGTCCGCGTTGACCGGGCGGGCGCTCGCCCTGGCCGTGGCCGCCGACCGGTGCCTGCACATCGACACCGAGATCATCCCGGCGCTGGAGGACGGGCTGGTGGTCATCAGCGACCGGTACGTGCAATCGTCGCTGGTCCTCCAGCGGCTCGACGGGCTGGAGTTGGAGGAGGTGTGGCAATACAACGCCCACGTGCTCGTCCCGTCCCTATCCTGCTACCTGCGGCACACCGCCGACGAGCTCGCGCGGCGGCTACGGCAGCGGACGGTGCTGTCCCGGCTGGAGCGGCAAGGCTCCCCGGAGCAGGAACTAACGCTGTACGAAGACGCTTTCCGGTTCCTGGCCGGGCGCGGCTGGCCACAGGCCCGCATCGACTGCCGCGGGCTTGATCCCGGCCAGGTGGCAGCCGCGCTGCTCCACCAGATCGACCACGCGCACGACAGATTGTAGGAGGGTCTCATGCTCAGGGCCGTGACGGTCAACATCGGCGCCGCCGGGCTGGACCGGGCCGGCATGCTGCTGCGCTGGCTGGCCGGGCGGGACGACGACGTCATCCTGCTCACCGAGACCAGCGCCGGGCCCGGCACGGCCCACCTGCTGGAGCAGTACCGCCGCGCCGGGTACGCCGTCGTCAACACCCCCGACGACGGCGACCGCGGCGCCGCGCTGGTCACCCGCATCCCCGCCACCGCGCACGAGCCCGACGTGTTCGACCAGGTGAGCATCCCTGGCCGGGTGGCCGCCGCCGCCCTCGACACCAGCCCGCGCACGTGGTGGGTGAGCGTGTACGTGCCCAGCCGTGACCGGTCGGCGGACAAGACCGCCCGCAAGGAGCAGTTCATCACGAGCCTGCTCAAAACCGTCGAGCAGCTCCACCCTGGGGAGCGGGACCATCTGGTGATCGGCGGCGACTACAACGTCATCGCCTCCGACCACCGGCCGCTGCACCCGGGGTTCCTGCCGTTCGAGTTCGCCCTGCTCGACACCCTGACCGCGGAAGGTTTGCACGACGCGCACGCCCTGTGCGCGCCCGGCAGCCAGCCCTACAGCTGGATCGGCCGGACCGGCGACGGCTACCGCTACGACTACGTCCACGTCGGCCCGGCGCTGGCTGGCCGTCTGCGGCACTCTGCCTACCTGCACGAGACCCGCGAGCAGGGGCTGACCGATCACGCCGCGGTCGAGCTCCACCTCAACCTGGAAGCGGCCCGCCTCGCATGCGTCAGCCCGGCGGGCCCGGAACGTCTCGGCCTGTTCTGATCAGGCCGGGGCGAGCGCGGCGCGCACCAGCGAGTCGTAGGTGTCGCTGGTGCGCTCCAGCTCCACCCCCAGCGAGCGTGCCCAGGCGTCCAACTCGGCCTGCACCGCAGCACCCGAGCTGTCACCGGTCACGGTCCGCTCGATTTCCATGAACACGCCGGCGTGCTCAACCTCGTCCAGGCACACCGTCATCTCGCCGAGCGTGCACCAGCGGCGCACCTTCACGATCCGCACCGTGGGCTGGAACCCCATCAGGAGCAGGGCGTGGTGCATCTGCTCCCGGTCGGTGACCTCGCTCTCGTGCTCCAGGCACGCCTGCTCATTCGCCACAGGCTTCTTCACCGTGAACAGGTGACGGCCATCCTGAGTACGCAACCGCGCGAACGCCACCCCGATCTTGCTCTGCCCGTACGCCCACCCGGGCTCGACATACGCCTGATCGTCCTGCCACAAGGGAGGAGACAGGACGGTACCCAGGCGCGCCAGCGCGGCCTCCAACGCTTCAAGGTCGGCGACGCGGTACTTCACCTCAACCTCTTGCGCCCCCTTCGTCACACGTGCCCCCCGTCCGCTTCGACTCGGCGAGCCTAACAGCGCGCAGTAGGGAGCGGGGCGTGCGTCGCCCAATCCGCCGCCGACTTGCGTGCCAGCGTGAGAAACACCTGGCGAACCTTTCAGGCGGATGACACTAGCTCACATTCTGACAACGGACGTCGGCGGCGTGAGCCGGTCAGTCATCGACAGGTGTCGCTCCCGCATTAAGGTCCGGGCCCGCGCTGCCCCCCGCGCTGCGGCCCGCCGTATCGCCTCGCGCAGCGGAGCATCGGCTGGTACTCGTGCTGTCCATGGCAACGCTGCATGCTCAGCGCGGGCGGCGGCGAGCGCGGCCGCCCGCTGCTGCGATGGCCAGGGCGCGAGGAGATACCCATCGGGGCCGATCCACGCCGACAAGCGCTGCCGAAGCCAGCCGGGCACCCACCGCGGCGGCTGGGTGAAGGTCCAGGCGGCGTCGTCTGGCCGGACATCGAGCGCATGTCGGATGTCGTTGATCGTCGCGCCCAGCACCATTGCCTGCCTCAGTAATGAGCGCAGGTGCCGGGCCGATATCCGGGCCAGAATTGGCAGCTCTTGCCGCAGTCGCTCACATGCTCGCAGTCGTTCGGTCTTGGTGCGCGGCGTGACGGAGGCCGGCCACAGCGCCACGAGTGACGCGGCATCGTACGGGCGCCTCGCGCGCGGGGGGAGGGGATGATTCTCTCCTACAGGTGGGGGTGAGGGGTTGGGGGTGCAAGATCCATCCACAGGCTGATCTCTTTCATGTCCGGTGGGAGATCGGCGGGCGGGAGCGGCAGCGGGGGGAAGAACTGTCGCGCATGGCCAGGGCACCTCGTCGGTGGGAAGGAGGTCGTTGTCGAGGGTTCCCTGATCAAGGATCTGCAGCGGGATGATCATCTGGTAGAGCGCTGCTTCGTTGCCTCGGCCGTCATCGATCAGGCCGGCCAGTGTCCCCGGTCTGAACCGCACGGTGGTGCCGGGGCGCAGGCGGTGGAGCAATCCGTGAGCGATGAACCAGGCAAATAGGGAGGCAACCGTCCGCCGGGACGTGCCGAGCTCAGCCGCCAGAATCGCCCAGGTGGCGCCTCGCTTGGGACTGGTGACCATGTCACGGGTGGAGCGTTTGAGGAGTTGCCAGGCGAAGCGTAGGGCCCTGCGCTGCCAGTCGGCGCGACGGTCGCTGTCGCCCACGACGTAATGCGCAGCCTCGTGCCACAGGCTGGCTGCGGGCGCGACGATGTGGCCCTCGGGCGGAAGGCTGCGAGCGGCGAGGGACGGCGGCCTGGCCGGTGCCGGCCATGGTGACTCCCCATCATTGGGGCATGCT
The DNA here is from genome assembly GCA_036276095.1 of Nonomuraea sp. Taxonomy (GTDB): domain Bacteria; phylum Actinomycetota; class Actinomycetes; order Streptosporangiales; family Streptosporangiaceae; genus Nonomuraea. The sequence goes on along the minus strand of DASUCK010000342.1, from coordinate 1,971 downwards.
GGAATCGCGGGAGTGCGGCCTGCTATCGTGTCCTCCAACCAAGCTGATCAAGGCCATGACAAACCCTGCTGGGGCGGGGCAGCCCAAGCAGTAAAGGGCCACGCCACACGTCATTGCTCAGCTCCTGTCAGGCGGCGAAACCAATGAGGAGCCAGGGCAACAGCGGCCGGGCGCGGCATGGTGTTCGCCTCGCGTTGCGAGGCAGAGGGTCTACTCGGAGCACTCCTCCCGTCGTGGGTCAGGGTCGCTTGCGGCAACCGGCCTCATGTCGGCCGAATCCAGCGGATCGAGATCAGGCCAGCTGGCTGCCCGACAGGGTTCGGGCCCTGAAAGGCAGTGCAGGACGCGACACCTTCAGCCTTGAGCGCTGGGTCACCATCGGACCAGCCACGCGCCTTGCCGGTCCGACAACTGGACACGGGTCATGGGCCGGCCATTGCCTCGAACTCTTCTCCAGCCGCAGCCTGTCGGCAGGCGGCAAGGGATAACGGATCGTGGCGGTGGCGGTGTTCATGTGTCAGTCCTTCGCGTCGTCCGGTTGCGGGGTGTCGTGGCTGGCCGGCACGGGCTGGCCAGTTTCTGCGTCGGTGAAGGTCATGGCGAATGGAGGGCAGGGGTCTGCAGTTCTTTGTCGGGGCCGGTGATCTCGTCGACCGATGGTGCGTGCCCGTTGCGGAAGGTGAATCGGCTGGTGGTGGATGCAGCGCCCAGCCGATGGCCGAGATGACCAGGCACGCCCGGCCTGGCCGGCCGTGACCTGCGGGCAGGACGGCATCACCGCAGCTGCGCTCATGGGTGGCTCGCGGGGGTGGGGCGCAGGTCGGCGGCCAGGGTGAGGAGAGGGGTACACCGCCCATCGCGCAGGGCGAGATGGCCGGGGTCGGCGCGGTGGGCATCGGGGCGGGCAGGACCGCCGGGCGGCTGGACCCAGAAGCGGCTGAGCGGGTACAGCGCCACCGCCGCAACGTCGACCGGCTCGCCGGCGCTGTCGCGCAGGAGCGGCGCCAGCTGGCGGACCCGGGCCATGATGCGCCACTCACGAGGGTCGTCGACCTGGACCAGCAGCCGCCTGCGGCCCGAGGTTGGCCAGGCGGCCCGCGCCCAGGAGGCCACGTAGGTGAGATAGCCGAGCTCAAGCGGGCTGCTGGGGCGGGCGATGTCGATCAGTTGCTGCCACAACCGGTCGCTGCGGCCGGCCACGTCCAGGAGGTGGTCGAAGCTTGGCAACCTGCCGCCGGCCAGCTCCCGCCGCAGGAACAACCCCACACGCCAGAGCTCAGGCACCACGTGGATCCGGACGGGACGGCTGCCGGCCAGGGCCTCGTGCGCGACGGCGATCTGGCGGCGGGTGACGCGGTGATGACGGGCCACGGCGATGTCGAACCAGGAGGCCAGCAGGTGCACCGGCAGGTGCCCGGCGTACGCGGCCGCGAGCCCTTTCAGCGGGTAGCTCAGGTAGGGCGAGTCCAGGCGGAGCGTGACGGGAACCGCAGGAGGAATGCGGCGGGCCACGGCGGCGCACAGGGGGATCAGCCGCAGCACGCTATCGACTTCGGACAGGGTGGGCCGCGGGTCGTGTTCCAGGGCAATGATGTCCTCGGCGATGCCCAGGCCGCGGCTGCCGATGATCGGCACGCGGTGGCCGGTGGCGGTGATGCCCATCACTGCGGTAGCGCTGCCCAGGCACACGCCGGTGATGAAGGTGATGTCCTCGAGCGCGGGCAGAGCGGTGGGCGGGGGCGTTCCGCGGGTCCACACGTAGTGGGTGGCGGCGTCGAGGTGGAGCCCGGTGTAGACGGTGCGGCCGCCGTGTTGCAGATCATGCTCGACTAGTACTCCAGTGACACTTCGCGATCTTGAGGCGTTGGGGTCACATAGCGACGGCCACCGCGTGATCATTCGGAGTTTGTGAAGACAACCAAAAATCGTGCGGTGGCCGCGGACCACAGCGTAGACCTTGATGGCTGGATG
>DASUCK010000341.1:0-13953 GCA_036276095.1 Nonomuraea sp. | reverse complement strand
GCGCCACCGGAGAGCGCGCCGGAGACCGTCGCCGCCGCCCGCACCCTGGTCCGCTACCTCCGCGAGGCGGGCGTGGTGCCGGAGGAGCGGGCGGCGCGCATGCGCGAGCGGCTCGACGACATCGCGCCGCGCATGTCCGACGCCCTCGCCGACCCGGCCAACTTCGGCATGGCCAAGAGCCTGTTCAGCTCGATCGGCCCCGAGTCGCTCGAACAGTCGATCGCGATCCCGTCCGGCGAGCTGCCCGACCTGGGCGCCGACCTCGGCGAGGCGCCGTGCGACTGTCCGGGCTGCACCCCGCTGCCGGCCGCCCGGCTGGCCGCGCCCGACGACCTCCGCGCCGCGCTGCGGACCGTGCCAATGCTGGCCGAGCAGCCGCTCCCCGGCCAGGACGACCCGCTGCGGGAGTGGGCGCAGGCCGTCGACCGCGTCCTCGGCCACGACACCCAGGGCGCGGTCACCGGCTCGGCCGAGCTCGACGAGGGGCTCTACGACCTGTTCGACATGCTCTACCGGCTGCAGGTCAAGGTGCCGGTCACGGTGATCGGCGACTACCTCGACGACCTCGCCGGCGCCACCGAGGCCGACCTGGCGGCCGTGCTCGACCGGCTGGCCTGGCACGGCCTGCTCCGCGTCGAGGGCGACGACGCCGAGCTCACGCCCCTGGCCGTCTGGGCGCTGCGCGAGCACTACCTGTCGCTCGGCCTCGACGCCCCGCAGGCCCCCGACCTGGCCGAGGCCGACGCGCACGGCCTCATCGAGGGGCTGCTCGAAGGCGTGCCGGCCGAGCTCGCCGAAGACGACATCAACCGCTGGCTCCACGGCCGCGCGCCCGGCGCCGCCGCCGGCGAGCTGCTGGCCGCGGCCGCCGGCGCGCCCGCCGTGGCCCGCGGCATCGCGATCACCATCGTCGACCGGCTCGACGCCGCGGCCGAGCCCCAGATCCGCCACTACCTCGACGACCAGGAGCTGCGCCCCCACATGATCCACTGGCTGGCGGCCAGGGGGCTGCCGGCGCCGCAGCTCACCCAGGAGGAGCTGCTCTGGGTCAGCGTCGACATGCTCGCCCTGGCGCTGCCCGCCGCCGAGGAGGACCCGGAGATCTTCGCCGAGAACATGGCCGCCTCCGGCCCGCCCGCCCACCTGATCGAGGAGATGTGGCGGGTCGACCACCCCGACGTCGTCGACGTTCTCGAACTGCTCGGCCGCTCCATCCCCGACGGCACGGTCGCCAAGGCGGCCCGCAAGGCCGCCTTCAAGGCCCGCTCCCGAGCCATCCGTTGAGTACGCCCCTGTGACCGGTGTGCAGTAAGTTTCGTGAGTGGCCAACAACGTCTTCGACCTCGGCGAGCTGCGCAGGCTGATCGATGAGCAGGCCGTCGTGCCCCCACGGCAGGCCGAGGAGGCGCCCGCGGAGGAGCACGAGGCGCTGACCTTCCCGCCGGTCCTGCTCGCGCCCGACGCCGAGCTGGCCGCGACCGTGCCCGCGGTGCCGCTCGTGGCCGACGCCACGCGCCTCACGTCCTGGACGGGCAACCGCCAGGTCGGCCCCGACGGGCACCTCGGCCCGGCCGACGCCGCCGCCGCGGCCGCCGAGCTGGGCCTGCCCGCGAGCCGGCTCCGCCTGGTCTGGATCGTGGCGGTCAACACCGGGCTGCTGCAGATCGCCGGCGGCCGCGCGGCGCGCGGCCCGCTGCCGGAGCGGCTCACGGTCGAGGCCACCCTGGAGTTCTGGGACGGCGTGGTGATGGACGTCCTCGACCGCGCCGACGAGGGCCTGACCGGCTCCACCGTGGTCGACGGCCACCTGGCCGAGATGCTGGCCACGATCTACTCCGTGCGCTCGGGCGTGGCCACCGCCAACCTCGCCCGCGGCATACTCCAGTCCCACGAGGTCGCCTGCGCGCCCGGCCCGGTCGAGATGCGCAAGGTCGCCGCCGCGCTGCCCGCGGAGCTGCTGGAGGCGCTGGCGCTGCTGACGTACTGCGGGCTGGTCGAGCAGACCGCGGCGGGCCGCACCGCGCTGACCCCGCTCGGCGTCTGGGCCGTCCGGCGCGACCTGCTGCGCGAGGGCCACGACGCGCCCACCACCGAGGAGGTGGAGGTGTTCGCCGACCTGTCGGCGGCCGAGCTGGTCGAGGCGCTGGTCAGGGGGTCGGCCACGCAGAGCGCGGTGGCCGGCTGGCTGGAGCGCCGCCCGCCCGAGTCGGCCGCCCGCGACCTGATCGAGATCGCCGCGTCCGGCACGGCGGGGCAGCGCGGCGCCGTCGGCGCGATCCTGGAGGAGCTCGGCCCCGAGGCGGAGGCACCGGTGCGGGAGGCGCTCGGCCACCCCCTCACACGCCGCTACGCCGCCTCCTGGCTGCACATCCGCGATCTGGAGGCCCCGCCGCTCGGTCCCGACGACCACATCTGGATCGCGGTCGACTCGCTGGCCGCCCTGATGCACCTGTCCGGCGCCGCCGCGGGCCGCATCGACACCCCCGAGCCCGGCGAAGAACTGATCAAGCTCATCGGCGAGATGCCCGCGGTCGGCCACCCCGACACGATCGCCGTCCTCGACCTGCTGGCCGCCTCCCACGACGACCCCGCCGTGGCCAAGGCCGCCCGCAAGGCCGCGATGAAGGCGCGCTCGCTCAGGCACATTAAACTGAGCTGATCCCCACGTTGTGAGAAACGGAGTGACCCCTTGGCGATCCAGTCGATCCGGCTGTTCGGAGACCCGGTGCTGCGCACCCCGGCGGCCCCGGTCGTCGACTTCGACAAGGAGCTCAGGAAGCTCGTCAAAGACCTCACCGACACCATGATGGACGCTCCGGGCGCCGGCCTGGCCGCCCCGCAGATCGGCGTCGGCCTGCGGGTGTTCACCTACTACGTCGACGAGCAGCTCGGCCACCTGATCAATCCCGATCTCGACCTGTCGGCGGAGCTCGACGAGGAGGGCGAGGAGGGCTGCCTGTCCTTCCCCGGGCTGGCGTTCCCGACCCCGCGGGCGGTGCGCGCCGTCGCCAAGGGCTACAACATGTACGGCGAGCCGGTCACGCTGGAGGGCACCGACCTGATGGCCCGCTGCTTCCAGCACGAGACCGACCACCTCGACGGCATCCTGTTCATCGACCGCATGGACGCCAAGCAGCGCAAGCTGGCCATGAAGGCGGTCCGCGAGGCCGAGTGGAGCGGCCTGGCGGCGCCGGTCGTCAAATACTCGCCGCACGCGACCGGCGGAAAGGCGCTCTGAGAGCATGCGTCTGGTCTTCGCGGGCACACCTGAGACGGCGCTGCCGTCCCTGCGCACCCTGATCGACTCTCCCCGGCACGACGTCGTCGCGGTCGTCACCCGGCCCGACGCCCAGTCCGGGCGCGGGCGCAAGGTCCACCCCTCGCCGGTGGCGGCGCTCGCCGAGGAGACCGGCATCGAGGTGCTGCGCCCGCAGAAGGCCGGCGACCCGCTCTTCCTCGACCGGCTGCGCGCGCTGGAGCCCGACTGCTGCCCGGTGGTGGCCTACGGCGCGCTGCTGCCGCAGTCCGCGCTCGACGTGCCCCGCCACGGGTGGATCAACCTGCACTTCTCGATCCTGCCCGCCTGGCGCGGCGCGGCGCCGGTCCAGCACGCGATCCTCCACGGTGACGAGATCACCGGCGCGACCACGTTCCAGATCGTCAAGGAGCTCGATGCCGGGCCCGTCTACGGCGTCGTCACCGAGCAGATCCGCGCCACCGACACCAGCGGCACGCTCCTGGAGCGGCTGTCGGTCTCCGGGGCCGGGCTGCTCGCCGCCACCCTCGACGGCGTCGAGGACGGCGCCCTGGAGGCCCGGCCCCAGCCCGCCGACGGCGTGACCATCGCCCCCAAGGTCAACGTCGCCGACGCCCGGGTCGGCTGGGCCAGGCCCGCCATGCACGTCGACCGGCTGGTCCGCGCCTGCACGCCCAATCCGGGGGCGTGGAGCGTGTTCCGGGGCCAGCGCGTCAAGCTCGGCCCCGTGCGGCCCGAGCCCGGCCGGCGGCTGGCGCCCGGCGAGGTCGCCGCCACCAGGACCGAGGTGCTGGTCGGCACGGCCACCGACGCCGTGCTCCTGAGCGAGGTGCAGCCGCAGGGCAAGCGGCTGATGAGCGCCGTCGAATGGGCCCGCGGGGTCCGGCCCGAGGATAAAGAGACTTTCGAGTGACCCGATCGGGGAATTCTCACGGCATGAGAGCCAAGGGGGACCGGGGGACCGGGGGCGGCGGCGACCGCGGCGGGCGGTCGCAGGGGGCGCGGAGGGTGCCGCGGGATCCGGCGCGCAACACCGCCTTCGATGTCATGCGGGCGGTCGACGAGCGGGACGCGTACGCCAACCTGCTGCTGCCGCGCCTGCTGCGGGAGCGGGGGATCAGGGGGCGGGACGCGGCGCTGGCGACCGAGCTCGCCTACGGGACGCTGCGCGGGCTCGGCACGTACGACGCGATCATCGAGGTGTGCGGCGACCGCGCGCCCGACCCCGACGTACGCGACGCCCTGCGCCTCGGCGCCCACCAGCTGCTGCGCATGCGCGTCCCGCCGCACGCCGCCGTCGGCACCACCGTCGACCTCGTACGCCTGCGCGTCGGCCCCGGCGCGGCCAAGTTCGCCAACGCCGTCCTGCGCAAGATCGCGTCCAGGACGGTCGAGGAATGGCTGTCCATCGTCGCCCCCGACCCGGCCGACGACCCGGTCGGCCACCTCGCGGTCGCCCATAGCCATCCCCGGTGGATCGTCTCGGCCTTCCGCGACGCGCTCGGCTCCGACGCCGACCTGCCCGACCTGCTCGCCGCCGACAACGCCCGCCCGCTGGTGACCCTGGTCGCCCGGCCGGGGCGCAGCTCGGTGAAGGAGCTGGAGGAGGCCGGCGCCACGCCGGGCCGCTACTCCCCGTACGCCGCCTACCTGCCCGAGGGCGACCCCGGGCGGATCGAGGCGGTGGCCGGCACCCGCGCCGCCGTACAGGACGAGGCCAGCCAGCTCGTGGCGCTCGCCCTGACCCGCGTGCCGGTCGAACGGCGGCCGGAGGACGAACTGTGGCTCGACATGTGCGCCGGGCCGGGCGGCAAGGCGGGGCTGCTGGACGCCGTGGCCGTCCACGGTGATCCGTCCGGGTTCCCGGGCGGGGCCCGGCTGCTGGCCGCCGACGTGCAGTTCCACCGGGCGCGGCTGGCCTGGCAGACCACCCGGCACGCGGGTGTGGTGACGGCCGACGGCACGGAGCCCGCCTGGCGGCCGGAGACGTTCGACCGGGTCATGCTCGACGCGCCCTGCACGGGCCTGGGGGCGTTGCGGCGGCGGCCCGAGGCCCGGTGGCGGCGCGACCCGGCCGCGATCGCGGAGCTGGGCCGGCTCCAGCGGCGGCTGCTCGGCACCGCGCTCGACGCGGCGCGTCCCGGCGGCGTCGTGGCGTACGTCACCTGCTCGCCCCACCTGGCCGAGACCCGCGTCGTGGTCGGCGACGTGACCCGGCGGCGGGGCGACGTCGAACAGCTCGACGCCCGCGGCTTCCTGCCCGAGGTGGAGGGGCTGGGCGACGGCCCGCACGCCCAGTTCTGGCCCCATCGCCACGGCACCGACGCCATGTTCCTGTCCCTCCTCCGCAAACGCCCCTGACCCCCTCCGCGGAACCGGCCGAGTCCGACGGGGTGGTGGGCGGCGCGGGCCGGGGGCGCGGCGCAAACCCGGAGCGGCGGGACGGCGAGGGGCAGCCGGCGGGTGTGGCGACACGGGAAATCCGGGTGAATTCCCGCTTTCGGGGTGCATGTGGTCCCATCGTTGGCGTGGACTTCCTGGACGACCTCCATCGAGCCGAGCTGGCGCCGATCGTCTGGCTTCAGCGGGGGCCGGGGTGGATGGGGCCGCTGATGGAGTTCGTGTCGGTGTTCGGCACGGACACGTTCTTCCTGCTCGTTCTGCCCGTCCTCTACTGGTGTGTCGACCCGCGACTCGGCCTGCGGCTGGGGCTCACGGTGCTGGTCGCGGCCGCCACGAACGTGATCGCCAAGCTGGCCCTCCACCAGCCGAGGCCGTACTGGATCGACGGTGCGGTGCGGCCGCTGTCGATCGAGGGGTCCTTCGGGATGCCGTCCGGGCACGCGCAGAACGGCGTGGTGGGGCTCGGCCGGCTGGCCGTCGCGGCCGGGCACGCCTGGGCGTGGTGGACGGCGGGCGCGCTGGCCGCGCTGGTCTGCCTGAGCCGCGTCTACCTGGGGGTGCACTTCGTCTCCGACGTCGTCGGCGGGGTGCTGCTCGGGGTGGCGTCGTTGCTGCTCGTCCTGAAGCTCGAACGCCCGCTGGCGGCGTGGTGGCGGCGGCTGGAGCTGTGGGCGCAGCTGGCGGCCTCGGCGGCGCTCTCCGGGGCGCTGATCGGCGCCGCCGCGCTGGCCAACGCGGCGCACGCGGCCTGGTCCGTGCCGGCGTCGTGGGGCGCGGCGGGCCGGATCGCGCCCGAGAGCCTCGACACGATCGTCACGATGTCCGGCGCGCTGCTCGGCACGCTGGCCGGCTCGTCGATCATGTACCGGGCCGGCTGGTTCGACGCGGGCGGCCCGCCCGGCCGGCGCGCGGCCCGCTGGCTGCTCGGCACGGCGGTGGCCGTGCTCATCTGGTACGTCGCCCGCGAACTGCTGCCCAGGACCGGTGCGGTGACGTTCGCCGGGTACGCGGCGTTGGCCCTCTGGGTGCAGCTGGGCGCCCCGCTGACGTTCATCAGGCTCGGCCTCATGTCCCGGGCGGGGCGGGTGCGCGCGGTTCACTAGACTTGGGGAAATCATGGCCGTACAGATCTCGCCCAGCATCCTCGCCGCCGACTTCGCCAGGCTCGCCGACGAGGCCGCCGCCGTGCCCAATGCCGACTGGCTGCACGTCGACGTCATGGACTACCACTTCGTCCCCAACCTCACGCTCGGGCTGCCCGTCGTCGAGGCGTTGCGCAAGGCGACCGCGACGCCGCTCGACTGCCACCTCATGATCGAGGACCCCGACCGCTGGGCGCCGCCCTACGCGGAGGCGGGGGCCGGCAGCGTCACCATCCACGCCGAGGCGGCCAAGGCGCCGATCCGCACGCTGCGCGAGATCCGCTCGCTGGGCGCCAGGGCCGGTCTGGCGCTCAACCCGGCCACCCCCGTCGAGCCGTACGAAGACCTGCTCGGCGAGGTCGACATGCTGCTGCTGATGACGGTCGAGCCGGGGTTCGGCGGGCAGAAGTTCCTCGACGTCGTGCTGCCGAAGATCCGCCGGGCGCGGGCGCTCGTGCGGCGGCACGGCGGGGCGGTCTGGATCCAGGTCGACGGGGGAGTCGACGCCGAGACCATCGGGCGCTGCGCCGAGGCGGGCGCCGACGTGTTCGTGGCCGGCAGCGCCGTCTACGGCGCCTCCGACCCGGTGGCCGCGGTCGACGAGCTGCGCGCCGCCGCGGCCAGGGCCGCGACGTGAGGCGGAGCCTTACCCGCACCACGACATGAAAAGTCGCCCAGCAGGGTAAATACTCACTTATGAGCGACCTTGGCATCTTCGGGCCACGCTCGGTGACGTGGCGGGTGATGGGCGAGCCCATCCTGCTGGTCGGTGGCATCCGCGCCCTGCTCATGCAGGGCCTCCACCCCAGGGCGATGCGCGGCGTGCTGCAGAACTCCGCGCTCATGGATCCGAACGAGGCCTGGTCGCGGTTCGTCCGCACCACCGAGTTCGTCCGCGTGCGCACGTACGGCACCACCGAGGAGGTCGAGCGGGCCGGCCGCCGGGTCCGCAGGATCCACGCCACGCTCACCGCGTACGACCCCGACACCGGCGTCACCTTCCACCTCGACGACCCCGACGCCCTGCGCTGGGTGCACGTCGGCGAGGTCGACTCCTACCTGACGGTCGCCCGCCGGGCCGGGGTGCGGCTGTCGGACGCCGAGGCGGACGCGTTCGTGGCCGAGTGGCGGCGGGCCGCCGAGGTCGTCGGGCTGAAGGGCGACGACGTGCCCGGTTCGGTGGCCGAGCTGCGCGACTACATCGACGCCGAGCGTCCGGGGCTGCGGTTCGTCCCGGAGGCCGCCCACCCGCTGCGGCTGTCGCTCAACGCCCCGCTCCCGCGCCTGCTGACCCCGCTCAAGCCGGCCCTGCCGTGGCTGACGCTGCTGTCGTTCGCAACGCTGCCGCGCTGGGCCAGGAGACTGTACGGGCTGCCCGCCACGCCCGTCGGCGACCTGTGGGCCACCGCCACGTTGCGCACTTTGCACACCGGGCTCGGCCTGGTCCCCGCGCAGGTCCGCTACTCCCCGGCGGCCCGGCGCGCCCACCGCCTGCGGACGGCCGCGTGAACGTGACCGTGGGGGTGGTCGCACGCCTCATTTCGGGCATGGCACACTGTTAGCGGAAGAGCTAGCGTGCTCCGGGGTCGGTGAAACTCCGAACCGGCGGTGAAAGTCCGCGACCCGGCCGATGCCATCGGCCGGTTGACCCGGTGAAATTCCGGGACCGACGGTCAAAGTCCGGATGGGAGGAAGCGCGCGAGGCGTCCGGCGTACGTGCCGGATGCCTGTGGTGATGCATCCGCGCATCACGCGAGTCCCCCGGGGCCGCCGTGGCTGAGGAGCTGCCGGCGAGTTGGAGACCCGGGTGGAGATGCCCGCGCAGGACACCGCGGTCGACGCTGTACACGACCCTGCTCACGATCCTGTCCACGACCTTGTGAACGACCCTGTTGACAACCTCGTTGACGACCCTGCGCACATGGCGCGGGCCGTCGAGCTGGCCGCTCGCGGGCACGGCACCACCAGCCCCAACCCGGTCGTGGGCTGCGTCGTGGTCGACGCCGGCGGCGCGGTGGCCGGCGAGGGGTTCCACGCGTACGCCGGCGGGCCGCACGCCGAGGTCGCGGCGCTGGCGCAGGCGGGCGAGCGGGCCAGGGGCGGCACCGCGTACGTCACGCTGGAGCCCTGCGACCACACCGGCCGTACCGGGCCGTGCAGCCGGGCGCTGCTCGCGGCCGGGATCGCCCGCGTGGTGGTCGCGGTCACCGACCCCAACCCGAAGGCGGCGGGCGGCGCCGCGCGGCTGCGGGCCGCCGGGGTGGCGGTGACCACGGGGGTGCTGGCGGAGGCGGCTGAGCGGGTCAACGAGGAGTGGCTGACCTACGCCCGCCTCGGCCGGTCCCACGTCACCTGGAAGTTCGCCGCCACGCTCGACGGCCGGTCGGCCGCCGAGGACGGCACCAGCCAGTGGATCACCTCGCCCGCGGCGCGGGCCGACGTCCACCGCCGCCGGGCCGCCGCCGACGCGATCATGGCGGGGATCGGCACGGTGCTGTGCGACGATCCCCGGCTCACCGCCCGTCCCGTCCAGGCCGCGCGCCCGCCGCTGCGGGTCGTCGTCGACACCGCGGGCCGCACCCCGCCGGACGCCCGCGTGCTCGACGACGAGGCCCCCACCTGCGTCGCGGTGGCCGACGACGCCGCCACCGACCTCAAGGCCGACCTGCTGCGCGTGCCCCGCCGCGGCGGCGGCCTCGACCTCCACGCCCTGCTGCGCGAGCTGGCCGCCCGCGACGTGGTCAGCGTGTTCCTGGAGGGCGGGCCGACGCTGGCCGGCGCGTTCATGCGGGAGGGCCTGGTCGACCGCGTGGTCGCCTACCTCGCGCCCGCGCTGCTCGGCTCCGGCCGCGCCGCGCTCGGCACGGCCGGGGTGCGGACGATCGACGGCATCCACCGCCTGACCTTCGACGACATTTCCCCCATCGGGCCGGACGTCCGGCTGATCGCCCGGCCCGCCACCCATCCAGGCAGGGAGCAGTGATGTTCACCGGAATCATCGAGGAAAAGGGCGAGGTCGTGGCCGTCGACGGGGCCGGCGGCGGCGTCCTGCTGTCGGTGCGCGGCCCCGTCGTGACCTCCGACGCCGGGCACGGCGACTCCATCGCGGTCAACGGCGTGTGCCTCACGGTCGTGCGGGTCGACGGCGACGTGTTCACCGTCGACGTGATCAAGGAGTCGCTCGACCGCAGCTCGCTGGGCACGCTGACCACGGGCTCGGCGGTCAACCTGGAGCGGGCCGTACGCGCCGACCAGCGCCTCGGCGGCCACATCGTGCAGGGCCACGTGGACGGCACCGCCGTGCTGCTGTCCCGCGACCCCGGCGAGAGCTGGGACGACCTGCGCTTCTCCCTGCCGGACCAGCTCGGCCGGTACGTCGCCGAGAAGGGCTCGATCGCCGTCGACGGAATCAGCCTGACCGTCACGACGGTTGACGACGAAAGCTTCGGGGTGAGCCTCATCCCGACCACGCTCAAGCTCACCACCATGGGCGAACGCCAGGTGGGCGACGTGGTGAACCTCGAGGTCGATGTGATCGCCAAGTATGTGGAAAGGCTGGTGGCGAGGCAGTGAACTGGTGGGAGGCCGGATTCGAGGCGTTCGGCACGCATGTGCTGTGGACCGACCTGGTGGGCAACGTCGCCGCCCTGTCGACGGTCCTGCTGGCCATGCGCAAGTCGATCTGGACGTGGCCGGTGCAGTTCACCGGCTCGGTGCTGCTGTTCATCGCGTCCGTCAACGCGCACATCATGGGCAACGCCCTCAAGCAGGCCATGTTCGCGGCTCTGGCGGTCTACGGCTGGTGGGCGTGGCGGCGCGGCACCCAGAACGGCAGGCAGCTGCCGATCAGGTCCGCCCGCGCCCGCGAGCGCTGGCTGCTGGTCGGCACGATGCTGGCCGGCACCGCGGCGGTCGGGCTGCTGTTCTACGCCACCGGCCTGTCGTGGGGCGCGAGCGCGCCGCTGCCGGAGGGCGCCTTCCTGGTGGCCGCCGACGCCTACATCTTCGTCGGCAGCGCGGTGGCGACCTGGGCGCAGGGCCGGGCGCTGGTGGACTTCTGGATCGTGTGGGTGGCCGTCGACCTGGTCGGGGTGCCGCTGGCGTTCAGCTCCGGACTGGTGGTCTCGGGCGCGGTGTACGCGATCTTCTTCGTGCTGGTGCTCATCGGGTTCGTGAAGTGGCTGCGCGAGTCCCGCGCATCCGTCCCTGCGGCTGTGGCGGTGACGACGTGAAGGACATCGAGACCGGCGACGTGGACGTCATCAAGCTCGACCCCGTCGAGCGCGCGATCGAGGACATCCGCGACGGCAAGCCGGTCGTGGTCGTCGACGACGAGAGCCGCGAGAACGAGGGCGACCTCATCTTCGCCGCCTCCAAGGCCACGCCCGAGCTGTGCACGTTCCTGATCCGCCACACCAGCGGCATGATCTGCGTGGCCATGGAGGGCAAGGAGCTCGACCGGCTCGGCCTGCCGCTCATGGTGTTCCAGAACCGCGAGCGCATGCGGACGGCGTACACGATCACCGTGGACGCCCGCGACGGCGTCACGACCGGCATCTCGGCCGCCGACCGGGCCAGGACCATCCGCACGCTGGCCGACTCCGCCACCGAGCCGAACGAGCTGGTCCGGCCCGGCCACATCTTCCCGCTGCGCTACCACGAGGGCGGGGTGCTGATGCGGCGCGGCCACACCGAGGCGGCGGTCGACCTGGCCAGGCTGGCCGGGCTGTCGGCGGCCGGAGCGCTGGCCGAGGTCGTCAACGACGACGGCACCATGGCCCGGCTGCCCGAGCTGCGGCGCTTCGCCGACGAGCACGACCTCGCCCTGGTCTCCATCGAGCAGCTCGTCGACTACCGCCGGCGCGCCGAGAGCATGGTCACCAGGGTCGCCGAGACGCGCCTGCCGAACGTGTACGGCAGCTGGCGCACCTACGGCTACGCCAGCGCGCTCGACGGCGGCGAGCATCTCGCGCTCGTCTACGGCGACCTCGGCGACGGCGAGAACGTCCTGGTCAGGGCCCACTCCGAGTGCCTGACCGGCGACGTGTTCGGCTCGCTGCGCTGCGACTGTGGGGTGCAGCTCGACCACGCCATGTCAGCCGTCGCGCAGGAGGGCCGCGGCGTGGTGGTCTACCTGCGCGGGCACGAGGGGCGCGGGATCGGCCTGCTGGCCAAGCTCAAGGCGTACGGGCTGCAGGACAACGGCAGCGACACCGTCGACGCCAACGTCGAGCTGGGGCTGCCGATCGACGCCCGCGAGTTCTCCAACGCCGGGCAGATCCTCGCCGACCTCGGGGTGAAGTCGGTGCGGCTGCTCACCAACAACCCGGCCAAGCTCAAGGGCATGGACGGCTACGGCATCAAGGTCCTCGGCCGCGAGCCCATGCCCGTGGCCAGGAACCCGCACAACGAGCGGTATCTCAGGGCCAAGCGGGACCGCCTCGGCCACGACATCTCGGAGGCGTCATGATCGGGGAAGGACGGCCGGACGCGCTGGCGCCCGACGCCGCGGGGCTGACGGTGGGGGTGGTCGCGGCCAGCTGGCACGCCAAGATCACCGACCAGCTGGTGGCGCGGGCCGTGCAGGCGTGCGACGACAGCGGCGCCAGGGCCACCGTGGTGCGGGTGCCGGGGTCGCTGGAGATCCCGGTGGTGGCGCAGGCGCTGGCCCGGCGCTGTGACGCGGTGGTGGCGCTGGGCGCGGTCATCAGGGGCGAGACCGCCCATTTCGACTACGTCTGCGACTCGGTGACCGCGGGCCTGACCCGGATCTCGCTCGACGAGGAGACCCCGGTCGGCAACGGCGTCCTCACCTGCGACACCCTGGACCAGGCGCTGGATCGCTCCGGCCTGCCGGGGAGCAAGGAGGACAAAGGGTATGAGTCCACGGTCGCCGCGCTCGAGACCGCCCTCCTCCTGCGGAGCCTCGCCTAGCCTGCGGTAGGTTTCCTCCGTGTCCGAGCCAGCGTCCGAGCCCGTGTCCGAGCCCGTCCCGCCGCCGCCTCTGCCCGTCACGTGGCGTCCCCGCAAGCCCAGGATCGTCGCGTACGGCTCCGCCGTGCTGATCGTGGCGGGGGCGGTGGTCATGGCGGTGTTCATCGCGGAGCCGTTCCAGCTGCCCGACCGGGTGGCGATCGTGGCGTTCGGGTGCGCGGTGGCGTTCGTGCTCCATCTGCTCGGCCGGGTGCGGGTGGACGCCGACGACGAGGGCATCACGATCGTCAACGCCGTCCGCACCCACCGCTACACCTGGCCCGAGATCCTCGAGGTGACCCTCCTGGTCGGCGATCCCTGGCCCCGCATCGACTGCTCCGACGGACGCACCATCGGCGCCATGGGCATCCAGGGCTCGGAGAAGCCCCGCGCCCGCCGGGCCACCGCCGAGCTGGAGGCCCTGATCCGCGACCGCGGAGAGGCCAAGGAATCGGGGTGACCCCGCCGCACCGCCGACACGCCCGACTCGCCGCACCGGGCCGCCCTGCCGACCTGCCGACCCCTCCGGCCCCGTGAACGGATGACGGCGGTGTGTGACTGGTTGTGGCGGGGAATTCTCGTGGCGGGGAATATCGTCGGCGTCCGTGCCGACGTAGCCTGAAGGCGTGCTGCGGCGGACAATCAAGGCAATGGACATCGAGTCGCCGGAAAAGCTCATCGAGCTGCTCGACCGGCACACCTACCTGGCCGACGACGGGCTGGCCACGGCCGCGTTCCTGGCGCTGCGCATGGGGCGGCCGCTGTTCCTGGAGGGTGAGGCGGGGGTCGGGAAGACCGAGCTGGCCAAGACCCTGGCGGCGCTGCTCAAGGCGCCGCTGATCAGGCTGCAGTGTTACGAGGGGCTGGACGCCGCGCAGGCGCTCTACGACTGGGACTTCGCCCGTCAGCTGCTGCACCTGAAGGCCGCCGAGGCGGCCGGGATCACCGACGTCGGGCGGCTGGAAGGGGAGATCTACGACCGGCGGTTCCTGATCGCCCGGCCGCTGCTGAAGGCCATCGAGACCGAGCCCAGCGTGCTGCTGGTCGACGAGATCGACCGGGCCGACGACGAGTTCGAGGCGTTCCTGCTGGAGGTGCTGTCCGACTTCACCATCTCCATCCCCGAGCTGGGCACGGTCAAGGCGGCCCGGCCGCCGGTGGTCGTGGTGACCTCCAACC
>DASUCK010000340.1:0-3408 GCA_036276095.1 Nonomuraea sp. | reverse complement strand
CGCCAGGCGTACACCTGATTGTCTTCCGTCGGCGACCTTCTACCCCGAGCCTGGCGTGGTGCGGTACGTACGGCGGGCCGTCGAGGACGGCGCGGTGATCTTCAAGGTGCACCTCCAGGTCGGCGGGTTCGACCCGCGCGTCCCCGAGCTGGCGGAGGTGTGGGGGCTGCTCGCCGAGTCCGGCGTGCCGGTGGTGGTGCACGCCAGCTCCGTGCCCGTGCCCGGCGGGTACGTCGGCGCCGAGCCGATCGGCCAGGTGCTGCGCGCGCATCCCCGGCTGCGGGTGGTGATCGCGCATCTGGGCATGCCGGAGTACGACCCGTTCTTCGAGCTGGCCCACCGCCACGAGCGGGTCGCGCTGGACACCACGATGGCGTTCACGGACTTCGCCGAGCGCGGCATGCCGTTCCCCGCCCGGTTACGGCCGGCGTTGCGTGATCTCGGCCTGGCGGGGACGGTGGTGCTCGGCAGTGACTTCCCGACCATCCCGTACCCCTATGCGCACCAGCTCGACGCGCTCGCCCGGCTCGACCTCGGCGACGCGTGGCTGCGGGCCGTGTGCTGGCGCAACGGTGCGGCGATGATCCGATCATGATCTGATGGCAACGATCCGGTGGAAAGGTGGACGAGCGGCACGTGGCCAGGGTGAGGGGTTTCCGGCGCGGCAGCGACATCCGCGAGGAGGCGCCTGAGCACTCGATGGACCCGCGGGCCGGGGAGGAGCCGCCGTACCGGCCGACGGTCATCGACAACGCGATCTACCACGACGGCGTGCGGGTGGACAATCCCGGCTCGCTGGCCGACGCCTTCCAGCGCCTGAAGCAGATGCCGGACAGCATGGCCTGGATCGGGCTCTACCGGCCCAAGGAGTGGGAGCTGGTCAAGCTCGGCGAGGAGTTCGAGCTGCACGAGCTGGCGCTGGAGGACGCCATCGTCGGCTCCCAGCGGCCCAAGGCCGACCGGTACGGCGACACGCTGTTCGTGGTGCTGCGGGCGGCCCGCTACCTGGACGAGGCCGAGGAGGTCGCCTTCGGCGAGGTGCACGTCTTCGTCGGCCCCAACTTCGTGATCACCGTGCGGCACGCGGAGGCGCCCGACCTGCAGGCGGTGCGCAAGCGCATGGAGTCCGACCCCGAGCTGCTGCGACAGGGCCCGCAGGCGGTGCTGTACGCGATCCTCGACGCCGTCGTCGACGGCTACGCGCCGGTGGTGGCCGGGCTGCAGAAGGACATCGAGGAGATCGAGGTGCAGGTCTTCGGCGGGGACCCGTCGGTGTCGCGCCGCGTGTACGAGCTGTCGGGCGAGGTCATCGAGTTCCAGCGGGCCACGGCGCCGCTGGTCGGCATGCTCAACGGCTTCATCGCCGGCGCCCCGAAGTACGGTCTCAACGAGGAGTTGCAGAGCTATCTGCGCGACGTCGCCGACCACGCCATCACCGTGACCGAGCGCATCTCCTCCTTCCGCCAGCAGCTGCAGAACATCCTGATCGTCAATTCGACCCTGGTGACCCAGGCCCAGAACGCGGAGATGGCCCGCATGACGGAGGCCAGCATCCGCCAGGGCGAGGAGGTCAAGAAGATCTCCGCCTGGGCCGCCATCCTGTTCGCTCCCACCCTGGTCGGCACCATCTACGGGATGAACTTCGACTTCATGCCGGAGACGCACTGGGTGTTCGGCTACCCGTTCGCCATCGTCCTGATGGCCGCCGTCTGCCTCATCCTCTACACCGTCTTCAAGCGCCGCGACTGGCTCTGAGGCGGGCGGCGGCTCACCACAGGGCCCCGATGACGATGCCGATGACGAGCCCGATGACGATCAGCACCGCCAGCGTGACGCGCAGGGCCGCCACGGCGGCGTGGCGGCCGTTGGGGGTCATGCCGGGGCCTCAGGGGCGCAGGCCGGCATGGGCCTCCAGGCGTTCGAGGCGCTCGACGAGGGGCTGGAGCTCGGCCCTGACCAGGGTGGCCAGGTCGTGGGCGGCGGGGGCGGGCTGCTGGGTCTGGGCGCGCAGGTGGACGTAGCCGGCCAGGGCGGCGGACACGGCGCGGCGGGTCAGGCGCGGCTCGGCGCCCAGCGCGCGCAGCACCTGCCCGGCCACGCCGTCGGGCTCGGCGACCAGGCCCAGCAGGAGGTGTTCGCAGCCGACGTAGTTGTGGCCGAGGGAGATCGCCTCGTTGGCGGCGAACTCCAGCGCGTTGGCGGCGGGCGCGCTGAAGGTGCGGGTCTCGCCCGCCTCGCGGACGGCGGCGGGGACGCGCTGGGCGAGGTCGCGCCTGACCTGCTCCAGGTCGAGCTCCATGGCGCGCAGGACGTGGAGCGCCAGGTTGGTGCCCTCGGTGAGCAGGCCGGCGAGGACGTGCTCGGTGCCGACGTTCGCGACGCCCTCGGAGCGGGCCTGGTCGGTGGCGAGCTTGAGCGCGGTGCGGGTGCGCGGCGTCAGGTGGGTCAGCGCGCCGGTGGGGGCGGGCAGGTCGAGATCGGACAGCTCGGTGTTCCTGATCGCGGTCACGCGGCGTACGGCCTGCTCAAGAGCGCGCTGGCAGACCGCCGACACCGGCACCCCGGCCTCCTTGACGGCTTCGGCGAGTTCGTCGGGCAGGTACACATTGATCTTCGGCATACCCCTATCATAACCCCCTTGGGGTTACACCATCTCGTTCTGGGCGGCGAAGCGGCGGATGTCCGCGATCTCGCCGGCGATCGCCCCCGCCGCCAGGGCGTCCGGCGGCTCGCCGAACAGCCGCACGGACGCCTCGGCGCCCTTCCTCGTCCACACGCCCCTGATCACGCCGTCCACCAGCACCACCGCGCGCAGGATCCCGCCGCCGGGGAACACCTCCCGCGCGTGCTCCGCGGCCACGATCGGGTCGCGGCCGCGCCAGCCCAGGAGGAACTCGTCGAAGGCCGGGAGGAGGCGCGTCAGCGGGGCCTCGCGCGGCGGCGGGGGCTCGTACGCGCTCAGCCGCCAGGCCGCGCGGGACGTGCCGAGCGGGAGGCCCGACCAGGCGGCCAGGTCCTCGGGAGTGGAGGGGTGGTGGGCGCGGCGGTAGCGGACGGCCAGCTCCCTCAGCGCGCGGTCGCGGTCGGGCTCGGGGGTGACGGGCGCGCCCAGCCAGTCGGCGGCGTGCACATACGTCGGCTTGCCGGCTCTGAGGGGGCCGAGCACGGCCAGCCCGTGGTACGCCGCCAGCGCCACCAGGTGCACGACGCCCTGGCCGCGGGCCCGGCCGGCCAGGCGTTCCTCCAGGTCGGCCTTCGTGAGCGGGCCCTGGCCTTCGAGCGCGCCGGCGATCAGCGGGAGCAGGTCGCCGCCCGTGACGCCCTCCTCGGCCAGGCGGCGCACGGTGGTGGTGTCGTTCCTGGCCAGGGCGTGGATCCAGGGGAGGTCGTCGACGTGGACGAAGTGGA
>DASUCK010000339.1:0-11065 GCA_036276095.1 Nonomuraea sp. | reverse complement strand
TGCCGACGACCCCGGTGGACTGGCGCCCGCCCCTGCCGGGCACCGCGGAGGCGCTGGTCAGGGTGCTGGCCGACCCGCGCAGGCAGGCCGCCAACGAGCTGGCCGTCCGCCGCCTCACCACCGCGCGCCCGCATCTGGTGGGCGTGCGAAGGGCGGCGGAGGTGCTGGCGGAGGTGCTGGCGGAGGGCACGTTCCTGCACGCGGGCCCGCCGATCACGTGGGAGCGCGCGTCCGGCCCGATGCGCGGCGCGCTGATCGGCGCGACGCTGCTGGAGGGCCTGGCCGCCGACGAGGCCGGGGCCGCCGCCAGGCTCGCGGGAGGCGCGGTCGACCTGCGCCCCTGCCACGAGCACGCCACCGTGGGGCCGATGGCGGGCGTGGTGAGCCCGTCCATGTGGCTGTTCGAGGTACGCGACGAGGAGCACGGCGGCACCGCCTACTGCTCGCTCAACGAGGGCCTCGGCAAGGTCCTCAGGTACGGCGCGTACGGCCCCGAGGTCCTGGACCGCCTGCGCTGGATGTCCGAGGTGCTCGGCCCGGCCCTGGCCGCCGCGCTGGCCCGCACCGGCCCGATCGACCTGCGCGCGCTGATCGCCCAGGCCCTGCAGATGGGCGACGAACTGCACAACCGCAACCGCGCGGCCACGTCGCTGCTGCTGCGCGAACTGGCACCCGCCGTCGTCGAGGCGGCCCCGGAGAGCGCGGCGCGGGTGCTGCGCTTCATCAACGGCAACGACCACTTCTTCCTCAACGCCGGCATGGCCGCCGCCAAGGTGAGCACGGACGCGGCCAGGGACATCCCCGGCTCGTCCATGGTCGTGGCCATGGCCAGGAACGGCACCGACTTCGGCGTCCAGGTGTCGGGACTCGGCGGCCGCTGGTTCACCGGTCCGGCCGGCGTGCCCGACGGCCTCTACCTCGGCTCGTACGGCCCCGAGGACGCCAATCCCGACATCGGCGACTCCACCATCACCGAGACGTCGGGTCTGGGCGGCTTCGCGATGGCGGCCTCGCCGGCCATCGTGCGGTTCGTCGGCGGCGAGGTCGAGGACGCCGTGAAGGCCACCCGCTCGATGTACGAGATCACGCTCGCCGAACATCCCGCTTACCAGATTCCCGGCCTCGGGTTCCGCGGCACACCGGTCGGCATCGACGTCGCGCTCGTCGCCAGAACGGGCCTGCTGCCCGTGGTCAACACCGGTATCGCGGGACGGGTCGCGGGAACGGGACAAGTCGGCGCGGGCCTGGTCAAGCCTCCTGCCGAGGCATTCACCGCGGCTTTGCTGGCGCTGGCCGAGGCAGTAAGTGATCCATTTGAATAGCAGCATTTCCGCAGGTCAGTAGCGCAGTAAAGGGGGTCATCAGCTTCCATTGCGGATTAGCCGCCGATATCGTAACGAACCTCATAATCTGCAAGTAGCGTGACAACGCACGAGACGGATGAGGGAGATGGGGGCGGAGAGATGGCAGCCGACCGCTTGCTCAGCGGACCCGGCCCAGACGGAGGCGCCCCGAACGGCGCGCCGCAGAGCCAGGGCCGCCTCATCGGCCGGCGTTACCGGCTCATGTCACCGGTCGGCAGGGGCGGCATGGGCATGGTGTGGCACGCCCACGACGTCCTGCTCGACCGCGACGTGGCGGTCAAGGAGCTGATCCTCCCGTACGGGCTCGACCACGCGGGCACGCAGCTCGCGCACCGGCGCATGCTGCGCGAGGCCCGATCGGCCGCCCGGCTCCAGCACCCCGGCATCGTGACCGTCCACGACGTGGTCGAGGAGGACGGCCGGCCGTGGATCGTGATGGAACTGGTCCGCGCGTGGTCGCTGGAGCAGGCCGTACGCCAGAGCGGGCCGCTCCCCGTCATCCAGGCCGCCGAGATCGGCATCCGCGTGCTCGACGCCCTCATGCACGCCCACGCCGCCGGCATCCTGCACCGCGACATCAAGCCCGGCAACGTGCTCCTCACCCAGGACCGGGTGGTGCTGACCGACTTCGGCATCGCGGCCATCGAGGGCGACGTGACGATCACCCAGACCGGGCTGCTCATGGGGTCGCCGGCGTACATCCCGCCGGAGCGGCTGTCCGGCCAGGCGATCACGCAGGCCGCCGACCTGTGGTCGTTCGGCGCGACGCTGTACGCGGCCGTCGAGGGGCGGCCCCCGTACGAGGGGCCGGACCCGGTGGCGGTGCTCGGCTCGGTGCTCACCCAGGAGCCGATCACGCCGTCGCGGGCCGGCTCGCTCGCCCCGGTGATCGAGGGGCTGCTGCGCAAGAACCCGGCTGAGCGGCTCACCGCCGCGCAGGTCGTCGAGATGCTGGAGGCGGTGCTGCGGGCGCACGGCTCGGCCCGCCCACGCAAGCCGGAGACCATCCCCGGCCCCGCCGACCCGATCTCCGCCGGGCTGCCGCCGTCCCTGGATACGCCGTCGGGTCCGATGCCGTCCCGCATCGTGGAGACCCCGTCGGGCCCGGTACGCGTGCCGTACGACCCGCTGACCAGCCCGCCCGGCGGCTACGACTCCCTGACCGGCCCGCCCGGCAGCTTCGACTCCCTGACCGGCCCGCCCGGCGGCTTCGACTCCCTGGCCGGACCGTCCGTCGGCTACGACTCCCTGAGCAGCGCATCCGGCGGCTACGACCCGCTGACCAGCCCGTCAGGCAGCCACCGCACCGAGCGGCTGCCCCGCCCGCCCGGCTTCGGCGACCCGGCGTTCCCCGCCGCCCCGGGCCGGCCGGGCGTCGCGGGAGGCGACCTCGACGACGACCTCGACAGCCCGTCGGGCCCGCGCCCGCGGCCGATCCTGCCGCTGACCACCGACAGCCGCTCGACGGCGACCGGCCCGACCCCGTGGCCGCTGGCCTCCGACGACGACCTTCGCGAGCAGTCCCGCGACCTGTCACACGACATCAGCCGCAGCCGCCTGGCAACGCTGCCGGGCACGTCCCCGCGCCGGGCGGAACCGCGTACGGGACCGCATGCACGGCCGCGCACGGGGCCGCCTGCGGGGGCGCGCACGGGCACCAGCCGCCGTCGGCCGGAGGAGGACGACAGCCCGTGGACGCGCGACGGCCGGCCCACGCCACTGACGATCATCAGCGCGCTGCTCGGCCTCGCGGCCGTGGCCGGCGCCGTGCTGGTCATCCTGACCGGCGGCTCGGCCGAGCCGGGACCGGCCACGCGGGCCGCCACCGCCGCTCCGACGACGCGGGAGGCCGAGCCGGCCGCGGTCACGCCGGACGGCTACCAGGACCACACCGCGTCCGGCTTCTCCGCCGCGGCGCCCGAGGACTGGAAGCCGGCCACGTCGGGCGGCCGGACCACGTTCACCGGGCCGAAGGACTCCGGTCTGCGGATCCTCGTCGAGGAGGCCACCCCGCAGGCCGACGGCGGCCTGTCGGAGCTGGGCCGGCTGGAGGCCGGCGGCGGCCTGGAGAGCTACATCCAGGTGCGGTTGCAGGCGGCCGACTTCCGCGGCTGGAAGGCGGCCGACTGGGAGTACACCTACACCACCGCCCAGGGCGTCCCGATGCACGCGCTGACCAGGTACGTCACGATCGACGACGACACCGCGTTCACGATCACGTTCGACCTGCCCGAGCTCAAGTGGGACGACCAGGCCAGGACCCGCGAGGTGTTCCTGGACACGTTCAGGAAGACCACCTGAGGCGGGGAACCGGTCCCGCCCGCGGCGGGCTCGGCCGGGCTGCTGGGCCGTGACCGGCACCTCGGCCGGCCGTCCGAGCCGGACGGAAACGCGGCCTTGCCGGGACCGGCTGCTGGGATACGGTCGGCGGTATGAAGCTGGAGAGCATCCACGTTCATCCCGTCAAGTCCACCGCGGGACACGACGTCCGCGAGGTCGAGGTGCAGCCTTGGGGGCTGGCGGGCGACCGGCGCTACCTGATCATCGACGCCCGCGGCGCGATCCTCACCGCTCGCGAGGAGCCGCGCCTGCTGGCCTGCGTGCCCCGGCTCGACGGCGGCACGCTCACGCTGACCGGCCCGCACGCCGGACCGTTGCCGGTCACGCCGGACCGGACGAAGTCCACGGTGGACGTGTGGGGCACGCCGGTGCCGCTCACCGACTGCGGCGACGACGCGGCCCGCTGGCTGTCGGAGCTGGCCGGGCAGCCGGTCCGGCTCATGTGGCTCGACGACCCGACCCGCCGCCCGATCGACCCGCCGTACGGCCGGCCGGACGACTGCGTCAGCCTGGCCGACGGCTTCCCGCTGCTGCTCGCCTCCACCGCCTCGCTCGCCCGCCTCAACGACTGGATCGCCGAGGTGGCGCTGGAGCACGGCGAGGAGCCGCCCGCCCCGCTGCCCATGCGCCGCTTCCGGCCGAACGTGGTCGTGGACGGCGTGGCCGCGCCGTTCGCCGAGGACGGGTGGAAGCGGCTGCGCGTGGGCGAGGTGGAGTTCCGGGTCACGAGGGGCTGTGACCGCTGCGTGCTCACGACCGTCGACACCGAGACGTACACGAAGGGCAAGGAGCCCATCAGGACGCTGTCCCGCCACCGCAAGTGGGACGGCAAGGTCTGGTTCGGCGTCAACCTGATCCCGGACGGCCCCGGCCGGATCGCCGTGGGGGATTCTGTCATCGTTCTCTGAAATATCGCAGAAAATCGCCTTTCCGAGAGAAAAGGGTCGCCGTCCGCTTATGGGAGAACTTGGGGGTTATGCGAGACTTCACACGTGACCAGCACCCCCACGAAACCCCCCGTTCTCCCTGCTGACCGCGTCCCGACCGTCCAACGCCGCACCCTGGGTGTGCTGTCCGTCGCGCAGATCGTCGGCGGCATGGGGGTCGCCGTGGGGCTGGCGCTCAGCTCGGTGGTGGTCGACGAGCTGTCGGGCTCCACCGTGATCAGCGGCTTCGCCGGCACCGCGACCGTCCTCGGCGCGGCGCTCCTGGCCCTGCCGACGGCCAAGGTGTCCGGCGGGGGCGGCCGCCGCGCGGGGCTCGCGCTGGCGTACGCGGCGGCGCTCGCCGGCTGCGTGGTCTCGGTGGTCGCGATCAGCCTGCGGACGTGGCCGCTGCTGCTGGCCGGGCTGGTGCTGGTCGGCGGCGGCAGCGCGGCCGGACTGGCCGGGCGCTACGCGGCCACGGACCTGGCGCCGAGGGACCGCTCGGCCCGGCACCTGTCGCTCGTCGTGTGGGCCTCGACCCTCGGCTCCGTCACCGGCCCCAACCTGGCCGAGCCCGCCGACCGGCTGGGCGTCCGGCTCGGCCTGGTGGAGAAGGCGGGGCCGTTCGCGTTCGCGGCGCTCGCCTTCGCCGTGGCGATGACCGTCATCCTCGTCCTCCTGCGCCCCGACCCGCTCACCCTCGCGCGCCGCCTGTACGCCGGCAAGGAGCCCGCGACCCCGCGGAACCCTACGATCAGGACCGCCTGGCACACCCTCCGCACCACCCCGGCGGCCCGCCGCGCCCTGGTCATGATCGCGGTCAGCCACACGGCCATGGTGTCGGTCATGTCGATGACCCCGGTCAAGCTCCACCACGACGGCTCCAACCTGGACGTCATCGGCCTGGTGATCAGCCTGCACATCGCCGGGATGTACATGTTCTCGCCGGTCGTGGGCTGGCTGGCGGACAAGGCGGGGAAGGTGCCGGTGCTGCTGGTCGGCATGGGCCTGCTGCTGGCCGCCGCGGCGCTCGCGGGCACGGCCGGCCACCGGGTGTGGCAGGTGACGACCGCGTTGGTGCTGCTCGGGCTCGGCTGGTCGTGCGGGCTGGTGGCCGGCTCGGCGCTGGTGACGGAGTCGGTGCCGATCGACCGCCGCACCGCCGTCCAGGGCCTGTCGGACCTGCTCATGAACGTCTGCGGCGCCACCGGCACGATCGTCGCCGGCGCCATCGTCGGCACCCTGTCCTACGGCGCCCTCGGCCTGGTCGTCGGCGTCATGGTCGCCCTGGCCGCGCTCTGGCTGGCCGCCCCGGTCACTTGGCGTCGGCGTAGCACGTGACCGCGACCGCCTCCATCGGGAAGCGCACCGGCGTCGGCCCGAACAGCAGCCGGGTGGCCTCCCGAGCGGCCGCCGACACGGCCGCCATCACCTCCTCGGCCTGCCCGATCGGGCAGTGCACCATCACCTCGTCATGCTGGAAGAACACCAGCCGGGCGGGCTCGGGCAGCAGCCCGCGCAGCACCGCGAGCAGCGCCAGCGCCCACTCTGCGGCGGTGCCCTGCACCACGAAGTTCCTGGTGAACCGGCCCCGGTCGCGCGCCGCGCGCCCGCCCTCGGGGCCCGCCACCAGCTCACGCCACCGGGGCGACGGCGGCGGGCTGGTGCGCCCGAGCCAGGAGCGCACGAGCCGCCCCTCCTCCCCCGCCTTGGCGGCGTCCTCCACGAACTGGTAGGCCCTGGGGAAGCGCTGCCGCATCACGGCCAGCAGCTTGGGCGCGTCGCCGCTGGTGCCGCCGTACATCGCCGACAGCATCGCGATCTTCGCGTGGTCGCGCTGCCCGCCGAACGACCGGGCCAGCGCCGAGTAGAGGTCGATCTCGCCGGCCGCCCGCGCCAGCCCGACGTCGCCGGCCATGGCCGCCAGCACCCGCGGCTCCAGCTGCGCCGCGTCGGCCACGATCAGCACCCACCCGTCGTCGGCGACGACCACCTTCCGCATCACCTTGGGGATCTGCAGCGCCCCGCCCCCGCTGGTGGCCCACCGCCCGGACACGACGCCGCCCACGACGTATTCCGGCCGGAAGCGCCCGCCCCGCACCCACTGGTCGGCCCACGCCCACCCGTGGAAGCTGTGGAGCCGGGCCAGCTCCTTGTAGGCCAGCAGCGGCGCCACGGCCGGGTGATCGACCTTCTTCAGCTCCCATGACCGGGTGGTCCTGACCTCCACCCCGGCCCCTTTGAACGCCTTGACGAGCTGCTGCACCGAGTCGGGATTGACCGGACGCCCGAACGCCGCCGCCACCTCGTCGGCCAGCGCCTGCAGCTTGGCCGGCCGCATGCCGTGGACGGGCCGCGGCCCGAGCAGCTCGGTCAGCAACGCGTCGTGGACGTCTCGCCGCCACGGCATGCCGTCGTGGGACATCTCGGCCGCCACCAGCGCGCCCGCCGACTCGGCGGCCACCAGGAGCCGGAACCTGCCGGGCTCCGGCAGCGCCGCGACGCGCCGCAGCTGGTCGGCCAGCACCTCGGCCACCGCCTCCGCGGCCGGCGGCTCGGGGGCGAACAGCGTGTCGGGCGCGCTCGGCTGCTCCTCCGGCACGGGCAGGCCGTGGAGCCTGGCGTGGGCGGCCCTGGCCGTGCGGCTCTCGCCGTGGCGGCCCTCGTGGGCCAGCAGCAGCCCCTCGGTGAGCGCGACGTCGTGGCAGCGCGAGACCCGCGCCCCCGCCCGCAGCAGGCCGGGATAGACCTCGCGGGTGTCGGCCCACACCCACCGCGGCCGCTCGGCCGCCTCGATCTCGCGCACGGCCCCCGCCAGGTCGGCGACGCGCCGGGCCGGCTCCCCGACCGGGAGCAGCGTCTGTCCGGTGACCACGACGTGCACAGGGTCAAGGGTGCCAAACGGCTACGACAACGTGATGCGCACCTCGTCCTCCAGCGGTGGCTCCAGCTCCTGCGCCAGGCACCCGGTGGCGGCGTAGCACCGCAGCGTCAGCTCCCCCGGCGTGACCGACACGTGCAGGAACTGCTTGAAGAACGGCGGCGTGTCCCAGTCGGACAGCTCCGACAGGTACCGGTGGAACACCGTGCCGACGGGCAGCCGCAGCGGCCACGGCCAGGCCCCGAGCAGCCGCGCCGCCCACCGCATCCGGCGGGTGATCCGCACGGGGCCACCGGGTGCCCTGACCGGCTCGTTCCTGATCCGCTCCGACATGATGCACAGCGCCTCGTCGGGACGCAGGTAGATCCACGGCATGCGCAGCCTGCGGGCGTAGAGCTGGCTGTAGAACGACAGGGAGTCGCCGCGCAGCGGGTAGCACTTGAAGTCGTCCTCGTGCACGCCGGCCACGTCGACGCGGCGGATGGTGTGCGTGGCGTGCATGAACGCGCCGCCGCCGCCCGCCACGACGTACTGGATGACCCGGTCGCCGACCTTGACCGGATACCGCTGGTAGTTGTGCACGTCGCCGCCGATGGCCGCGACGTACCGGTGCGCCGGGTCGCGCACGAGGTCGTCGATCGTGCCGCCGTCCGCCAGCGGCGACGGCTTGTAGGCGTTGCCGACGTAGATGGGCTTGCCGGTGACGAGGAGCTTCGGGCGGGGGTCGCGCGAGACGCGCCGCAGCCACGCCGCCTGCCCCCTGTCGATCGTGTTCCCGATGCCGGTGTCGACGCCCACGATGAGCAGGCTGTCGGTCTCGATCGCCCAGTACGGCCCCGGCTGCGCCGCCTCCCCCGCCGCCTGCTGCGTCGGCCTGCCCCTGAGCGAGCGGGCCTCGGCCAGCAGGTGCTCGTCGATGGTCTCGGGCTTGCGCCACAGCAGCCCGCGCAGCCCGCGGTCCGGCCTGGGCTTGAGTGGCGGCGCGTCGCAGAAGACCCGCATGAAGCCGCCGAGCCCGTCGTACCAGTCGTGGTTGCCGGGGATCGCGTAGATCGGGGCGTCATAGTCCTTGTACGGCCGGAAGAACTTGTCGCCGTACTCGTTGCCCGACCCCGTCGGGTAGATGACGTCGCTGGCGACGATGGCGAACGCAGTTTCGGCGCCGATTCTCAGCATTCCCGGCACGACGGCGTACTGGGAGGCGTCGCCCTCGCCGGTGTCACCCAGCACCAGGAAACTGAAATTTCCACTTACAGGCGGCTTTATTCGAAATTCTGGATCAATCCCGCGCTCTTCCTGCGCCCCCACCCACCGCGCCCGAACCTGACCCGACGGATCCCCGAACAACCCCGCCAGGATCTCATTACGCGACCGCCACAACGTCCGCGCGTTCAGCCAGCTGAACCCGTGATCGTGGGGTCTGAGCCGGGCGAACGCGCCGGTCTCCGCGCAGGCCCATCCGGCCCCCGCCTCCGACACCCGTGAAGAGAGTTCTTTTCCGCGCTCGGCCGCGACTTCCACCATGACCACATCTTTACCGCGATCTACCATCGGCGCATCATGAACTCTCCGTACCGCGGAGAACACAGGTGGTTCACAATGGTGTAGCCTCACCCCCCAAGCAAGCGGTTGGGACCGCCAAGGGGAGGCTCCCATGACGCGTTACAGCCCGGACGACGCGACCCACACATGCGCCGCCGAGGTGCGATTCATCGAGGGTCTGCTGGCTCTGGCGGCGAGCCGGCGCAGGTGGGGAGGCCGGGCGCTCGACGCCGGGAAGGAGGCCGTCGCGCGGTGCCGCGCCCTGGACAAGCGGTGCCCGGGCGAGCACGCCGAGCTGCTCGCGCGCTGCCTGCTCACCGGCGCCCGGCAACTGCTCAGGCGGCGCCGGGCCCTGGAGGCGCTGCCGCTGGCCGAGGAGGCCGTGACGCTCACCCGCCCGGTGGGCGGCGCCCCGCTCACCGTCTCCCTCCACTGCCTGGCCACCGCGCTGGAGGCACTCCGCCGCCACGACGAGGCCGCCACCGCCCTGGCCGAGGCCGGCCGGGTCAGTCCCCCGCCGGAGGAGTGACCGGGATCAGCACGCCGGGGTTGAGGATCCCGGCCGGGTCGAGCCGCTCCTTGACCGCCCGCAGGACGGCGACCCCGACCGGACCGATCTCGGCCGCGTAGGCGTCCCGGTGATCGCGCCCCACCCCGTGGTGGTGGCTGATCGTCCCCCCGGCCTCGACGACGGCCGCGTTCGCCGCCTCCTTGGCCCGCTCCCACTGCCCCACGGGGTCGGCCTCCTGCGGGGTCACGACGGTGAAGTAGAGCGAGGCGCCGGTCTCGTACACGTGGGAGACGTGACACATGACCAGCGGCGCGCCGAGCGCGCCGAGCAGCGCCAGGCGCACCGCGTCGTACAGCCGCGGCAGGTTCGCCCAGAACCCGGCGGTCTCCAGCGTCTCGACGGTGGCCCCGGCCGCGAGCAGCGAGTCCCGCAGGTACGGCGCCGAGAACCGCCCCCGCTCCCAGGCCAGCCCCGGCTCCTCCCCCAGGGGCTCCCCGCCCGCCCGCTCGAGCACGTCGCCCGCCGCGCGCCGCCGCCCGGCGACCGCGGCGCCCTCGTAGCCGGCGATCATCAGGCATCCCGACCCGCCGGAGCCGATCGCGTCCGGCCTGGCCAGGCCGACCATCGTCTCGGTCTCGTCCGACAGCCGCAGCACCGTCGGCAGCGGCCCGTCCTGGGCGAGCGCTCGCATGGCCGCCGAACCCGCCGCGAACGACGCGAACCGCCACCCTTCGTACACCCGCTCGGCGGGGGCCCCGCGCACCCGCAGCCGCAGCGACGTGATCACCCCGAAAGCGCCCTCGGAGCCGAGGACGAGCTGCCGCAGGTCGGGCCCGGCCGCCGACTTGGGGGCGCGGCCGAGGACGAGGACGCCTTCGGGGGTGGCGAGGGTGAGGCCGACGACCATGTCGTCGAAGCGGCCGTACCCGGCCGAGGCCTGGCCGCTGGAGCGGGCGGCGGCGAAGCCGCCGAGCGTGGCGTACTCGAAGGACTGGGGGAAGTGCCCGAGGGTCAGGCCGTGCGGGGCGAGCAGGCGCTCGGCGTCGGGGGCCCGTACGCCGGGCTCGAACTCGGCCACCATCGACTCGGCGTCCACCGACCGCAGGCGGTCGAGCCGGCCCAGGTCGAGCGCGATCACCCCGGCGAACCCGGCGCGGGCCGCCGCGAGCCCGCCCACCACCGACGTGCCGCCGCCGAACGGCACGACCGCGACCCGCTCCCGCGCGCACAGCCGCAGCAGACCGGCCACCTCGTCGTGCGAGGCGGGCAGCACCACCGCGTCCGGCGCGCACGACGCGTCGCCGGCCCGCAGGCGCAGCAGGTCGGGCGTGGACTTGCCGCGCGTGTGCCGGACGCGGTCGGCGTGCGAGGTGAGCACGTGTCCGGCCCCGACCACGCCGGCGAGCGCGGCGAGCGCCGCCTCGGAAAGCGCGACCGGCGGCAGCCGCACCGACTCCAGCGCGACCGCGGGCGCCTCGGGCGCGCGCACGCCGAGCAGCTC
>DASUCK010000338.1:0-9897 GCA_036276095.1 Nonomuraea sp. | reverse complement strand
GTCGGCCATCCTGGTCATGTCGGCGCCCTGGACGCGGGCCCTGGCGTACTCCAGGGCGTTGAGGTAGCCGGTGGAAAGCGTGGCGATGGCCTTGGTGCCGACCATCATGCGGGCGTGCTCGATGACCATGAACATCTGCTTGATGCCCTCGTGCACCTCGCCGACCAGCCAGCCGACCGCCGGCTGCCGGTCGCCGAAGGTGAGCTCGCAGGTCGTGGAGACCTTCAGCCCCATCTTCTTCTCGACGTTGGTGACGTAGACGCCGTTGCGCTCGCCGAGCTCGCCGGTCTCCAGATCGACGTGGAACTTGGGCACCAGGAACATCGACAGGCCCTTGGTGCCGGGGCCGTGGCCCTCGGGGCGGGCCAGCACGAGGTGGAAGATGTTCTCGGCCATGTCGTGCTCGGCGCTGGTGATGAAGCGCTTGACGCCCTCGATGTGCCAGGTGCCGTCGGGCTGCCGCACCGCCTTCGTACGCCCGGCGCCCACGTCGGAGCCCGCGTCCGGCTCGGTGAGCACCATCGTCGCGCCCCAGTCGCGCTCGATGGCCAGTTCGGCGAAGCGCTGCTGCTCGGGGGTGCCGAGTTTCCACAGGGTGTAGGCGAAGTTGGGGCCGGCGGCGTACATGTAGAGCGCCGGGTTGGCGCCCAGCACCATCTCGGCGGCCGCCCACGCCAGGCTCCGCGGGATGCCGGGGCCGCCCAGCTCGGTGGGCAGGTCGAGGTGCGCCCAGCCGCCGTCGACCAGCGCCCTGAAAGACTTCTTGACGCCCTCGGGCATCGTGACGGCGGCGGTGGCCGCGTCGAAGACCGGCGGGTGCCTGTCGCCCTCCTCGAAGGAGTCGGCCAGGACGCCGGTGGCCAGCCTGTTGACCTCGGCGAGGATGCTGCGGGCGACGTCCTCGTCCACTTCCGCGAAGGGCCCAGTGCCGAGGATCTCGCCTCGCCCGAAGACCTCGAAGAGGTTGAATTCCAGGTCACGCACGTTGCTCTTGTAGTGGCCCATGGTGTCGATCTCCTTGAACCGAGGGCGTGTGTACTGGCCAGTAACCTTACTCTGAAATGCTACCCGCGGGTAACCCCGGCCATGCATGGCATGCTCGACTCCATGGACGCCGAAGAACTCGCCGCTCGGTGGCGGGAGCGACTGGAATCCTGGGCGATCCCGGAGGAGATCCTGGCCAAGGCGCCGGACGACCCGTGGAGCCACGCGCCGGAACGGTTCGCCGCGCGTACGGACCGGGCGCTGGCCGAGCCGGACGACGGGCCCACCATGACCCGCCTGGCCGAGGCGCTGCCGCACGGCGGCACGGTCCTCGACGTGGGCTCGGGTCCGGGAGCGGCGTCGCTGCCGCTGCGCGACCGCATCGGCCACCTCTACGCGGTGGACGTCTCGGCCGCCATGCTCGACGGGCTCGCGCTCAGGGCGGACAAACTCGGGGTCCAGGCCACGACCGTCGAGGGGCGCTGGCCGGACGTCGCCGACCGAGTGCCCCCGGCCGACGTGTCCATCGCCGCGCACGTCGTCTACAACGTCCCCGACCTGGCCGGGTTCCTGCGGGCGCTCGACCGGCGTACGCGCGGGCGGGTCGTGCTGGAGCTGACGCACCGCCATCCCATGAGCTGGATGGCGCCGCTGTGGCAGCACTTCCACGGGGTGAGCCGGCCGGTGCGGCCGATCGCCGAAGACTGCGTGGCGCTGGCGGCGGCGCTCGGCTACCCGGTGCGGGTGGAGGAGCGGGAGGCGCCCCTGGAACGTTTCAGCACGCTGGAGGAGCTGGCGGCCAGCGCGTGCCGGCGGGCCTGCCTCGACCCGTGCCGGGCGGATGAGGTGGCCGAGACGGCGGTCGAGCTCGGCATGTGGCCGGTGCCGCGCGACCGCTGGGTCACTCTCTGGTGGGACACGACACCGGCTTGACGGCTCCGGTCACGGGCCTGCCGCCGGGGAAGGGGCCGGAATCGACGGCCGGATCAGGGGCGAGCCGGAGGCCCGGTCCTGATCCGCGGGCGCGGGATCATCGGGCGTCGCGCGCCCGGCCCCGCATCGTGAGCGTGAGGATCCCGGCGATCAGGTAGACCAGCGCGCCGTGCCACAGGGCGTCGACGGCCGAGCCGAAGACCCCCTCGCCGTCCAGCACCAGCTGCACCGGGTAGTCCACCACCGCCGTGATGGCCGCGGGCAGCAGCGCGAACTTCCACGGGTGCCGCAGCGACCACAGGCGCGCCTGGCGGGTCACCCGGTCGCCCTCGTTCGGCTTGGACACCGCCCCGATGGCGGCGATCAGGGCGAACAGGCTGATGCCGAGGCCCAGCGCCCACACCAGGTCACCCATGCCGGTGAGCAGGCCCATCCCGAAGCTGGCCGCGGACACGACGCCGCCGCCGATGGCGGCGGCCTTCCAAGGGGCGCCACGCAGGGCGGCGCCGGAAAGGGAGACCTCATCGCGTCGACTGATTTCGTTCATGCCTCGATGGTGCCTTTCCCGATCCCCCGGGGGCATCGGGGACGGACCCTGAGCTGTCCCTGACATGATTCGGACATGCGGGAAATCACCATTGTGCGACTTGGCGAGGGAGACGGGCAGCGGCTGCGAGAGGTGCGGCTGCGCGCGCTACGGGACTCGCCGGCCGCCTTCGCCTCCACGTACGAGCGGGAGTCCGCCTTCCCGCCCGCCAAATGGGCCGAACGGCTCGGCGACCCCGCGTCGCTCTGGTGGGTGGCCGAGACCGGCGACGGCGCGGACGTGGGCCTGGTGTGCCTGCGCATGGAGGAGCACGGAGCCCATGTGCTGTCCTTGTGGGTGGCCCCGGAGGCCAGGGGGCGCGGCGTCGGCTCGCGCCTGGTGGACGAGGCCGTGGCCGGGGCCAGGACGGCCGGCGCGGAGGAGGTGCGGCTCTGGGCCGTGGACGACAACCACGCCGCCCGCGCCCTCTACGCCCGCAAGGGGTTCACCCCCACCGGCGAGACCATGGCGCTGCCGTCGAACCCCGCGCTCACCGAGTCCGAGTACGCCCTGTCGCTGCTCTTCCGCCGGGCCCGCCGCGAGGACGTGCCCGCGATCGTGGCGATGCTGGCCGACGACCCCCTGGGCGCGCGGCGCGAGGGCGACCCGGCCGACGAGCGCTACCTGGCCGCCTTCGACCGGATCGACGCCGACCCGTACGACGAGCTGATCGTCGCCGAGCACGACGGGAAGGTGGTGGGCACGATGCAGCTCACGTACCTGGCGGGGCTGTCGCGGCTGGGGGCCGAGCGGTGCCAGATCGAGGCCGTACGGGTCGCCGCGGCCGCCCGCGGCCGGGGTCTGGGCCGGCGGATGATCCGGTGGGCGATCGGCCGGGCCCGTGCCCGCGGCTGCGCCGTGGTGCAGCTCACGTCCGACAAGTCGCGCGCTGACGCCCACCGCTTCTACGGCTCGCTCGGCTTCACCGCCTCCCACGAGGGGTTCAAGCTGGTGCTGCGCTGAGCCGCGCCAGCATCCACCTGCACCACTCCACGCGGTGCCGTTCGTAGCTCAGGCCGCACCACAGCGCCGCGTAGTTGCCGAACCGGGGGTCGCCGGCCGCGGGCACGCCGCCGAAGATCCGCTCCTCCCGCTCGTACTCGGCCAGGCGGGTCTCGTGGGCCGCGAGCTGGTCGGCGAACAGTCGCCTGACCAGCTCCGGCTCGGCCAGCCACGACGCGTACGTCTTCAGCACCAGCTCGTCGCGCTCCGGCCGCTCGCGCGGCGGCTCGGTGATCCATTCCCGCAGGGCGGCCATGCCGTCGTCGGTCAGGCGGTAGACCTTCTTGTCCTGCGGCCCGGGGCCGTGCTCGGTACGGAACCCGATCAGGCCGCTCGCGCGCAGTTTCTGCAGTTCGGCGTGGATCTGGCTGTGACCGGCCGTCCAGAAGTAGCCGACCGGCCGGCGCATGGCCGTGGCCAGGTCGTATCCCGTGCGGTCGCCGCGGGCCAGCACGGCGAGGATCGCGAATCCCAGCGTTGAGGTCATGGTGCGCTCAAGGATAGGGTGCGGAGGACTATGTCGCTACTGACATAGTCTCGGTGGTGGAAAGGGAACGGTAATGCGCAGGCTTGATGAGGGGGTGCGGCCGGCGGCGTCGGCGGGCACGCCGGGGAAGCCACCGGTGAAAGGGCCGGGGAGAGCGCCGGTGACGGCGCTCATGGCCGGGTCGGTGGCGGTGCTCGTGGCGGTGCTGTCGGCGTGCGGGGGCGAGGCGGGGACGGGCGCCGCCGCGTCAGGCGGCGCGACCGCGCAGACCACCGCGCCCAGCACGGCGCCCGCAACGCCCGCGTCGAGCGGCACGACCACCCCGGGCACCGGTGGGAGCCCCACCCCGTCCTCTCCGCCGCCCAGCGGGCCCAGCGTTTCGGGCTGCTACTACGGCACCGACGGCAAGCTCTTCACCCACGGCGACGACCTGCCCGGCCTGATCGGGGGCAAGGGCCCGGTCGGAGTGGTGATCAGCTACGAGCGGCGCGGCAACGCGTGCACCTGGCGCCCGCTCTTCGACCGCCTGGTCGGCGCCGGCTTCCGCGTGCTGGTCTACGCCAGAGCCTCCGCCGACGTCCCCGAGGACGCCACCGTCGCCATGGGCAAGCGCCTGGCCAAGGAGAAGGGCGTCAAGCGGCTGTTCCTGGTCGGCGGCTCGATCGGGGCCACGACCGCCGTGCCCGCCGCCGCCAAGCTCGGGGAGAAGGTGGCCGGCGTGGTCGCTCTGTCAGGCCAGATCAGCGCCGAGCACGCCGCCGCCCTGACCGTCCCGCTGCTCCAGGTCGGCTCCGCGAACGACGACTACGGCGGCGCCGACGACGTGAACGCCGCCCGCGCCGCCGCCGCGAAGGCCCCCGACAACCAGATCCTGATCATCCCGGGGGAGAGCCTGCACGCCTCGCAGCTGTTCGCCAGCCCGCACGCCGAGCAGGTGCTCGGCACGATCGAGGCGTTCATGTCCAAGCACTCGGGCGGGGAATGATCTCGACCAGGTTGTCGTGGAACGCGGGCCCCTTGCCCATGTCCGCGTCCCGCTCGGCGACGACCGCGTTGGCGTTCGAGCCGCCCGGGCTGAGCTTCGGCCAGTGGCCCTTCGGCGAGGCCACCACGCCGGCCGCCACCCGGTCGCTGATCTCCACGTCGGCCAGGAACTCGCCGGCGGCGTTGCGCACCCGTACGCGCTGGCCGTCGGTGAGGCCGCGGGCCGCCGCGTCGGCCGGGTTGACCAGCACCACCGGGTCCTTGGCGCGCCGGCGCAGCTCGGGGTTGTTGCCGAAGGTCGTGTTGAGGAACGTGTGCGAGGCGGGCGTGACCAGCCGCAACGCCCCTTCGGGCGCGTCGGCGGTGTGCGGCGGCACATACGCCTCCCCGGCCCGCGGGAACCGCATCCGGCCCGACGGCGTCGGGAAGCCGCCGGCGAACGGGGCGAAGGGCTTGGGGTAGTTCATCCGCACCCAGCCCTCCTTGCGCAGCCGGTCGAGCGTGATGCCGTCCAGCGACGGGTGCCCGCTGGACAGCAGCTGCTCGGCCAGTTCCAGGTCGGAGTCGTACAGAGAGGGCTCGGTCAGCCCCATGTGGGCGGCCAGGCGGCGGAACGTCTCCGTCGTCGACAGGCACTCGCCGGGCGGCTCGACCGCGGGCTCGTTCCACAGCAGGTACAGGTGGCCGTAGCCGGCGTGCAGGTCGTAGTGCTCGGTCTGCATGGTGGCGGGCAGCACGATGTCGGCGTAGTCGACGGTGTCGGTGGGGAACTGCTCCATGACGACCGTGAACAGGTCCTCGCGGGCGAGCTGCCGCCGGATCGCGTTCGCGTCGGGGGTGGAGCCGAGCGGGTTGGCGGCGTACACCCACAGGCACTTCACGTCGTCCAGCTGGGAGCCCAGCTTGGTCATGGCGAGACTGCGGACCGGCTTGGCCAGCAGGTCGTCGCGGGTGTCGATGGTGAAGTGGACGTGGCCGCTGGTCGAGTACGCCACGCCGCCGCCCGGGTGGCGCCAGTCGCCGGTGACGGACGGGATCGCGCCGATCGTCCGCATGGCGGTTCCGCCGCCCCTGTGCCGCTGGAGGCCCATGGTGGCGCGGATCGCGGTCGGGCGGGTGTGGGCCAGCCGCGTCCCCAGCCTGTGGATGTCCGCGGCCGGGAGGCCGGTGATCGCGGCCACCTTCTCCACCGGGTGCGCCAGGATCTCCTCGCGGAACTCCGGCCAGCCCCGCGTGTGCTCGGCCAGGAAGTCCTCGTCCTGGGCGTTCTCCGCAAGCACGACGTTGAGCAGCCCGAGCGCGAGCGCGGCGTCCGTGCCGGGCCGGATCGGCAGGTGCTCGTCGGCCTGGTCGGCGGTGCGGGTGCGGATGGGGTCGATGGCGACCACGTACGCGCCGTTCGCGCGGGCGTCCTGGATGAACTTCCACAGGTGGTGGCCGCTGGTGAGGGTGTTGGTGCCCCAGAGCAGGATGAGCCCGGCCAGGGCGAAGTTCTCGGGGTCCATGCCGGCGGCGGTGCCGTTCGTACGCTGGAGGCCGCTGCTGCCGGCCGCCGAGCAGATGTTGAGCCAGTGCCGGGAGGCGCCGAGGACGTTCCAGAACCGCCGGCCGGCCACGCCCTCGCATCCCTGCAGGTAGCCGAGCGTGCCGGTGCCCAGGTACGGCCAGATCGCCTCGCCGCCGTGCTCGTCGACGATGGCGCGCAGCCGTACGGAGATCTCCTCCAGCGCCTCGTCCCAGGTGATCCGCTCGAATTCGCCCGAGCCCTTGGGGCCGGTGCGGCGCAGCGGGTGGAGGACGCGGTCGGGGGCCTCGGCGTGCTCCAGGTAGCGGTTGACCTTCACGCAGAGCGCGCCTCTGGTGTACGGATGGTCGGGGTTGCCGCGGAGCTTGACGGCCCGGCCGTCGTCCACCGTGACGATCCAGGAACACGTATCTGGGCAGTCCAGCGGACATGCCCCCAAAACCCGCAATTCGCCCGACATGCCATCCAGCTTATGCCGAGGCACGGACGTGAACTCCTGGAGCTCCACCGTGTAGCTTGGCCTCCACGGGCCCGTCGCGGGCACGCTCGGGGAGACTGGAACGTGGAGATCCAACGGCCGGGCCCGGGAAGGTGCAGAATCTCTGTCGGTGGCCGAAATCAGGGAACGAGCTGACACGGAGGACCTCGCGGAGGGGGATCCAGCCGTGGCCGAGTCACGCGCGGAAGCCGACGTCTACGTCGTCGAACCGCTCCTGCCCCAGCGCCTGCGCCGCCCCTCCGACCTGTTGCGCTTCATCGCCACGCTCATCGTGCTCGGGGCGGTCACCCTGCTCGCCCTGGTGGCCAAGCAGACCCTCATCGGCCTGGAGGCCGACGTCAAGGAGGGCGCCGAGCTCGTCCCGCTGCTGCCCAGGATCGCCGCCTTCCTCGGCGGCGCCGCCGTGCTCGTCGTGCCCGCGGCCTTCGCGGTGGAGCGGGTCTTCCACCGCGACGGGCTGCGCGTCGCCGAGGGGCTGATCGCCGCGATCGTCGGCATGGCCGGGTCGTTCCTGCTCGGCCAGTGGCTCGTCGCCGGCAACGTCGACGACCTGCGCGTGCTGCTGACCGGCGACCGCGCCATCGAGCCGCTCAACACCCTGCTCACTTCGGTCACCGCGTACGCCACCGCGGTCCGCATCTCCCGCCGCCCCACCTGGCGCGCGCTCATGTGGACCACCATCGCCCTCTACATCCTGGCCTTCTTCTCCGGCCGCCAGATCACCCTGCCGAGCGCCATCGTGACCGTGCTGGTCGGCATGGCCATCGGCTACGCCACCCTGTACGGCGTCGGCAGCCCCAACACCCGGCCGCCCGGCAGCGCCGTGGTGTCCGCGCTGCGCAAGCTGTCGTTCTCGGTGGTCTCGGCCCGCCGCGTCGAGGACGACCACCAGGGCAGCCGCCGCTACGCCATCGGTCTCCAGGACGGCTCCAGCCTCGACGTCACCGTCCTCGACCGCGATCGGCAGGTGGCCGGGCTGCCGTACCGGCTGTGGCGGCGCCTCAGGCTCCATTCCGAGACCAGGCGCCGCGCCATCCGTTCGCTGCGGGCCGAGCTCGAACGCGAGGCCCTCATGGCGTACGCCGCCCAGGCGGCCGGCGCGAGCACCCCTCGCCTGCTCGGCACCAGCGAGATCGGCACCGAAGCCGCCCTGCTCGCCTACGAGCACATCGAGACCCGCCCGCTCGGCGACGTGCCCGACGACGACATCGACGACGCCCTCCTCGCCCAAATCTGGGAGCAGGTCGAGCTGCTGCAGATCCAGCGCCTGGCCCACCGGCGGCTCACCGGCGACAGCATCCACCTCGACCGGGCCGGCCAGGTCGTGCTCACCGACGCCCGCAGCGGCGAGATCGCCGCCGGCGACCTGCTGCTCCGCCTCGACGTCGCCCAGCTCCTCACCTACCTCGCGCTGCGCGTCGGCCCCGAGCGCTCCGTACGCGTCGCGGCCGCCGTGGTGGGCCCCGAGGCGCTGGCCGCCGCCCTGCCCCTCCTCCAGCGCATCGCGCTGACCAGGGAGACCAGGGCCGCCCTGAGCAAGGCCAAGCACGTGCTGCCCGGCCTGCGCGAGCACATCGTCGCGCTGAAGCCGCAGGGCACGGTCGAGGAGGTCCGCCTCGAACGCTTCCGACCGCGCGCCCTCATCACGATCATCGTCAGCGCGATCGCCGCCTACATCGTGCTCTCCCAGCTCAGCCGGGTCGACGTCTACCACGTCGTCACCACGGCCAACTGGGCCTGGTCGGTGCTGGCGCTGGCGGCGTCGTTCGCCAGCTTCGTGGCCGCCGCGCTGATGCTGCGCGGGTTCGTGCCCGAGCCGCTGCCGCTGTGGCGCACGGTGCTCGTGCAGTTCGCCTCCTCGTTCGTCAAGCTGGTCGCGCCCGCCGCCGTGGGCGGGGTCGCGATCAACACCCGCTACCTCCAGAAACGCGGCATCCCGCCGGCGAGCGCGGTGGCCAGCGTGGGCGCCTCGCAGCTGATCATGCTGGTCTTCCACATCGCGCTGCTGCTGCTGTTCGCCTACATCACCGGCTCCAACACCGCGACGTCCTTCACGCCCTCGCGCGGGCTCGTGCTGGTGCTGCTCGCGCTGGCGCTGCTGGCCGTGGTGGTGCTCGGCGTGCCGCCGCTGCGCCGGATGATCACCACCCGGCTGCGCCGGCTCTTCTCCAACGTGCTGCCCAGGCTGCTCGACGTGCTGCAGTCGCCCCGCAAGATGGTCGAGGCGGGCGTCGGCACGCTCATGATCACCATTACGTTCGTGTTCTGCCTGTACGCCTGCGTTTCGGCGTTCGGCGGTGAGATCAGCTTCACCGCCGTCGCCGTCGTCTACCTCACCGCCAACGCGATCGGCTCGGCCGCGCCCACCCCCGGCGGGCTCGGCGCGGTCGAGCTGGCGCTGGCCGGCGGCCTGACCGTGGCGGGCGTGCCGTCCGACCTGGCCACCTCGGCCGTGCTCCTGCACCGGCTGCTCACGTTCTGGCTGCCGGTTCTGCCCGGTTGGGCCTCCTTCACCTACCTCCAGCGGCACGAGTCGCTGTGATCTCGTCGATCGCCCGAAGTCCGTCCTCGGTGAAGTCGGGGCCGTCGACGCGGCGCCGAGGTCGCGCGCCAGCTCCCGGTCGATCCGCTCCGGCGACAGGAACCGGCTCATGGCCGCCCGCGAATCGGCCGGCACGCCGTCGAGGTAGCGGTCTGGAGACGCCCGCGTACAGCGCCTTGCCGTCGCGCACCGCCCGGTCCAGCGCCCCATGGTCTCCTCCAGCGGCGTCTCGGGGTCGGGACGGTGGCTGCGGAAGATGTCCACGTCGTCCATCCCCATGCGCCGGAGCGACTGGTCGAGGCTGGCCAGCAGGTGCGTCCGCGATCCCGATCGCCATGCGGGCCCGGCCACATGG
>DASUCK010000337.1:0-10830 GCA_036276095.1 Nonomuraea sp. | reverse complement strand
GGCTGCCGCCCCGGGTGGCCGAGCACCTGCGGCACGCCGACGTCATCCTGCACGCCGGTGACGTGTGCGTGGCGACGGTGCTGGCCGAGCTGGCCGCGTACGCGCCGGTTCACGTGGTGAAGGGCAACAACGACGGG
Organism: Nonomuraea sp.; assembly: GCA_036276095.1. Lineage (GTDB taxonomy): Bacteria > Actinomycetota > Actinomycetes > Streptosporangiales > Streptosporangiaceae > Nonomuraea. Next base: position 10,693 of record DASUCK010000337.1, on the reverse strand, counting down.
CCAGACGTGGTGGCCCCGGAGACCCTGGAGCTGACCCTCGACGGACTGCGGGTGGGCATGATCCACGACAGCGGGCCGGCCAAGGGCCGGCTGCCCCGCCTGCGGCGCCGGTTCCCCGAGGCGGAGCTGGTGGTGTTCGGCCACTCCCACATCCCGCTCGACGAGTCCGGCGAGGGCCTGCGAATCTTCAACCCCGGCTCCCCCACCGACCGCCGCCGCCAGCCGCACGGCACGATCGGGCTGCTCACCATCGAGGACGGCGTCCTGACGCGGGCCGAGATCGTGCCCGTCACGTGACGGGCCGCCCAGCGGGCCCACGGCAGGTCACCTGACGGGCCACGTGACGGGTCGGCGCGCCACGGGTGGAACTGGCCGGCCCTGACCGGGGGCAGCCTGGCCCACGTCGGCTTCCCGGCCGTCTCCTCTGAGTGCGCCCGAAAGGCTCGGCACATTCGGTCCTACGCCGGAAGTCCCCGCGTACGACGGGCGGAGTAGCCCCGATCGGCCCCACGGCCGGATTCCTCCCGGCGCCCACCGCAAGATCCTGAAGTCACGGCTGAAGAGCGCGGTAAGGACGACGGAAAGAGACCGTAAGCGCCCTCCAGCACAGTGATTTCACCAGATCAGGCGAACAGAAGGGCAGACAGATGAGCCGGCCGTACATCATCCAGGAGGACATCGCGCTGCCCGGGTTCACCGGCCCCGTGCACCGGCCCGGCGACAGCGCGTACGACGAGCTGCGCCGCTCGTTCAACCCCGCCGTCGACGCCCGCCCGGCCGTCGTCGCCGAGGCGTACGGAGTGGCCGACCTGCGGGCGGCGCTGCTGGCCGCGCGGTCGAACGGGGTGCCGTTCGCGGTGCAGGCCACCGGGCACGGCACGCACGCCGCGGCCGACGGCGGCGTGCTGGTCAGGACCACGCCCATGGCATCGGTGCTGGTCGATCCCGTGCGCCGGGTGGCCAGGGTGGGGCCGGGGGCGCGCTGGGCCGACGTGCTGGCCGCCGCCGCGCCGTTCGGGCTGGCGCCGCTGTCGGGGTCGGCGCCGTCGGTCGGCGTCACCGGGTACACCCTCGGTGGCGGGCTCGGGTGGCTGGCCCGCAGGCACGGCTTCGCCGCCGACAGCGTCGTACGCGCCGAGGTGCTGCTCGCCGACGGCCGGCACGTGACCGCGGGCCCGGCCGCCCACCCCGAGCTGTTCTGGGCGCTGCGCGGAGGCGGCGGCGGCTTCGGCGTCGTGACGTCGCTGGAGTTCCGGCTCTACCCGGTGTCGCGAGTGTACGCCGGGTTCGCGTACTTCCCGATCGAGGCGGCCGGCCCGACGCTGGAGGCGTACCGGACGTGGATCGACGACGCCCCCGACGAGATCAGCACCGCGATCGTGCTCAGGCGCATGCCCGCCGGCGGGCCGCTGCCCGGCCGGCACGTGATGATGGTGAAGGTCCTGCACGCCGGCGAGGAGGCGGAGGGCCGGCGGCTGCTGGCGCCGCTGTGGCGGGCGGCCGGCCCGGCGCTGCTGGACGAGACCCGCGTGACGACGTACGCGGAAACGTCCATGGGCGGCACGCCGAACCGGCACATGGACATGTTCGACACCGTGCCGGGCGACCTGGTCCGCCTCCTGGTGGAGGCCGCCGAGCGGGCGCAGACGGTGGAGATCCGGCACTGGGGCGGCGCCATGGCCCGCCCGGCGCCGGACGCCGGCCCGGTCAGCCACCGCGCGACCAAGCTCTCGGTCATCGTGGACACGCCGGTGCCCGGCCTGCCCGAGGCGCTGCGGCCGTACGCCAACGGCGGTACGTTCCTCAACTTCCTGTCCGACCCGCGGCGTACCGCGGCGGCGTACACGGCGGCGGACCACGGGCGGCTGCGCGAGGTCAAGCGGGCCTACGACCCCGACGGCTTCTTCCGCGTCGGGCACGTGGTGCCGGCGTGACGCGCGTGCGCGGATGAGGTGGCTACCTCGGTGACTTGGATGGCTTGAATGACTTCGGGACTTCGACGACTTGGGTGACTTGGGTGACACGGCCGACACTCTCCGACCGTGTCACATCGCGGCGGAGGGGCGGGCCCTCACCGGCGCATGGTGCGGTCTTCCCCGCGGACGTGCTGCTTGCGCATACCGGCCAAGCCCAGGAGTCCGAGCAGGCCCAGCAGGCCCCACAGACCGGCGTTGCCGCCGTCGTCCTTGGTGTTGTCCTGCGGTGTGGGCTGCGCGGCCTGGCTCGTGCTGACGGACGCGACCGGCGCGTCGGCAGTCGCTGCCGCGGCCGGGACGAGCGTCAGGAAGAAGGCCAGGCCCAGCCCGGTGAGGATCTTGCGCATCGGTTCCCCCGATCCGGCGGCCCCGCGGCCGCGGAGACCGCCTGTCAGGCCTTCCGCGCGGAAGGCTCCTTCAGCGGGGCGATCTCCATTTGCCCTGCTAGGTAGGCCCCTACCATGGTCGCGGTGGCATCAAACACCTTCTCACGGCGGCCGGGGCCACGTGAGGCCGTGCGCTCCGCCGGTATGGGCGCGTACGCGGGCTTCGGCGAGGGCGGCCAGGGCGGCGCGGACGGCGGGGCGGGCGGCGCGGGTAGCGGGGGGACGGACGCGTACCGGAGTGAGGAACGTCACCTCGACCGCCAGGTGCCTGGTCGCGGCCACCCGGCGCAGGGAGGCCAGCAGGGAGTCCTCACCGACGTAGCAGCCGCGGGTGGAGAGCCGCGTGCCTTCGAGATAGCGGAGCGTGGCAGGGAGCACCGCGGCGCCGGCGTCGATCGCCGCCTGGAACACCGCCGGACGGAACCCTCCCATCCCGCGCCCGCACCACGTCGTCCCCTCCGGGAACGCGACCACCGTGTCACCCGCCCGCAGCGCGCCGGCGACGGCGCCGACCGTGGCCGGCAGCGCCGACAGCCGCCCCCTGTCGATGAACAACGCCCCCGCCCCCGCCACCAGCCGCCCCACCACCGGCCACCCGGCGATCTCCCCCTTGGCCAACGGCCGCGAGGGGACGATGGCCGCGATCACCAGCGGATCCAGCCACGAAACGTGGTTGGCCACGAGCAGCCTCCCCGCGACGGCAGCCGCCTCAGGCCCAGTTCCTGGATGTGCAGCCACCGCACCCGGTTGCCTCTCCCCCTCTCCGCCACCTGACGCGCCGTCGGCGGGCGCGCCACCGGCACCGTCCAGCCGGATGGCGTGGACCCTGATGCCGAGTGCTCGGAGGAGGAGCCGGGCCCACATGCGGGTGATCCCGGCTCGGCGGGCGGGCCGGGCGTGACCCGCCGCGAGCGACAGCGGCACACCGGCGAGCACCACGAGCAGCGCCCCGGACAGTCGCGCCGCCCGGCGGATGGGGCCGGCGGCGGCCACCGGCCCCTCGACGCAGGCGGTGAGCGTGCACGGCCCGAGCGGCCGCCAGGGATTCGTCGGAAGAACAACAGCCGCGGCTCTCGTAGCACCGCCGAGCGCGGTGGCGCCATCAGTTCTGGCGGCCATGCTTGCTTCCAGGGTCCCGCCCGGCGGGAGCTCCGGAGAACCTCGTCCGCGTAGCGCCGCCAGGCGCCTGGGCCGGGGGCGCGGCGCCCAGGCCAGCGGGTGGCGGGATCGGGGCGGGCGGGGTCATGGGGTTGCTCCCAGGAAATGACGCAGGTAGCGGGCGTTCACGCGGGACATCGACAGCAGGACGAAGAAGTCGGCGGTGCCGAAGTCGCGGTCGTGCGCCGGCGCGCCGCACACCCAGGAGCCCAGCCGCAGATACCCGCGCAACAGACCGGGCGGTACGAACCGGTCGGCCGAGCTCGTACGGGGGCCGGCACGCCAGGGGGTGCGCGGCGTGACCCGGTACTCGTCCGGACCCAGCGGCACCCGCTCGGCGACCGCGGCGGCGACCGCGCCATGGTCGTCGAGCGGCACCGAGCAGCAGCCGGCCAGCCACCGGTGGCCGCCGTCCACCATGTACCTGGCGATGCCCGCCCACATCAGCGCCATCACCGTGCCGTCGCGGTGGTCGCGGTGTACGCAGGTGCGGCCGACCTCGACCAGTTGGTCCTGATGGGCGCGAGCTCGCGCAGATCGAACTCGCCGTCGGAGTAGAGCCGGTCGGAGCGGCCCGGCGGCAGCAGCCGGTAGGTGCCGACGACCTCGGCGCCGTCGCGGACGAGGAGGTGATCGCAGTAGGCGTCGAACCGGTCGGCGTCCAGGCCGGAGACGGGGCTGTCCAGCCGCGCCCCCATCTCCTCGGCGAAGACCTCGTACCGGAGCCGTTGCGCGGCCCGGAGGTCGGCTGCGCTGGTGGCCATGCCGACCGTGTACCGACCGGTGTCAAGAGAGATCGTCATGGGCGCGCGTCCTTCCCTGAAAGCGTCTCGCGCCTATGTCGACATGCGGACATGACCTGGACGTCGCGGTCGGGGGGCAGGCAGGCGTCCGTGGGGTGAACCTCGGGGCGGTGAATCCGGTTTCGGTCGTGGGGCGGCGCTCACTGCGCTCGACCGGTCAAGATCGACGAGACGGAGGAGCCGGCTCCGAGCTGGGCGACCCCGGATCGGGGCGACGACAGCACCGGGACGCCGCCGGCCGCCTCGGCGACGATCCGCGCCATCGAGGCCTGCGCCAGCACCACCACGTCGACCTTCCCGGCCAGCTCGGCGAACCCGGCGAGCACGAGCGCGTCGTGCCGGGCCGCGTCCCCGCCGCGCAGCGCCTCGAACGCGCCGGCGCACAGGTGCGGGACGACCTCGCGCTCCACCTCCCGGCGTGCGGCGGCCCGCTGGACGGCCCTCGTGGTGGGACCCAGGGTGGTGCCGAGCGTGGCCAGCACGCCGATCCGCGCCCCGGTCTCGACCGCCTGCTCGGCCATGGGCTCGTCGATGCGCAGGATCGGCAGCTCGGCGAGCGCCCTCGCCCGCTCGGCGGCCTCGCCGATGGAGGAGCAGGTGACCAGCAACGTCCCCGCCCCCGACTCCTTGGCGAACGTCGCGTACGACACCAGCCTGCGCAGCACGTGCGGGGGCGGCCCGCCGTGGGCGATGGTGTCCTGCAGCAGGCTCTCGTCCACGAAGTGGATGACCGGCACGCCGGGACGCACCTCGGCGGCCAGCGCGGCGAGCGGCGCGGCCAGTGCGGCCACGGTGTGCAGCATCGCGATCTTCATCGGGATTCCTCGTCTCTTCCGGAGCGGAACGGCGCGGCCCCGCTCACCGGGCGGTCCACGGGCGGGCGTGCTCGTCGACGATGTCCGCCAACCGCAGGAGCCGCGGCACGGCCCGGGCCCGGAGCGCGGCGGCCGCGTCGCCGGCGCCGACCAGGTCGCTCCAGACCGCCCGGCCGGCGAGCATTCCGGACGCGCCCGCGCGGCACGCCGCCCGCACGGCGGCGGGGAAGTCGTCGCGGTCCACGCCCTGCGAGAGCACCACCCACGGTACGGGGATCACCGCGCCGAGCCGGGCGCATTCCTCCACCAGCCGCTCTTCGGGCGCCGCGCCGCCCAGCGGGACCTGCGCCTTGTACAGGCTGGGACGCAGCCCGGCCAGCTCGGAGGCGGCCTCCCGGATCGCGGCGGGGCCGTCGAAGGCGTCGCCCTGGAAGGGGGCCGGCCTGGCGACCCCTTCCAGGACGGACAGCAGGCCGGCGGCCGCGCAGCGCCGTACGAACGCGGCGGCGGTGTCGAGGCGGCGCCGCCGGTGCTCGTCGTCGCGCCAGATGAGCAGGAGCTTGGCCGCGACGGCCCCGGCGCGGCGGGCGGCGGCCAGGTCGACCCGCTCGTCGATCGCGGTGTCCTCGACCGGGCCGTCCGGCTCCTGCCGCAGGCTGTCGACGGCGACGATCAACCCGCCGGACACCAGCCGCCCGGCCGCCACCTGGTGGAAGCCGTAGTCCTGGTCGATGAGAAAGCCGGACGCGTGCGGCCCCAGCTCGCGGGCCACGGCCAGCTTGAACGCGGTCAGCGTGCCGTCTCCCACGCGTTCCCCGGTGGCGGCGGCGAACATCTGCCTCAGGCTCTCCCGCTGGTCCATGGCCACCATGGCGAACCCACCGGAGGGGCGGGCCAGCAGGTCGAGCGTGGGCGTGGGAGTGATGGTGTCGGGGCTGGTCATGCGGCTCCATCCTGATCGTCGAACTCCGGCCGCCCGTAGGTGCCACTTTGTCACTCTAAATCCACAAATTGGCAGAAATGCGCCAAGTTTCGGTGGAAAATGGTCGCATGACGGTGACCCTCCGCTACTCCTCCGCGCCCGACCGCCGCGCGGCCATCCTGCGCCGCGTCGAACTGGACGGCTACGTCGCCGCCGCCGACCTGGTCACCGACCTCGGCGTCTCCGCCAACACCGTCCGCCGCGACCTCCAGAGGCTCGCCGCCGACGGCCTGGTCCGGGCGGTACGCGGCGGGGCCGCCGCCGGGGACGCGGGCGCGGCGCCGTTCACGGACCGGTCGGCGCAGGCTGCCGACGCCAAGCGGGCGATCGCCGCGGCCGCCGTACGGCACGTGGAGCCGGGGACGGCGCTGGCGCTCGACTCGGGCACGACCACGCTGGAGATCGCCCGCCTGCTGCCCACCGGCGCGGGCCTCACCGTGGTCACCCACTCGCTGCCCGCCATCGCGGCCCTCGCCCCGAGGCCCGACGTCACGCTCATCGGCATCGGCGGCCAGTACGCCCGGGACACCCGCTCCTTCGGCGGCCCCGAGACCCTGGCGGCGCTGGAACACCTGAGCGTGCGCACGCTGTTCCTGGCCGCGACGGCGCTGGACGGTGCCGGCGTGTACGGGGCGACGCCGTACGAGGCGGAGACCAAGCGCAGGCTCCTCACGATCGCCCGCCGGACGATCGTGGTCGCCGACGCCCGCAAGTTCTCGTCGAGCGCCCCGATCCGGGTGTGCGGCTGGGACGCTGCCGACCTCCTGGTGACCGACGAGCGACCGCCGCCCGGCTTCACCTCGGCCCCTGTCGAAATCACGTAGCATCCCGCACCCGACCGAATGACCGCACAGGCTCACGAATGACACTAGACGCATCAATTTCGCGAAATATCCGAGAAATTCGTCATTGACAACTCTCACGGGCGAATTGATTATATCGATTCAATGCAGCATTCCTCAGGAGCCCGTGACATGAGACCCCCCAACGGCGCCCGCCGCGCCGTCACCGTCGCCCTGGCGACCCTCCTCTGCACCCCGCTCCCCGTGCTCCCGGCTGCGCTCGGGGCTGCGGCCCCCGCCGTGCTCCCGTCCGTGCTCCCCGCCGTGCCCCCCTCCGTGCTGCCGGACTCCGCCGACGCGGCCGGTTCCGCGGCCGGCCACGGCCGCTCCGGCCCGCGTCTGGAGGACCTCGACCGCGGGTTGGTGGCGGCCTCGACCAGCGAGGGCGTGTTCCTGAGCTGGCGGCTGCTGGGCGCGGAGGTGACCGGCGCGGGCGAGACGGGCATGACCGGCGCCGACTTCCGCGTCTATCGTGACGGCCGTCCCATCGCCACGGTCACCGACAGCACGAACCACCTCGACGCCACCGGCGCCGCCACCGCCGAGTACCGCGTCGCACCGATCATGAGGGGCCGCGAGGGCCGCCGCAGCGCGCCGGCCACGCCCTGGCTTAAAACGTTTTATGATCTCCCACTGAAGAAGCCCGCCGACGGCGTGACCCCGGCCGGCGAGGCGTACACGTACTCGGCCAACGACCTCAGCGTGGCCGACGTGGACGACGACGGCCAGTACGAGTACGTCGTCAAATGGGACCCGTCCAACTCCAAGGACGTCTCCCAACGCGGCTACACCGGCAGCACGTACGTGGACACGTACGAGCTGGACGGCACCCTGCGCTGGCGCCTGGACCTGGGCGTCAACATCCGCTCGGGCGCCCACTACACCCAGTTCCTGGCCTACGACCTCGACCGCGACGGCCGCTCGGAGCTGATGCTCAAGACCGCACCCGGCACGAAGGTCATCCGGTACGACGCCGGCGGCCGGGTCGTCTCCGAGCGCCACGTCACCATGCCGCGCCAGGACGTCAGGGCGGGCTACGCCCACACCGACGACTACCGCAAGAGCGCCGCTGACTACTTCGACCACGTGGTGGCCATGTTCGAGAAGTGGCACGAGCACCCGGAGGTGGTCGCCGGCCGCTGGCCGACGACGCTGGAGGAGGCGTTCGGCATCGAGCCGCGGCATCCGTACCCGCTCTCGCGCGCGGCCGCGGTCGACCTGGCCACCTACTTCGTCGACGTCTACGCCCCGGGCCGCAGCGCCAACAACCGGCTGCGGGAGTTCGCCGGATTCGTCATCACCGGCCCGGAGTACCTGTCGGTGTTCGACGGCGCCACCGGCCGCGAGTTGCAGACCGTCCGCTACAAGCCGGGCCGCGGGGACGACGGCCTGCTGTGGGGCGACTACGCGATGGCCCGCGTCGAGCCGGGCAACCGCGTCGACCGGTTCCTGTCCGCGGTCGCCTACCTGGACGGCAGGCGTCCCTCGGCGATCTTCGCCCGCGGCTACTACACGCGCACCACGCTGGTCGCCTACGACTGGGACGGGCGGAGGCTGAAGGAGGTCTGGTACGTCGACAGCGGCCACGTGCCGATGGCGAACCCGTTCAACGCCTCCCCGCACGGCAGCCCCGGTACCAACCCGAAATATGCTGACATCACCACCCAGGGCTTCCATTCGATGAGCGTCGCCGACGTGGACGCCGACGGCCGCCAGGAGATCGTGTACGGCGCCGCCACCATCGACGACGACGGCGACGTGCTGTACTCGTCCTTCGCCGTGGGCCCGCCGAACAGCAACGTGCCGGGCCAGAACGTCCGGCTCGGCCACGGCGACGCCATGCACGTCGGCGACCTGGACCCCGACCGTCCCGGCCTGGAGATCTGGACGGTGCACGAGGGCGCCACGTCCGCGCCATACGGGTGGGCGATGCGCGCGGCCGCCACGGGCGAGGTGCTGTTCGGCGGCTACAGCGGCGTGGACACCGGCCGCGGCATGGTCGGCGACGTCGAACCCGGGATCCGCGGGCTGGAGACGTGGTCGTCGCTGCCCCGCGACCCGGCGATCCAGGCCGGCCTGTGGTCGGCCCGCGGCGAGCACCTGGGCCGGGCCGCCCCCGGCACGAACATGTCGATCCGCTGGGCGGCCGACCTGACCACCCAGATCGTCAACGGCGCCCTGCAGGAGACTCCGACCGTCGACGACTGGAAGCGCGGCCGGCTGCTCACCGCCGAGGGCACGCTGACCAACAACGGCACGAAGGGCAACCCTGGGCTGGTGGCCGACGTGTTCGGCGACTGGCGGGAGGAACTGCTGGTGCGCACGGCCGACAGCACGGCGGTCCGCGTCCACCTGAGCACGGAGGTCACGAACCACAAGCTCCACACGCTGATGCACGACCCGCAGTACCGGGTGGAGGTGGCCCGGCAGCAGACGACGTACAACCAGCCCGCGTACCCGAGCTTCTACCTCGCCTCGGACATGGACTGGTCGCGCGTCCCGATGCCGCGCCCGCCCTGAGCCGACCGCGAGACGGACCACCCAGACAACCGCCGGCACGATCCCAAGACGACCTCCAAGACCACTCCCGAGACGACCGAAGAGGGCGCCCCCGGGGAAGGGCGCCCTCTTCGCGCGGACGTGACGTGGACGAACCCGACCGGCGGTCAGCCGGCCGGGCGCTTCACCGACACCCGCTGGACCTGCGGCCCGGCCGGGGTGGCGTCCTTCTCGGCCCAGGCGCCGGTGGAGAAGGCGACCGGGTGGCTCTTGCGGCCGACGCCGTCGCCCCACTTGGTGATGACGTACTGGATCTTGATGTGGCCCCTGCCGCCGTTGCCGTCGACCTGCAGCGTCTCGCCGTTGAAGCGGCCGCCGGTCAGCTCGGCGAAGGTGTGGCCGTCGAGGTCCAGCATCACGCCGCGGCTGGAGGGATCGCCGGGCCCGCGGTCACCGACGAAGAACGGCAGCTTCTTGCCGTTGTAGATGACGTAACCCTCGGTCATCAGGGGCCAGCTGGGGCTGGCGGCCATGCCCTTCTGCATGGGCCTGCCACACGCCGGCAGGCCGGTGTCGCCGGCGCGGCCGGAGCTGTCGTCCCAGAAGTAGGACGCGGTCGTGGCGCCCTGGAACACGACCCGCTGGTCATCGGTGCCGGAGTCGGCGTGGGCCGCGGCCGAGCCGATCGTGAGAGCGCCGAAGGCGGCAGCCGTGAGCAGGGCGAAACAACGCATGCGAGTAGGCATGGGTCAGGTCGGTCCTTTGTTAGGGGACAGGCGGGACTTTGCACTCGCTTGACGGGCGCAGCCGGGCATCACGCCATTCGGTCACTACGCGGAGCGCTGCAGAGGCCGGGGAACCCGGACACCTGCTTCCGGACGGGGCCGCCTGGGTAAGGCGCAGCCCATTCGCCGGTAACGAGCACTACATTACCCCTCAAACCGGACACGAGCAAACAAAGCCCCATAAATCCGGCAATGATCTACCTCACCGGGTAAAGTCCGGTTCACACCTGGGGTTCGAAAGACTCCAACGTGTCGGCTCCGCCCCGCATTCCCCCGTCCATTTCCCGGAGCATCCGGTCAGCCAGGTGAAGGCCGGGGTTCGTTCAGGTCTGCTGGAGGTAGTCCAGGCCGGCGTACCCGGTACCGCGCCCGCACGCCGTCGGCCTCGGTGACCAGCGCGCACCGGCCCGCACACGCCGAACCGCCCGTGCCTCGCATCGGAGGCAC
>DASUCK010000336.1:0-7494 GCA_036276095.1 Nonomuraea sp. | reverse complement strand
GGACGAGCAAGGCGTGCCCAAGCTGGACCATCTCGGGTCACTGCTCGATCGGCGGCGGTGGATGCAGGCCGCCGCGGCAGCGCTGAGCGTGCGTACGATCATCGAGGTACGGGCGGAGGGGCGCGGCTATCGCCAAGAGTTGGCCGGCACGCAGCCCTTGGCCTCGCCACGGGCGATCGTCGCTCCCGTAAAAGACGGAACGCTGGCGACGTACGAGCTCGACCCCTCGTACTTCGCTCCGGGCGCGGCAATCTCCACTTCGCTTGAGGGTTTGGACCTGCATGGCGAGTGGTGTGCGGGACATTCTATGGTCGGCTCAGTCGCGGTGAAGGATCTGCGGCGGAGCACGGCGGGGTGACCCTGATCGGGTCGGTAATCCACGAAAGGCGGGATCCGGTGAGCGCGCAGGCGTGCGTCCTAGCCTGGGACGTGTCCCGTGTCTGTGGACATCAGCGGACGATCTCGACCTGGCTCTACCTCAGAAGGCGCGTTTGTCTTCAACGTGAATGACGGTCAGATCGTGCCCGTCTTGGTCGCGCTTGCTGCGGCCGAAGAAGCCGACCGTGAGATCGTCGTGGTTCTCCAATTCACTGGGATCGACGTAGGTGAGAATGTCAGGGTGATGGCCGGTTACGGCCCAGCCGGGTGCGTCGTCCAGATCGATGATGTCGAAGTCTCCGGCCGGTGTGCCTGCGCGAACCGGACCGTATTGCCGCAGGAGGGAAGCCGCCTGCTGAGCGAGATCGTCAGTTGGTTCCATCAAGATCACGCAGGTTCCCTGGGTGAACAGCACCCAGGACTTCGCAGGGTCCAGCAGACGACGCCAGGTCTCAATCGTGACCATTTGGTTCATGCGGAGCAGCGTAACGGTCGACGACGACAGGCCTTAAAGAGTGATGATGAGCGTGGTCACGCCCCGGCATCGTGTCTCCGGTAAGGATGGTGTGGTGAGGTACTTTCGCCGGCCATGGGGTGACGACCGCGGGGATGAGTACGCGAGTGGGGGCACGTCGGTGTTCTACCTCGCTGTCGATGCGTCGGGAGACGTTCGACGTCAGGTTGAGGTGTACGCCAGTGGCGTTGTCCTTGACTATGACGAGGAGCACGATGAGGACCGGTACGGCGGGTCGACGCACGCCAAGTTGAACCTTGATGAGTTTGCGCCTTTCGAGATCCCCGAGCAGGAATTCTTTGGGGATCTTGCCGGGCTGGTGCCGATCAACCGTTGAGCCTGAGTGACCAACGGGGCGACGTCGAGGCGTACGAGCGCGGAGTTCGTGGACCTCGCTGACTGTTCGTCCAGTTCGGACAGGGCTCCGCGTTCTTCGAGTTAGAGCCACGCATCTCGCCGCCGTCCAGGGCGTTGATCCGCTGGTGGGACAATCGACCCCGTCTGCTCCGTTCCCTGTGGGCTTGATTGATAGAGTGACCGGCCATGGGCGTTCTCGTCGACTACTTCACGGCGGACTCTGACCAGTCCGCCCGGCTGGCCCTGGATGGCGGGCCAGAGGGCATGAACCTGCCGTACGTCGACTGCAAGGGGTGGCTCGACGAGCTGGACACGCTGGTCGCGGAGCTCAGCGGCCGCGATCTCAGCGAGTTCGGGGACAGCGAGACCATCGTGGACGACGGCGAGTCAGCAGGCGTGGACCGCGCAGCGCTCGAGACCGTGACCGCGCTCGCCGCCGTGGACGACGCGCGGCTGCGTGAGTACGCCGAGGAGGAACTGCTCGACGAGTTCGAGGTCGAACGCATCAGAGCCTTGCGCGATCTGGCCCGCGAAGCGGTACGGCTCAATCAGGGGCTGTATCGCTGGATGTGCGTCTGAACGCCTCGAACAACTCCTCGCGGAGCGCGGGTGGCAGCTTGCGGCCCATGTCCAACGGACAGACCAGCGCCTGGTCGTCGTTCCGCTCGAGAGCCCTGTCTGCGAGGAACTCCAGGCTGAAGCGCGCCGACTCCCGGTGGTGTGGCTCCGGCCACTGCTGCACCAAGGGCAGCACCGCGGCCACGCGCGCGCTGATCCGGTCGAGCAGCGCGTAGCCGGGCAGGCCGGGCCAGCGCTGGGCCTGCAGGTCGATGTGACGGAAAGCGACGTAGTCGAGCTCCGCGCCGGCGAAGTCGTTTCCGGTGAAGTCATTGCGGTCCCTGCCCAGCGCGGCCTGGTCCCGGGTGGGGCGGCCCCAGAAGTTGACGTTCCGCACGCGACCGAGGAAGACGCAGTCGACGAACTCTGCTTGGAAGGTGTTCGTCTGGTCTCTCAACCGGGACCGGTCGAAGGTGCACCTCTCGAAGCGGACGTTGCCGAAGAACGTGGAGAGCGGGAAGCGGGTGCGCCGGAACACGCAGTCGCGGAAGACCGACTGCGGCCAGCCGACGCCGTCCCATGTCCCTTGCCTGCAGGTCGTGGCCATCGACAGGCGCTCGAAGACGACGTCCGTGAAGTCGCATTCCTCGAACTCGCTGCCGTGAACGGTGAACTCGGCGAACCGCATTCCGGAGAAGTCCACGTCCACCAGTCGTGCCCGGTCGAAGGTCACGCTCGACACTCCGGCGGGCAACTCGAACCGCTGACCGCGAAGCTCTCCGCGCGCGATCCACGCGGGATCCCATCCTTCTGGACTCGGCTGGAGGCTGAGTCGCTCGAACGCGCTCATGTGTGCGACCTGTCACGGCTGCGATCGGAACGCGTGTCCGCGGAGCGGCTCACCGCGCCGGGGGGACTGGCTGCGATGGTGTTCGCTGAGAGAATGAGGTCATGCATAGTCGGAGTCTGGCAGTCCCATCCGACAAACTGCCGGCCGAGCCGGTACGGAGATCTACCCGGGATCGGCGGCGGCGCCTCAACGGATGCCGCGTGACACCTGGTCTTCTGCCGCCTCCAGCCAACGCCGATACCAACGGGCGAACCCGAGCGGCACCCGGTTCGCCGGGCACCCGCCCGTCTCTAACCTTTGTAGAAGCGCTCCCAGGTAGTCCATTCGGATGAAGGGCGCACACTTAGCCATTTCGGCAGGTTGGCGAGGTCGATCATCGGCGCCTTATCGGTCGGGGCGTCTTCGAGGTCCCCACCCACGATGGTGCCGTCTGGCAACTTAAGCAGTAGATCGACCGCCCCCGTAGGAAATCGGCCTTGAGCTTCGGCTATGGCCGGTCTCGCGTCGTACTCCAGAGCGCCGCAGTCTGTGGAAGTGGGGTAGGCCACGACGATCGAGGTACGTGTGATTTGACGGCCGGGTAGAGCGCCAAGACTGTGATGTGCCTGCAACTGGTCGAGGAGGAAGAGCAGGTTTTCTCTCCCTGGTACGCAGCCTGCCGCTGATCAGCGCAGTGTAGAAACCTTGTGCCACTCGAAAGAAGTTCTCTAGTTCCTCGCGGGTCATCACCGTGGCTGGCCTCGACTGACCGGGATTGGCGGTGGCCTCCAATCGTCCGTCGGGGTGGAGGGTGAACTGGCGATGTACCACCGAGTTCCGGAGGTCGGCCGTGTTGGCGTACAGATGCATGTAGCGCTTCCACAGGTCCTGATCGTTGGCGAATGGCGCTGGTCGTGGGCTCGGCCCATGCCCGTTGAGCGCGACCTTGCACTTCTTGGAGATGTTAGGAGGCTTTCCGTTCGATTCGGGGCCGAGGATGTTGTCCATCGCGAGATCGAAGATCTTCCACGCCGCAGCAAACACCAGGGGGGTCAGGTCCAGTTCAGTTGGGCGACCATTCACGTAGGCCCGGGCATGGATGGCCGACGTAGTAGGTGAAGCGTGAAGACAGAACGGGAGGCCACGCTCTCCCGTGTAGTCGAAGATCTGGCTCGGCCGCCCTGCAAAATAGCAGGTGCGACGTCGTCAAGGATGTAGCGCTCAAAGGCGGAGTCCTGCTCAAGTTGCGCGGCAGAAAATGCCATAGCGATATGCCCTTTGCTTTCGTGTGGACGAGGCGCGGAGGGTGTAGACAAGATAACGCAAGATCGCGCAAATCGTGCGATACGCCGTTCGTCGCGCACATCTACCCGCACCGCCCCTTCTTTCGCCAGCGCTCCCCAGTCAATCTGGCCATTAGGGCTGGAAGTGGGAAGACTTCGGATCGCATCCGGCAATCCAGCGGGTGAAGACGTTGACCTCGTCGTCACGGCGGTCCAGCGATTCGTCACTGCTGACGTACAACGTCAGCACGTCCCGGCACAGACCAGCGTCAAACCGGATCTCCTGCGCGACCTCGGAGACGTCGTACCCGCTGATGTCACCGATGGACATACGACCCGCTCGGCCGAACACCAGGGCGGGCTCGATGTGGTCGTAGAACACCCACATCTGGGGCAGGGTGCCGGCCATGCCGACCGCGTAGCCGCGGCGAATGACATGGCTGTCGGTCCTCTTGGCACGCGGCAGCGCCTCCACCTCGTGGACGTGGTCATAGTTCGCGTGGCTGCTTGGGTGCGCCGCAGCCGCTTCTAAAAGGCAAGACGTATATTGGCGTGCCATGATCGGAATGCAAAAATGGTCGAGCGGGTGCCGGGCCACCGCCATCGCTAATGCATGCACCACGAGATCCGTATCCTGTTGTGCGTCGACGGACCAGCCGATGACGTGTCGTGAACAGGTGTCCATGACGGCGGCGCAATACAGCTTTCCCGCCAGTGGGATGCTCGGTGATGTCGGTCAGCCAGAGCCCTCGACATCGAGCCTCCTTCAACGCAGTCGCTCACAACACGCGACATCACGTCGCAACCACGGTTTCTCCCGGTCTCGAACACGGGCGATCCGGTTCCTCAGCTCTTGCTCGGCGGTGGTGAGCTGCCCGGTCGCGCCCGCGGGCTCGCCTGCTCCTTGCTCATGTAGAACGCTGCGACCTCAGCGGCGTCGTACACGTCGTGGGGCCGACCGCGGCTGCTTTGCGGCCGGGCGCCGGTGGCCAGTGGGAAGCCCGGGTCGGTGCCCTGCTGAAAGCGCACGGTGCGCTCACTGAGCCCGCGCTCTTCGGCGATGTCCCGCAGAGTCAGGTGCCGGGCCCGCAGCCAATCAGTGACGTCTCCCCATCGATACGTGCCCGCCTTGTTGGATATGGGGAAGGGGCGCGCGGTCTGGGCCTAGCGTCCGGGCCAGCCGGCCACCTCCTCGGGCGGTAGGTTGAGGCGCTCGGCGACAACCGGCAGGCTCACCCGCCTGGCCAGGTCGAAACGGCTCACATGCCAACAAGCCATGGCGGCGGTGTCAAATGCCTGAATGGGGTGGCCGGTGCCCCGGCCCGTGGTGGGCAAGCCGGGGGCGTAGGTTTCGGTGGCCGGGTCGTATATCGCGAATGCCCAGTTTTCATCGTCGCCGAGGTATTCGATCCGGCAGAGTTTGATCCAATCCTTTCATGTAGGTGTCGAGCACGGCGATCAGGTAGCCGAACGATCCGCGCCAGCGAAAGATCACTTCTTCCAGCCTCGGCCATCGCTGGGTGCCATGGTGATCGACCATGTCTTCGATGCGCACTCTGAGGTGGTCGGGCGGGACGGGCATATTCACAGTATGGTCATCGGCTGCCGTCTGCGAGTCTGGGCCGTGGCGGCCACCTCCTGCTCGCGTTCGTCTGCGCACGCGCCAGTGCTTCGGCAGCACGCGGGGAGCCTTCCTCTGTTGTGCGGTAGTAGCGCCGCCGCGGGCGGCCTTGCTCGTGAGGGTCGATGGCTTCCCAGCGTGATTCGACCCAGCCGATGTTTTCCAGCCGCGCGAGAATGGGGTGGACGGTGCCGGTGGCCAGGTTGGCCTCGGCGCATATCTCCAGGCCGTACATCTCCCTGGTCGGGTCGGCGAGCAAGGCGCGCAGCACGAGTTGCATCGGGAGAGTCATGCGGGGACCGGGGGGATCGGAGGGCATGCTCTTACACTACCCAGGGGTGCCGCACGTCATCTGACGGAGTCGACAGGGTTTCACCGCTCGCCCTCGGTATGGCAGTGGCCTTGACTCGTCGGGTTGACGGGAATTGACCCGTCTATTCGTGTGGGTGGGCGCGGCGGAGCCGTCTCCGGATTTTCGCACTTCCGGCGGTGCGAGGTTTCTTCGAGGGTGCGGATGTTGAGGGGGAGCGCAAGAGGGGATATGTGGGGCGGTCCGGGGGGCGGCACGCTGGTCTGACATCGCTCGGATCTGCAGGCTGGTCAATGGTGGGGTGTGGCAGGCGTTCCCGAGCGTTCGCGAGGGCTGTGAACGGCCCCAGACTCAGGGAGGCTCGGCGCGACGTGACCACGTCACCACAGCGGCAATCACGGCTGCCGTCGTTAACCGGTATGCGCTTCATCGCCGCGTTCAGTGTTTTCGCTTTTCATGCTTTCACCTCGCCGGTGTTCGCGTCGCCGGCGTGGAACATGCTGCCGGTCCCGGGGGAGTACGCGAAGGTCTTCTGGCAGGGGAACTGGGCCGGGGTGAGTTTCTTCTTCATTCTCAGTGGGTTCGTGCTGACCTGGTCGGCGCGGGGCACCGACACCGCCGGGGCGTTCTGGCGGCGGCGGATCTTCAAGATCTACCCCAACCATCTGCTCACTCTCGCCGCCGCGCTCATCCTGTTCGGCGGGGTCATGAAGATCGACCTCGACGCGAAGACCGTGGCGTTGAACGGGCTGCTCGTGCAGGCGTTCTTCCCGCAGCAGGAGATCTGGGCCAGTTACAACTCGGTGTCGTGGTCGCTGTCACACGAAGCGTTCTTCTACCTGCTGTTCCCGTTCCTGCTGCCAGTCGTCATGCGGATCCGGCCGAGTCGGCTGTGGCTGTGGGCGGGGGTGGTCGTGGGGGCCATTCTCGTCATACCGCTGGTCGCCACGCTGTTGCCGGCCGGGCAGTGGCAGCCGTTCACGCAGTCGGAGCCGCTGCAGTTCTGGTTCGTGTCGAAGTTCCCGCCGGTGCGGCTGCTGGAGTTCGTGTTCGGCATGATCATGGCGCGGGTCGTGCTGAGCGGGCGGCGGGTTCCGCTGGGGTTGTGGGGGGCGGCGGCGCTCAACGTCGTGGCGTACGCGGTGGCGCCGTTGTTCCCGCTCACGTACCCGCAGGTGGCGGTGATGGTGCTGCCGCTCGGGCTGCTCATCGCCGCCGGCGCGGTCGCCGACGTGAGAAGCCGGCCCACCTGGCTCGGCAGCCGCGTCATGGTGTGGCTCGGCAACATCTCCTTCGCCTTCTACATGAGCCACCTGCTGGTGCTGCTGTCGAGCCAGTTCGTGCTCGGCCCCGGGGGCTGGAGCCTGCCGGTGGGCTTCGCGGTCATCGGGTTGTTGTTCGGGGTCACGGTGGTCGTGTCGTGGCTGATGTACGCGTTGTTCGAGGCGCCGATCATGCGCCGGTTCGCCGTCTCCCGCCGCCGTCGCCGCGAGCCGGTGCCTTCGGCCCCGAAGGAGGCCAGGACACCCGTCGCTCCATAGGGCGTTCCGGTGTGCGGCGGGTGCGTTGCCGTACACCGGATCCGTCGGACGGTGGCCGCCGGTGGTCAGGGGATTCCCAGTTGGCGGTTCAGCGTTTGGGTGT
>DASUCK010000335.1:0-10295 GCA_036276095.1 Nonomuraea sp. | reverse complement strand
GGGGTTGGCGGGCCGAGGGGCGTCGTGGTGGGTGGGGGCGGGGCGGCGGTGGGGTTCGAGCCGGTGATGGTGCCTGCGCCGGCTCATCCTGATCGGGCGTACCTACGGGCTGTGCCGGCGCCTGTGCGGGTTTCGGCGGAGCCGCGGCGGACTGTCGCGCGTGAGGTTGTCGTCGATGCTGGTTCGGCTCCTCGTTCGGCTCCTCGTTCCGCTCCTGAGGTTGACGAGCCCTATACGCCTGCTCCCGTGCGACCGCGGTCTGGGTGTCCGGGGGAGTGGCTGGACACGTGGCTGTGGGAGCTCTGCCGGGAGGAGGAGCAGAGGCAGGAGCAGGGGGAGGGGAGTGGTCAGGGGTTTGCCGGGAGTTCGTCGTCTGGGGTCTGAGGTCGCTCTGGATTGGGCTGCCTGAGATCTGAGGGGCTGTCCCCGAATTGTGCTGTCTGGGTATGGGCCGGTTCGGGGTCGGTCCTTCCGGTTCAGGTGACAGAGGTTTGCCTTCTCAGGTTGCAGGTTGCAGGTTGCAGGTTGCAGGTTGCAGGTGGTCTGTGGACGGGTGGGTTCCGTCGGGGGTGTCGGGTGACGGGATGCGGCTGTCAACGGCCCGAGGAGGGACAGAGGAGGCGGGGTGTGAGGGGTGTGGGAGTGGTGGTGGCTGAAGGTATCCCGGTGGCTGGAGGTGCGGGTTGCTGCTGGTTGCGAGGGCGGGTGGGCAAAGTGGGGCTTATGTCTCATAACAGCTCTCCAGAGTTCGGTCCGGACACTCGGGGGGCTGTAGTAACGTGCGTGCCTGACCCGGGTAACGAGTTTGCATACGGAGGAGTCGAACGTGCCAGCCCCTCGATCAGCGGGTCTGATCGCGGTAGTCATGGCGGTGGTGGCTTCTCTTCTTGTGGCGCCGGAGGCGGCCAGGGCTCAGGCTCAGCGGGTGGTTCGGGAGCGGTGGGACCCGGGGAATCTGACGGAGTTGCGGAAAGAGGCCGAGCGGTCCGCCAAGGAGCTCGAGGACGCTACCAAGGCCCTGGAACAGCGGCGGAGCACCATCGCGGCCTCCGAGAAGGAGCTCAAGAGCAAGCTGACGGCGTTGCAGAACCTGGAACGGCGGCTCGCGGTCATGCGGCAGCCCGTTTCGCAGATGGCCGCATTGCTGTACGAGCAGCCCATCGGGGCAGAAGGGGTGCTGCCGTTCCTGACGAACGGCGCGGACGAGCGGACGCTCCGGGCGGTCAGCGACGCGACTCAGATCGTGGCGGTGCGGCAGCAGGCCGTGGAGGAGACCAGCACGCTCTACAAGGCGGCTGAGCAGCTGGCCGCCGAGGCCCAGGAACTGCGCGCCGGCAACCTGCTGGCGGAAGCGCAGCTGGCGGCGGAGGTCGATACGTTGCGGCAGCGGTCGGAAAAGATCGTGAAGTCGTTGACGGCGGCGCTCGTGAAGCTGGGCATCAAGATCGACAAGGTGGGGCAGGCGGCGCTCGGGTGTGATCCGTTGCGAGCGGCGACAGCCGGCGACTATCCCAACGGGCTCATCCCCAAGGGCATGCTGTGTCCGTTGCAGCAGAAGGGGTTCAGTCTGCGGGCCGACGCCACCATCGCTTTCGTGAGTTTGAACGAGGCCTATCGCAAGCGGTTCGGGAAGCCGATGTGCGTCACCGACGCGTATCGAAGTCTCGCCGAGCAGCAGGCGATCTACTATCGGCGGCCTGGGTTCGCGGCCGTGCCGGGGCGGAGCAACCACGGTCTCGGGCTGGCTGTGGACCTGTGCGGCGGGGTGGAGCGGGCCGGTTCGGCGGAGTTCGTGTGGATGGAGAAGAACTCCAAGAGGTATGGGTGGTTCCATCCCGCCTGGGCCTACAGCAGCCCGTTCGAGCCGTGGCACTGGGAATATGACCCTAAGCTGGGCTCTCTTCTTTGATCATTACACCGCTGGGGTGACCTGGGCGCTGCAGAAGGCGCAGCGGGAGGCGGCCTTCGGAATTTCGGACACGCATTCGGGGCACTCGCGGGTGGTCGCCTCGACCTTGGCGGCGGCGCGCTCCCTCAGATGCGTGTACGGCCTCACCACCAGGAAGTAGACGACCGCGGCGACCATCAGGAACGAGACCAGGGCGTTGATGAAGTTGCCGTACATGAAGTGGGACTGACTGACGGTGAACTTGAGCGAGGAGAAGTCGGGGAGGCCGCCGAAGGCCGAGATCAGCGGGGTGAGCAGGTCGGCGACGAACGACTGGACGATCGCGTTGAAGGCGGCCCCGATCACCACGGCGACGGCCAGGTCGATGACGTTTCCCTGCATGAGGAACTTCTTGAATCCGTTCATGGAGAGGAATCGTAGCCGAGTCATTACCCAGGGTTAACGTCGATCGTGATTGACAGGCGGGCGCTTGCTTGGGCGGCGGCGAGCTCGGCGGCCTGGGTCGTGGTCGTGGCGAGGACGATCAAACGGCTGTGGGTCTCCGCTCTGGCGCTGGACGGTTTGGGGATCGTGATGACCATGACGTCTTCGGCGATGGCGCGGGCCGCATGGGAGTCTTCCCAGGCGGCCAGGACGTCGATGACCGAGCCTGGGGAGATGAGGCGCGCCGCCTCCGGGTCGGAGACGCGCACCGGGGTGGCCACCATGCCCGGGGGCAGGCGGTAGGTGTGGAGGAGGCGGGCGTCTGTCAAGGGCTCGCCTCTGCGCATGGGGGAGGTCAGGTAGCGGCCGGCCGCGGCGGACGTCGTGCGTACGGCTCCGTCGGGAGGGTGGTTGAGCGGGGTCGGGTGCAGGTCTGCCGGCGTGAGGGGGCCGGGCGGCAGGTCGCGGGTCGCCACCAGCACGGTCGTGGGCGGGGCCGGGCGGGTGGCGAGATATGCGGACAGGACGGCTGCGGCGGCCAGCGCCGCCGCGACGAGGCGGCGGCGACGGGCGTAGCGGCTCAGCCAGGACTGGATCACGGCAGGTCGAAGGGGAGCTTGAGGCCGTCGAGGGAGGAGGCGCAGGGGCAGGTGCGCTCTTGCGGCAGCGCTTGCACGGTCTCGGCCACCAGGGTGCGCATGCGGGTGACGTTCTGGGCGAAGAACTCGAGGACCTCGTCGTGTGTGACGCCCTGGCCGGCTTCCACCCCGGCGTCGTGGTCGGTCACCAAGGACAGCGACGTATAACAGAGGGCCAGCTCGCGGGCCAGGACCGCCTCCGGGAAGCCGGTCATGCCGACGATCGACCACCCGTTGCGCGCGTACCACTGCGACTCCGCCCGCGTGGAGAAGCGCGGGCCCTCGATGACGACCAGCGTGCCGCCGTCGGCGGTCTCCCAGTCGGTGGCGCGGGCCGTGTGGACGGCCGCCGCCCGGCCCGACGGGCAGTAGGGGTCGGCGAACGAGACGTGGACGGCGCCGTCAGTGTCGTAATAAGTCTGGACGCGGCCAGAGGTGCGATCGACGAGCTGGTCGGGGATGACCATGACGCCGGGGCCGTATTCGGGCCGCAGGGAGCCTACGGCGCTCGGCGCGAGCACCTGGCGGACGCCGAGGGAACGCAGCGCCCACATGTTGGCGCGATAGGGAATGCGGTGTGGCGGGAAGCGATGATCGCGCCCGTGCCGGGGGAGGAACGCCACGGAACGCGAGCCGATGCGGCCCACCGTGACGACGTCGCTGGGTGGGCCGTAAGGGGTGGTGAGCTCGATCTCCTCGGCGTCGTCGAGGAGTGAGTAGAAACCTGAGCCGCCGAGGACGCCGATGTCTGCGCGAGTGACCATGGCGTGAGAGTAGCCGGAGCGGTGCCCGGCGATGTCGGCCGAGCGGCGTTCTGTGGATAACCGGCTGTTTCACTCCACGGGCTCCGGAAACCAGCGGCACGTCACGCACTGCCGGCCCAGCCGCTCGGCAGGATACGCAGCGCCGACGCATCCGCTCAGCAACGGTCCCGATCCGCGGTGGGATCCCTAGCCGCGTGGGGATGCCGCGGTACTCGTTCGCCAGGGCTCCCAGGGCGCCCATGGTCGCCGGAGGCGCACGCCGGCCAACTACTCGACCGAGTGGGCGCGTCAGGGGCAGACGCGCCCTGGCGGGGTGGGCGTCCGGGGAGCGGACGCCCACCGGCAAGCCGAAGAGCCCGGTCCAGCCGGTCCAGCTCCAAGCTGGCCGTAAGGACTCAGCTGGAGGCGGCGGCGGGGGCCGGGGTGGAGGAGTTCGACGAAGAACCGGAGGAACCGGACGAGCTGGAGGAGTCTGACGACTTGCTCTCCGAGGACTTCGACGAACCGTTGGAGGCGGACGACGCCGAGGAAGACGAGGGCGACGTGCGGTTGTCGGTCCGGTAGAAGCCGGAGCCCTTGAACACGATGCCCACCGCGGAGAACACCTTCCGCAGGTTCCCTTCGCACTCCGGGCACACGGTCAAGGCGTCGTCGCTGAACTTCTGAACGACCTCGAGCTGCTCACCGCAGTCGTTACAGGCGTACTGGTATGTCGGCACGCGGCTCCTCCTACAGAATCTGGCACTCGAGCGCTGCGACTGCTAATGGTAACCGATTAGGTCAAACGGCTATTCCAGTCCTCGCTCTCCGTACCAGCCGGCGAGCTTGCCGCTGCGGCTGACGGCGCGCAGGCGGCGTTCGGCCTGGTCGCGGCAGGAGGCGGTGGTGACGATCAGGAGCTGGTCGTCGGAACGGATCCTGGTGGTGCTGGCGGGGACGAACGATGTGCGGTCCCGGACGATGAGGGTCACCTGGGCGCCGGCGGGTAGTCGCAGCTCGAAGATCTCCACGCCGTGCAGGCGGGACCCGGCGGGGACGCGTACCTGCAGCAGGTCGGCCTGGAGCTCCTCCAGCGGCGCGGACTCGACCGCCAGGTCGTGGGCCTCGCCGGGGGCGACCACCTTGAGCAGCCTGGCCACGAACGGCAGCGTCGGCCCCTGCAGCAGCGTGAACACGATGACGATCAAGAAGACCTGGTTGAAGATCATTTCGGAGCCCTGGACCCCGGCCGCCCACGGGATGGTCGCGAGCACGATCGGGATGGCGCCGCGCAGGCCGGCCCACGCCAGGAACGCCTGCTCCCGCCACCCCACCCAGCCCAGCCGCAACGCCCACGACACCAGAGCGCTCACGTGTACGGACAGCGGCCGGGCCAGCAACACCAGGACGGTGCCCGCGACCAGCCCGGGAACGACCGCCGCCGGCATGGCGTCCTTGCTGGCCATCATGCCGAGCATGACGAACAGCCCGATCTGCGCCAGCCACGCCGCCCCCTCCGCGAACCCCCTGGTCGCCGCCCGGTGCGGCAGCCGCGCGTTGCCGAGGATCAGCGCCGTCAGGTAGACGGCCAGGAACCCGGATCCGTGCAGGAGCACGGCGCCGCTGTAGGAGACGAACGTGAGGGCGAGCACCGCGATCGGGTACAGACCGGAGGCGGGCAGGGCGATCCGCCGCAACGCGTACGCGCCGGCAGGGCCCACGGCGAGCCCCACGGCCGCGCCGATGAGCAGCTCGATCGAGGTTTCGAGCAGGAACGTTCCCATGGACGCGTCACCGGCCGCCCGGCTGAGCAGCGCGACCGCGATGACCGTGGGCGCGTCGTTGAAGCCGGACTCGGCCTCCAGCACGCCCGCCAGCCGCGGCGGCAGCGGCAGCCGGCGCAGGACGGAGAAGACCGCGGCCGCGTCGGTGGAGGCCAGCACCGCGCCGAGGATCAGCGCGGTGTTGAGGTCGAAGCCGAGCAGCGCCTGGACGACCACCGCCAGCACGACGGTGCTGACGGTCACGCCCACGGTCGCCATCACCATGGCCATCGGCACCGAGCCGCGCACATGCGACCAGTTGGTGGTCAGACCGCCTTCGGCGAGGATCAGCGCCAGCGCGGTCAGGCCGAGCTGCTGGGCCAGCTCCGGGCTCTGGAACGAGACCCCGAATCCGAAATCCCCCAGAACCAGGCCAAGGCCCAAGAAGAGGAGCAGACTGGGCAGACCGCTGCGATGGGCGATGCGTACGGACACGATGGCCGCGATGACGATCGCCGCGCCGGCGAGGAGCCGAACATCATGTGTCATCCGGCCCCTCCCGTCCCTGTGTTCACATAAGAGTAGTGAGTCCCCGAGGTGTCATCGCATGTCGGACGTGCTGATCGTGCGGCTCGGCGGGGACGCCGTCGATCAGTTCGCCGTCGTGCAGCAAGGCCACCGTAGGCACGTTGGGACCCACCCTGGCCAGGGCTCGGTCGTACGAGCCGCCGCCGCGGCCGAGGCGTACCCCGGTGCGCCGGTCGACGGCCAGCGCCGGCACGATCACGAGCGCGGCCGTGCGGACGGCGTCGACGCCGCGGCGGGCGTCGACCGGCTCCATGATGCCGTAGCGGCCGGGGGCGAGCGTGTCCGGCCCGTCGTACACCGCCCAATCCAGGTCATTGTCCGCACGCAGGACCGGAAGGATGACGGTGGCGCCGTGTTTCCACAGAGCGAACACGAGCCCGTGCGTGTCCGGCTCCGCCTCCGTCGACCAGTAGCAGGCCACGAGTCCGGCCATCTGGACCCACGGCTGCTCAAGCAGCGTTTCGCGGACCTTGACGGCGTTTGCCCGCAGTTGCTCGGGGGAGAGGGAGGTACGCGCCGCGTTCAGCCGTTGGCGCAGGTTCAGCTTGTCCATTGATCCCTCCACTAGGGTCTACTCATGGCTGACTTCGACCCTGTGACGAAAGCCGTCGTGCCCGCCGCGGGTCTGGGCACCCGGTTCCTCCCGGCGACCAAGGCGACACCCAAGGAGATGTTGCCCATCGTCGACAAGCCCGCGATCCAGTATGTCGTCGAGGAGGCCGCCTCCGCCGGGCTGCTCGACGTGCTCATGGTCACTGGAAAGAACAAACGCTCCATCGAAGACCATTTCGACCGGGCGTTCGAGCTGGAGGAGGCCCTGGAGGCCAAGGGCGACGAGCACCGGCTGTCCCAGGTTCGCGAGCCCGCCTCCCTCGCGACGCTTCACTACGTGCGGCAGGGTGAGCCGAAGGGGCTCGGCCACGCCGTCCTCTGCGCCAAGCAGCACGTCGGCGGCCACCCGTTCGCCTGCCTGCTCGGCGACGACCTGATCGACCGCCGCGACCCGCTGCTCAAACGCATGATAGAGGTTCGCGACACGTTCGGCGGCAGCGTGATCGCGCTCATGGAGGTGCCCAGGGAGCAGGTGTCCCTCTACGGCGTCGCGACCATCGAGGCCACCGCCGAGGACGACGTCGTCCGCGTGACCGACCTGGTGGAGAAGCCGCCGGTCGACGAGGCGCCGTCCAACTGGGCCATCATCGGGCGTTATGTGATCGACCCGGCGGTGTTCGAGGTGCTGGAGAACACCGCGCCGGGTCGCGGCGGCGAGATCCAGCTCACCGACGCGCTCCGCACCCTCGCCGGCCGCGGCTCGGAGGAGGGCGGGCCGGTGCACGGCGTGCTGTTCAGGGGCCGCCGGTACGACACCGGTGACAAGCTCGACTATCTGCGGACGGTGGTGAGGTTCGCGGCGGATCGGGATGATCTGGCGAAGGACTTCGTCCCGTGGCTGCGGGAGTTCCTCGATGAAGTCGGTTGAGGAGCACCTGGCCGAGATCATGGCCACGGTGCGTCCGCTGGCGCCGCTGGAGCTGGAGCTTGAGCAGGCCCTGGGCGCGACACTGGCCGAGGACGTGTCGTCGCCGGTGCCGCTGCCGCCGTTCGACAACTCCGCTATGGACGGCTATGCCGTGCGTTCGGTCGATATTTCCGGAACTCCGGTGACATTGCCGGTAATCGACGACGTGGCCGCCGGGTCCGGAGAGCTGCGCGCCGTGGGACCGGGCCACGCCGTGCGCATCATGACCGGCGCGCCCGTCCCCGCCGGCGCCGACGCCGTCGTACCGGTGGAATGGACCGACGGCGGCACGGTCACCGTGCGGATCGACCGCGAGGTCCAGGCCGGCAACGCGATCCGCAGGGCCGGCGAGGACGTCGAGGCCGGCGACGTCGTGCTCAGGGCGGGCACCATGATCGGCGCGGCGCAGCTCGGAATCATCGCCGGCGTGGGGCGGCGGCGCGTGCTGGCGCGTCCGCGCCCCCGCGTGGTGGTCATCTCCACGGGCGCCGAGCTGGTGGAGCCGGGCGTGGAACTCGCGCCCGGCCAGATCTGGGATTCCAACAGCTTCACGCTGACGGCCGCGGTGTGGGAGGCCGGCGGCGAGGGCTTCCGGGCCGGCTCCGTCGGCGACGACCCGGCCGTGCTGCTCGATCAGCTCGACACCCAGCTGATGCGCGCCGACGCGGTCATCACCAGCGGCGGGGTGTCGATGGGCGCGTACGAACCCGTCAAGGAGGCACTGGCGCCGCTCGGCACCGTACGGTTCGAGAAGGTCGCCATGCAGCCGGGCATGCCGCAGGGGTTCGGCGTGCTGGGCGACGACGAGGTGCCGATCTTCGCGCTGCCCGGCAACCCGGTGTCGTCGTTCGTGTCGTTCGCCCTGTTCGTGCGCCCCGCGCTCGACAAGATGCGCGGCCTGCCGGGCGGCCCGCCCGAGCCCGTCACCGCGTACGTCACCGGCACGCTGCGCTCGCCCGCCGGCCGGCGCTCCTACCTGCGCGGGGTGCTGGCCGCCGACGGCACCGTGTCACCCGTACGCGGCCAGGGCTCCCACCAGCTGGCCGCCCTCGCCGCCGCGAACGCGCTGATCGTGGTCCCCGAGGACACCACGGAGGTGCCCGGGGGGAGCAAGGTGGAGGTGATCCGGCTGTGAGTCTCCCGACCACCGGCAAGAGGATGGTGCACCAGTGGGCGAGCTGACGCACATCGACGAGACCGGGGCCGCGCGCATGGTCGACGTGTCGGCCAAGGACGTCTCGGCCCGTAGCGCCGTGGCCACCGGCCGGGTGCTGCTGTCGGCAGAGGTGGTGGAGCTGCTGCGGTCGGGGGAGATGCCCAAGGGCGACGCGCTCGGGGTGGCGCGCGTCGCCGGGATTATGGGGGCGAAACGGACGCCCGACCTCATTCCGCTCTGTCATCCGATCGCGTTGCACGGCGTGAAGGTGACGCTCGACGTCGAGGACTGGGGTGTGGCGATCGCCTGCCGGGTGAAGACGGCCGACCGCACGGGCGTGGAGATGGAGGCGCTGACCGCCGTGTCGGTGGCGGCGCTGGCACTGATCGACATGGTGAAGGCGGTGGATCCGGCCGCGGTGATCACCGACGTGCGGGTGGAGGAGAAGCTGGGCGGGAAGACCGGACGCTGGACGAGGAAGCCGGCGTGACGCGGGCATTGGTGATCACGGTGTCGAACCGGGCGTCGGCCGGGATTTATGCCGACAAATCAGGTCCGCTCCTGGTCGAACTGCTCCGCGACGAGGCCGGCTGCGAGGTCGTCGACGGCCCCGTCGTCGTACCGGACGGCGAGGCGGTGGAACTGGCCCTGCTCGACGGCGTCAAGGGCGGCTACGACGTCGTCGTCACCACCGGCGGCACCGGTCTGACCCCGACAGACCTCACCCCCGAGATGACCGCCCGCGTGATCAGCCGCGAGATCCCCGGCATCGCCGAGGCGATCAGGCAGGCCAACCGGGAGAGGGTGCCGACGTCGGTGTTGTCCCGGGGCCTCGCGGGGCAGGCCGGTGACACCCTGATCGTCAATCTGCCCGGCTCGTCCGGCGGCGTGCGCGACGGCGTCGCCGTCCTCGCCCCCATCCTGCGGCACGCGGTCGACCAGATCCGGGGCGGCGACCACCCGCGCTGACCGTGGATTCGTCGCACGCGTGGCGACATCGCGCCCGATGGGGGGATGATGAGAGATGTGGATCGACTTCGTGGCTGGCCGGCGTCCCTCGACGAAGGCTCGGTAGGCCTCCGGCCACTGCGGCTGAGCGACGTACGCGTGTGGCGCGAGACCCGGCTGCGCAATGCCGACTGGCTGCGCCCCTGGGAGCCGAGCAACCCCGAGACCCCGCTGTTCAGGACCGGCCTCGGCCCCTACGTCTCCATGGTCGGCACCCTTCGCCGCGAGGCGCGGCAGGGGCTCGCGCTGCCATGGGTGGTCACGTACGAGGGCCGCTTCGCCGGGCAACTGACCGTGGGCGCCATCGTGTGGGGATCTGCCCGTTCTGCCCAGGTCGGCTACTGGATCGACGGCGCGCTGGCCGGCCGCGGCATCACCCCCACCGCCCTCGCCATGGCCGTTGACCACTGCTTTTTCACCACCGGATTGCATCGCCTAGAAGCGAACATCCGCCCCGAGAATCACGCCAGCCGTAGGGTGGTTGAGAAACTCGGATTCCGGGAAGAAGGCATTCGGCGTCGCCAACTCCACATCGACGGAGCCTGGCG
>DASUCK010000334.1:0-2059 GCA_036276095.1 Nonomuraea sp. | reverse complement strand
CGCGGCGCTCGCGCGCGATCAGGACCTCATGCTGCAGCGCATGGTCGAGGGCGGCTTCCTGCGTGCCGACAGCGGCATCGACGCCGCCGTCATCTACGACTGGATGTCGAAGCCGTACGCGCCCTACGTCGAGGACCGGTTCACGTTCGACCGGGACTGGCTGCGGGAGATGCTCTCCGACATCGTGAACATCAGCGGTGAGCGCGCCGACGCGATCAAGCACCTCAACATGCCGCCGTCGTACGTGATCCTCGACCGCGTCGTGTGGGGCATGGCGGCGCTGCTCGCCCGGCTCGGTGCCTCCGGCCCGTTCCGGGCGATCCTCGCCGAGTACCGAGAGGGCGCACCGCCGGCCACCGAGCTCGGTCGCCAGGAGGCGGCCTGGCGGGCGAGCCGGGCCTCGGCCTAGTCCTTCCTGTCCGCGGGTTGAGGTTGCAGGTCCACCTGTTGGTGGGCCACGGCGGTGGATCTTGTGAGTCCTCTCACAGATCCACAAAGGAGCCCACCGCCGTGACCCGTGACCAGATCATCTATCAGCGCCGTTGCGCGGTTCTGGCGCATGCCGCCAAGCACGGCAACGTGAGCGAAACGTGCCGGATCTTCGGGGTGTCTCGCACCCGCTTCTATGAGTGGCAGGCGATGGCGCAGCGCTACGGGATCGAAGCGCTCGTGCCCAAGGCCCGCCGCCAGCCGCAGCTGCCGAACGCGACACCGACGCATGTGCTCGAGGTGCTGTTGACCTTGGCGATCCTGCAGCCGACGCTCGGCTGCCGCCAGCTCGCCGACCGGCTCGCTGACCGCGGGTTCAGCATCTCCAAGACCACCGTGAACAAGCTCCTCGCCGACCACGACCTGGCCCGCCGCCATCAGCGGGTTGCTCGAGCGGCGGCGGTCGCTGCTGCTGGCGGGCTCATCACCCGCCCCACCGCCAAGGACCCGATCGGGTTCTGCCACTGGGCGGCCCGACCGGGCGATCTCGTCGCGCTCGACGGGTTCTACATCGGCAACCTCAAAGGCGTCGGCCGGGTGTATCAGCTGACCGCTGTCGACACCGCGACCCGCTGGGCCATGGTCTGGCTCATCGCCGGCACCCCGAACCAGCTCCTGTCGACCCGCTTCATCGAGCAGATCGTCCGCCGCTGGCGACGACACGGCGTCACGGTCCGAGCGGTGCTGACCGACAACGGCCCCGAATGGGTCGGCTCCGGCTTCGTTGCTGCGCTGGCCGCCAAGGAAATCCGTCACGAGAGGATCCCGCCGCGCAGCCCGAACCACAACGCCGTCGTTGAACGCTTCCACGGCACGATCCTCGATGAGTGCTGGCGGCCCGCCTTCCACCGACGCGCGTTCACCAGCCTCGGACAGCTCCGAGCCGAAGCCGACGCCTGGCTGCTCGACTACAACCACCGTCGACGCAACCACGGCAGCTACATGCGAGGCCGCACACCAGCCCAAGCCCTCCGAGAGCTCACCCGATGACAACGACCCACAAGCCAGCGCTGTCACCTCCAACCCCGGACAGGAAGCCCTAGGGGGGCGGTCCCGCCCGAGCCGGGTACGGTCGACCCGCCGTGCCCGAGACGACGACCGCGACCGAGGGCGCCCTGATCGGGGGTCGCTACCGCCTCGTCACGAAGCTGGCGCGCGGCGGGATGGCCGAGGTGTGGGAGGCCAAGGACGAGGTGCTGTCCCGCCCCGTCGCGGTGAAGACGCTCCTCCCCCACCTGGTCGCCGACGAGGCCTTCCACACCCGCTTCCACCGCGAGGCGCTCGCCGCTGCCCGGCTGTCGCACCCGCACATCGTCTCGATCTACGACACGTGCTCCTCGGAGGACTTCGAGGCGATCGTGATGGAGCTCGTGCGCGGCTCGACGCTCCGGGCGGTGCTCGACGCCCGCGGCGCGCTGCCGCCGCGGCGGGCCGTGTCGATCGCCCGCCAGGTGGCCGACGCGCTGTGCCACGCCCACGCCGGCGGCCTCGTCCTCCGCGACGTGAAGCCGGGCAACATCCTCCTCGCCGACGACGGCCGGGTCCTCGTCACCGACTTCGGCATCGCCAA
>DASUCK010000333.1:0-6736 GCA_036276095.1 Nonomuraea sp. | reverse complement strand
GATCGCGCTCCAACCGCAGATACCGCCCAAACTCCCCCACCGCCTCATCCCGCAACACAAACATCTCGCCCACCCCACCTTCGATCATGCCACCCAGCCCAACCAACCCGAAGCAATCAACCTCCGAACCTGAGAGGCACGCCTCCAAGAACGGTCGCATACGTCCCCGACACCCAACCCTCCCGCGCATGTCGACCAGGCGGGCGGACAGGACCCTGTAGGGCGCCGCAGCGACCGTGGCGATCGTGCCCATAACCACTGTCGATGTCACCGGCCGCCACCTGCATCGATCGCTCCAGTCACGGGAAGCTCTAGCAGTTACCCTCGACGACCTCGCACGTGCGGAAGGCATGCCTAGCCGGGAATCTTGCCCACCACACAACCACGACGCCACGGCAACGCAGCGTGACAACCTCAGACCTGATCCGCGCAGCAAGCTTCGGCGGCCAGCGGGTGTTCAACATGCGACCGGCTGGCACGTTCCGCAGCACCGTGCGCACCCTCGGCATCTTCAACCCACCCCGATGCCTCCCCTGCGCGTAGTGCGGCCGGTCCCGACACCGCTCCCCCCACGTGATCGGCACCCCCTCGCCAGGCAGCTCACCCCAGGCAGACCCGGGCGGCTCACCCGGGCAGACCTGAGAACAGGCAGAACAGAGAGCACACCGCGGTGCCACACGCCGCAGGGCGAACTCAAGTCCGCAAGTGTGGGTCTACATGTCCGCCGTTGCGGGGCCCTATGTGTCCATTGATAGCCGCCACGTGCCCACCAGCCAGACGCCCCCCGGCAACCCACGTGCCCACTTCGGCACGTGCACACCCGCCACACCACCTACAGAAGATCCCACCGCTGTACAGGGTGCGGCACACCCGTCGCCACATATGGTGACGGCCATCGCAGATTCCTTCATGGGCCTGAACTGAGTTCGAAGGAATGCGATGGCCGCAGACACCAGTCTCGTCCCGTACAGCACCACCACGCGACCCGAACACCAACCGGTGACCCCTACTATTTCGCTCCCCAGCAAGAACACTCCGCGCCTGGCCAAACTAGTTCCACCTCTGGCCTGCGCCAACACTTAATCCCTGCCAAAATCAACGAAAGGTAACCACCTGGCACAACCGCTCGACAGCGACATTCTTGTCGAAGGTGATATATTCGCCCAGAGACAACCATTCCGGCGCGCCGCACCGATAACGACGCCTGACCGCGTGGTTGTATCGCCGCGTCGTTTACCGCCCTGCAACCCTCTCCAGGTCGCACTGCTTACCGGGTCTGGCACATGCGCCCACATTGGACGTCACATTCCCCCTGACCCCGACCACCAGTTAGTCAAACAAAGATCGAGATACACCATTGACTGGGCCAGAGCCATTGACCCACTGGACACACCTCAGCCCCTGTCTGTGGCGGTCAGGCTTTGCGCGCAGAAAACCACTTCACCGGATGGCGTCGTGGGCTTCCGGGTCGGGGAGGCCGTGTTCCCGGCGTGCGAGGTCGTCCTCGTCCGGGAACGGTGGGTCCTGGGTGGGGTCCGTGCCGTCCGTTGCCGGCGGGTGGTCCAGGGTCGCGGAATCAGAGGCCTTCCGGTAGGCGGTGGTCTGCTTACGGAGACGCCAGCCGTCCGGTGACCGCTCGATGTAACCTGCGGCGGCCAGGCCGCCCAGGGCGCTCAGGGTGACGTCCAGGCCGAGACCCGCCCGCACGGCTATGGAGGCGGGGCCGGCGCCGCCGCGGGCGGGGATCGCGTCCAGGACTCTTTTCGTCGGCTCGTTGAGTTGGTCCCTGGGGACGACAGGAGCTCGGGATTGCGGGGCCAGGTCGTCGCCTATGACGCCGACCAGTTCGATCATTTCCTCCGGGGTGGTCACGCACACGGCTTTGCGTTCGCGGAGGAGCCTGTGGCAGCCGGCTGACATGCGGGAGGTGACGGGACCGGGGATGGCGGCCAGGTGCCTGTTCAGGGTCAGGGTGTGGGTGGCGGTGTTGAGAGCGCCACTGCGCAGAGCCGCCTCCACCACTACCGTGCCGCGCGCCAGGGCGGCTATCAGGCGGTTCCTGATGAGGAACCGGGCACGGGTGGGATGCACCCCCGGCGGGCATTCGCTCACCACCACGCCCTGTTCCCTGACAGCAGCGAAGAGGGCGTCGTGGCTGCTCGGATAGCAAATGTCGACGCCACAGGCCAGGACGACGACCGTCGGTGAGGCGGCGGCCAGCGCTCCTCGATGAGCTGCGCCGTCCACGCCGAACGCGCCACCTGACACGACCGTCCAGCCGCACTCGCTGAGCCCGACACCGAACTCGGCCGCGATGTGCACCCCATAGGCCGTGGCGGACCGGGCACCCACCACGGCCACCGACTTGAGACAGGAGAAGCGCAGATCGGCGCTCCCATGCAGCCATAGCCCAAGCGGCTGACTGGGCCCCAGGTCGTCCAGTTGAGTGGGCCATTCCGGCATGCCGGGAATGATCAGGCGAGCACCGGAATTGTGCCCTACTTCGAGGTCGGCGGCCGGGTTGGCGGCGGCCAGACGAGCATGCCAGGCGTTCAACCGAGCAGTCAGGTCCGGTGGACGCTCTAGTTGTGCCTCCTGAGCGACGAACTCCGCGGGGAGGGCACGAGCGCGGATCGCCTTCACCGCGCCCGCGGCCCCGTACTGCCTCACGAGGCGCCCCATGATCGTGTCGCCGACGTCCGCCGCCCGCATGAGCGCAGCCCTCGCCTCATACTCAGCCTCGATCAGCGCCCCGGCCGCTGGACGCGACCCGCGTGCCACCGCCGATTCCGCGACTGCACACTGGGCCTCCGCAGCTTCCCCCGGTGCACATTCGGCCTGTGCAGGCAATCCCAGCGCACGCACTCCCTGCGCACGTTCCCCCTGCGCAGGTTCAGCCTTCGCAGACCCTGACGGTACAAGTACCGCCCGCGCAGGTTCGGTCCGCCCGGCTCCGGCCCCCGCACTCCCGACCCGTGGAGACGCGGCCCTGTTCGATCGGGACCGCATGGGTTGCGACCGCACTGCCGCTTCTTGGGACCCCATCGCTTGGGACCCCATCGCTTCTGCAGCCACCACCGCTTCTTCCATGGCCGGCGTTTTCTGCAAAGCTGCTGCGTTCGACTCTGCGGTATCCGACTGGGCTACCTTCGTTCCCGGCGGCTCCGCCTCCGGGAACGGTCGTACGGGGTGACCAGTTGGCGGCTTGGCCGGGCCGGTTTGTGCCGCGCCTGAGGTGTCTCGTCGCCCAGGCCGATCCGGTGCCGGGCGGGTCGGGCTTGCCGGAGATGTGCCTGCACTCGGTCCGGCGGCGGCAGGAGACGGTGGTGGGGTGGACGGCTGGCGGGAAGGTTTGGTGGGCGGTGGGGTCATGATGGCTCCGGGGTGGTGGGTGGCTGGCGGCGATACGTGGTCGGCGGTCTGGCTTCTTACGACGTCACGCCTAGCCAGAAGTGGAGGGCGGCGGTGGTTTCGGCTTCCTCGGGGCGAGGCTTGTCGGCGAGGTCGGCCAGGGTCCAGGACACTCGGACGGCGCGGTCCAGGCCGCGGGCCGTCAGAGTGCCTGAGTCCAGACAGGACGTCATGGGTTTCATCGCTTCCGGGCACGGGCGGTAGGTGCTGTGGAGGACGGATGAGGGGATCTCCGCGTTGGTGCGCCACGGCGTGCCGTCCAGGCGTTTGGCGGCTCGTTCGCGGGCCGCGAGGACGCGTTCGGCCACGGTCGCGCTGGACTCGGTGAACTGGCGGTCGGCCATGAGCTCGCGTCTTGAGGCGCGAACCACGGTGACCTTCATGTCGACGCGGTCGAGCAAAGGGCCGGAGAGCCTGCCCAAGTAGCGGCGCCTGATCGTGGGCGAGCATTTGCAGTGTTCGCCCTGGTCGTCGGACTGGGCGCAGGGGCAGGGGTTCGCGGCCAGGACGAGCATAAACCTGGCCGGAAACGTGACGGCCCCCGCGGCTCTGGACACCGTCACGCGTCCCGACTCCAGCGGCTGCCGGAGCGCGTCGAGGACGTGGCGAGGGAATTCCGGGGCTTCGTCCATGAAGAGGACGCCGCGGTGGGCCAGCGACACGGCTCCCGGACGCACGATCGTGCTGCCACCACCGATGATCGCGGCGGACGTGGCCGTGTGGTGCGGGCTGACGAAGGGCGGGCGGCTCATCATGGGCGCGTTGGTCGGCAGCGCGCCGGCGACCGAATGGATGGCCGTGACTTCCAGGGCGTGGTCGAGCTCCAAGTCCGGGAGGAGGGTGGGGAGGCGTTCGGCCAGCATGGTCTTGCCGGTGCCGGGCGGCCCCAGCATCCACAGGTTGTGACCGCCTGCCGCGCACACTTCCAGGGCCCGGCGGGCCACTGGCTGGCCGACGACGTCTGCCAGGTCGACCGCCGGCTTTGGGCTGGTAAGGGGTGCTTCGGCCGGCTCCTCTGCCTGCGGCGTCGGGGCGTCGTCTCCCATTCTGAGCCACTCCACCAACTGGCGCAGACTCGCCACCGGGACGACCTTCACATCGGGGACCAAACGTGCTTCCGCGGCATTGGCGGACGGTACGACTACCGTGACCTCTCCCTCACCGTGCTGGGCCGCGCCGAGCACCGAGGGCAGCACGCCGCGTACGGGTCTTGTCCGCCCGTCGAGGCCCAGCTCACCCAGGAAGAACGGCTCCGCGATGCGTTGGGCGGGGACCACCCCGGCGGCCCCGAGGATCGCCATCGCTATGGCGAGGTCGAACTGGGAACCGCGCTTGGGGAGACTGGCCGGGAAGAGGCTGACGATGATGCGGGCGTCGGGCCACGGATAGGTGCTGTTGACCACGGCGGATCTGACCCGGTCGCGGGCTTCGCTCAGCGCCGCGTCGGGGAGGCCGATGAGGTGGATGCCCGCCAGGCCGTTGCCCACGTCGGCCTCGATCTCCACGCTGCGGCCCAAGACTCCGACGAGGGCCACGCTGCGGGTGCGGGCCACCGCCATCTAGATCGCCCCCCGTACGTGGCGTAGCGCGAAGTCGCCGGCGAAGCGTTCCAGCGCGATCACGTCTACCCGAACGGCGTCGAAGGTGCGGGACTGGGTGGCGAGCCACTTGGCGGCGAGCATCCGGAGCCTGGCCAGCTTCACGGCGCTCACCGACTCCAGAGCCGTGCCGTGGGATCTGCCCGAGCGGGTTTTGACCTCGACGACGACCAGGGCGGGGCCTTCCTCGGCGATGATGTCGATCTCGCCATGACGGCAGCGCCAGTTGCGGTCGATGATCGTCATCCCTTTGGCCTGCAGGTAGGTCGCGGCGAGTTGTTCGCCCTGTTTGCCGAGCTCGTCTTTCGTGGCCATGCGCCACCTCCGTCGGTCCGGGTCCGGTGCGGATCGAACCTTCCCGCATCCGGGGCGTCCGCCGATGAGCCGAGCGGGGTTCTGGGGATAACGAGCGCACCGCCGCTTCCCGCCTGTGGACGAAGGACCGCTGGACGAAGGACCGCGACAAGCGTGATCAGGTAAGCGAAGCGCCGGGGACGCGAGGTCGGCGGAGTCGAGAGGGGCTAGAGCGCGCGAGGCGAGAGGGTGCAGGGCTGGGAACGGCCCCGGCAAGGCGGAGAGTCAGGGCAGGTCTGTGACGGCCGAGCGGGGGCACTGCGGGCCGGGGGTATACCGGGGCATGCCAGGCGAACGCCAACCTGGTGCCCGACCGTGCCGGCGGTGCAGCCGGGTGCGGGAAGCCGATGAGCGGGAAGAATCCCCAGACTGCGACTCGCCGGAAACACCGCTGGAGCGCGGAACAGGCGGGTGCGCGCGCTGGAGCACCGTTGAACAAGCGCACGATCGTCGGAGCGCGGCGCACACAACGACCGGAGCCATGGTCAAGCCACGGTCACGCACGCCACGAGGTACCGGCCGCAGGGAGTCCGGAGCCCACGCGGGCGGGCATCGAGGGTTCGACGTAGGAGACGTAAGGAGTGAGGAGATACGGGAGATATGGGTTCCGCAGGAACCCGAGGAACGCGGTACCGCAGGAACAGGAACGGAAGAAACGCAAGAAACGCAAGGAACGCGAGCAACGCGAGCAACGCGAGCAACGCGAGGAACGCGGCGGAAATCATGGCCGCGCGCCGCAGATGAGCGCCCTCCTTGCCGCCCTCATCTCCGTAGCCCCACATGCCCCAACCCAACACCGGTTGGCGCCACCTGCCCCGCTCACAGGGACGAAACCCCCGGACGGCTGCGGACCTGCTGTCTAAGCCTGGCAAGGCAGTTCAGGGACCACATAGGCCAGCCGACACCCATCAGCCCCAAACCACCCACTGCCCCCCACCCCCAGGCCTACCCCGAGAACCCTTCCTTGGGCATCTCCAGGTCGGCCTTGGCCAGTTCCTCCACGTTGACGTCCTTGAACGTGACCACCCGTACGTTCTTGACGAACCGCGCCGGCCGATACATGTCCCACACCCAGGCGTCCTGCATCTTGACGTCGAAGAAGACGTCGCCGTTCTCCGCGGTACGGACGTCGAGGTCGACCGAGTTGGTCAGGTAGAACCGCCGCTCGGTCTCGACGACATAGGTGAACAACCCGACGACATCGCGGTATTCGCGGTAAAGCTGCAGCTCCATCTCGGTTTCGTACTTTTCGAGATCCTCTGCGCTCATCGCTTCTCGCCCTCCATGGCCTCATCTTCCCCCACCGGCACCGGCGGCCGAGGCTGCTCTCCCGACGCCACGCCGACGGTACCCTCCGCCGCTGGCCAGAGCAG
>DASUCK010000332.1:0-2570 GCA_036276095.1 Nonomuraea sp. | reverse complement strand
GGTGGACTCGCCGAACCCCGGGCGCAGGGCGCTGCTGATGGCCATCCGGAGCGTCGGGCCGGTCGCGTGGCCGCTGCTGCCCGCGCGGGAGCGGGCCTGGTTGCGTGCGCACCACTTCCGGCTGATCAACAACCTCAGCTCGCCCATGGTCCCGCACAACGCCGCGATCCTGCTCGGCCTGCTCGACTCCGGCCAGGTCCGGCTGGTGCCGGGCGTGCGCAAGATCGAAGCGGCCGCCAGTGGATTCACCGTGCTCGCCGAGTCGCGGTTCCACGCGGACGTGGTGATCAACGCGGTCAACCCGCCGTCGTACGCGACGCCGACCGAGACGGCGGGACTGGTGAGCGCACTGCTGGCCGACGGTGTCGTGACCGCGGGCGAGCAGGGCGGCCTGCGGACCACGCCAGGGAGCGGCTGGCACGTGCTGGGCAACCTCAACGCCGACGCGATGCCCGTCGCCACCAGCCCGCCCGGGCTGGCCGCCGAGGCGGAACGGCTGGCTCCCGCACTGACCCCAGGGGCCCCGGCAAAGTCGCACCACCGCTAGTCAACTGACGAATCGAGCGCCGCGGCGGGACCTGCCCGGGTCGGGCGCAGCGCCCGACCGGATGCCGTGAAAGGCGCGTTACCGGCGGGTGCGTTGCCGTGAAAGGCGCGTTACCGGCCTTGAGTGCTGCGAAGCGCCTTTCACGGCATCCGGCAGTGGGGAGTTTCGAGGGGTTGTTGCAACGCGGTGGTTAGTTGGTTTGGGTGAGGAGTGTAGTGAGGCGTTCGGCTGGGGTGTCCCAGCCGAGTGTTTTGCGTGGGCGGCGGTTGAGTTTGGCGGCGATGGCGGCGAGGTGTTCGGCGGGGTGGACGGACAGGTCGGTGCTTTTGGGGAAGTATTGGCGGAGCAGGCCGTTGGTGTTTTCGTTGCTGCCGCGTTGCCAGGGGGAGTGGGGGTCGCAGAAGTAGACGGGGATGCCGGTGGCGATGGTGATTTCGTGGTGTCGTGCCATCTCGCTGCCTTGGTCCCAGGTCAGGGATTCCCGCAGGTGTTCGGGCAGGGTGGTGATGGTGGTGGTGAGGGCGTCGCGGACCGCTTCGGCGTTGCGGCCGTGGGGTAGGTGTAGCAGGATCACGAAGCGGGTGGCGCGTTCGACCAGGGTGCCGATCGCGGAGGCGTTGTCCTTGCCGATGATCAGGTCGCCTTCCCAGTGGCCTGGCACGGCCCGGTCCTCGGCTGCGGCTGGGCGGTCGCTGATCATCAGCATCGGGTGGGTGAACCGTGGCTGGCGGGAGCCGGGGGTGCGGCGGGGTTTGCGGGTGGTGCGGCCGGTGCGTAGCGCGGCGGTGATCTCGCGGCGTAGTTCGCCTCGTGGTTGCAGGTAGAGGGCCTGGTAGATGGTTTCGTGGCACACGTGCAGCTCCGGCCGGTCGGGATGGTCACGACGCAGCCGCTGGCTGACCTGTTCCGGGCTGCAGTCCTCGTCGAGCATGCCCTGGATCGCCGCGCGTAATGCCGGGCTGGCGGCGATCTTGCCGGTTTTCGGGCGAGGTCGGCGGGCATCAGCGCGGTCCTGAGCGGCGTAGGGCCGGTACTCGCCGGTCAACGGGTGACTGTTGCGCCGGATCTCCCGGCAGATCGTGCTGCGCGGCCGGTCCAGCTCCCGCGCGATCTGGGCCTGAGAACGCTGGAGTCGCACCAGGTCCGCGATCACCAGCCGATCCTCGATCGTCAGATAACGCGACCGCTCCCCTGACGACTCACCCACCGACTCGCCTGACGACTCGCCTGACGACTCCCCTGACGACTCAGCTGACGTCGAGGTGGGGGTGGCCGACCGGCTGCCCGCAGCCGTGCGCCATCGACGGCCGGTGGCGTAGTTGACGCCCACGATCCGACACGCCTCGTTCGTCCCGACACCACTGTTCACAAGATCAAAGTAATGGCGCCGTTCAGCCACCAGCTTCTTACGCCCCTGCGGCCTACGATCCAGCCGAACCTCGAACACACGCAACCCCTGAACAACTCAGGCGTTACGACGACCCCCAGAACCCGCCATGCCGGTAACGCGCCTTTCGCGGCACGCCTGGGCGCTGCGCGCCCGGGCCGCACAGCGGACCGCGTCCTCGATGGCCATGGCACGATCATCGGTGGATCCAGGCCCAGTGACCTTTCAGGACCAGCAGGTCGGGCGCAGAGTGCCCGGCCTCCGCTGGGTGCTATTGACCAGCAGTGCTGCGACCTGGGCGCGAGGGCTCAGAACGTGAAGGTCACGTCCGTGAGCTTCTCCGACAGCGTCCACAGCGCCGCTGCCTTCTCCTCGTCACGCGAGGCCCGGCTCGACGGGACCAGCTTCGGGTAGCCGTGCTGCGTCGTGATCCCGCCGGGCCCCGCGAACGAGCCGTTCGGCAGGTCCATCGTCGACGCGTACAGCGTCGGCAGGGCGCCCATCATCGCGCTCTGGGCCACCAGGCGGTTGCCCAGAGCCATGATCGAGTCCAGCAGTGTCTCCGTGTGGGACTGGAGGTTGGTCGACGCGTAGCCGGGGTGCGCCGCGTGTGCCTTCAGCGGCGAACCCGCCTCG
>DASUCK010000331.1:0-5434 GCA_036276095.1 Nonomuraea sp. | reverse complement strand
TCGCCCCCGCGCTGGGCGGCCTCGTCCAGGGGCTCGGGGTCAGCGGCGTGCTGCTGGCCGCCGCGCTGGGCCGCGTCACCGCCGCCGTCCCGCCCCCGCGTCCCGCCCCGACCCGGGTCAGCCCGCCCGCCGCGGACGTGCGCCTGCGCGGCCTGACGTTCTCCTACGGCCCGCGCTCGGCGCCCGTCGTGGACCGGCTGGACCTGACGGTCCCCGAGGGCGACCATCTGGCGATCGTCGGCCCGAGCGGCGCGGGCAAGTCCACGCTGGCCGCGCTGCTCGCCGGTCTGCTCCGCCCGGTCTCCGGCGCGGCGCTGGTCGGCGGCGTCCCCGCCGACCGGGTGGACCCCGCCGCCCGGGTGCTCATCCCGCAGGAGGCGTACGTGTTCCGCGGCACCCTCCTGGAGAACCTCGCCTACCTGCGCCCGGGCGCCACCCGCGCCGCGCTTGACGCGTCCGTGGCCGCCGTCGGCGCGGAGGAGCTGGTGGCCGGCCTCGGCGGGTACGACGCGGTGATCGACGACCCGGCGGCGCTGTCGGCCGGTCAGCGGCAGCTCCTCGCGCTGGCCCGCGCCCACCTCGCCGGGGCGCCGCTGGTCATCCTGGACGAGGCCACCTGCCACCTCGACGCCGCCGCCGAGGCCCGCGCGGAGCACGCGTTGGCCGGCCGGGGCGGCACGCTGATCTTGATCGCCCACCGCCTCACCTCGGCCCTTCGCGCCCGCCGCATCCTCCTCATGGACGGCGGCCATACCGTGATCGGCACCCATGACGAGCTGGTCGGGGCGTCGCCGCTGTACGCCGACCTGGCCGGCCACTGGCATCCGGAGCCCGTGTCATGAAAATTCCAGACAAATACCCGCCAGCCGAGCGCCTCCCCCTCGTCGACCGCCGCGCTGGCCACCTGATCACGGACCCGTACCGGTGGCTGGAGGACCCCGCGGACCCGCGTACCGAGAGCTGGCTGGCCGCGCAGGACCGGCTGTGGCGCGACAGCGCGGCCACGCTGCGGCACCGCGGGCGCTTCCTGACCCGGCTCACCGAGATGAGCGTCACGGGCCTGGTCACGCCCCCGGTGTGGCGCGGCGAGCGGCGTTTCCACCTGCGCCAGGCCGCCTGCCAGGAGCACCCCGTCCTCTACTGCGACGACCGCCCCCTCCTCGACCCCATGGACCTCGACCCCACCGGCCTGACCACGCTCGACGACTGGCAGCCCGACTGGGAGGGCCGCAGGATCGCCTACCAGGTCTCGCGCAGCGGCGACGAGCGGGCCGACCTGTACGTGCGCGACGCGGCCACCGGCGCCGACGTCGACGGCCCCGTCGGCGGCTGCCGCTACTCCGCGGTCGCCTGGCTGCCCGGCGGGCGGGCCTTCTACTACGTGCGCTTCCGCGACGGGGTGCACCTGCACCGGCTGGGCGCGGACGGCGACGTGCCGATCTTCACCATGGGCCCGGTCTCGTACGGCGTGCAGATCAGCCCGGACGGCCGCTGGCTGGTGATCTCCGCGGGCACCGCGTCGGGCAACTCGCTCTGGCTGGCCGACCTGGCCGGCGGCGACCCGGCCAAGCCACGGCCGGTGCCCGTACAGGAAGGAGCGCACGCCCGCACGGCCGGGGCGGTGGGCCGCGACGGCCGCCTCTACCTGCTCACCGATCGGGACGCGCCGCGCCGCCGGCTCTGCGTGGCCGACCCGGCCCGGCCCGCCGCCTGGCGGGAGCTGGTCCCGCAGGACCCCGAGGCGGTGCTGGGCGCGTTCACGGTGCTGGACGGCGACCGGCTGCTGGTCTCCAGGACGCGCCACGCGGTGGGCGAGATCGCCGTGCACCACGCGCGTACGGGGGAGCGGCTCGGCACGGTGCCGCTGCCCGGGAGCGGCTCGATCAACGCGCTCACCTCCCGCCCCGGCGGCGGCCCGGAGGCCTGGTTCTCCTACACCGACGCCGTCACCCCCGCCGAGGTCTGGCGCTACGACGCCCGCACCGGCGCCACCGCCCTGTGGTCGGCGCCGCCCGGCCGCATCGCGCTGCCCGACGTGCGCAGCCACCACGTCGAGTACGCCTCCGCCGACGGCACCCGCATCCGCATGGTCGTCGTCGCCCTGCCCTCGCCCGGCCGCCCCCGGCCGTGCATCCTGAGCGGCTACGGCGGCTTCGGCATCCCCCTCATGCCCGGCTACGCCGCCGACTCGCTGGCCTGGGTGGAGGCGGGCGGCGTGCTGGCCATCGCGAACCTGCGCGGCGGCGGCGAGGAGGGCGAGGCCTGGCACCGCGACGGCATGCTCGACCGCAAGCAGAACGTCTTCGACGACTTCGCCGCCGCGGCCGAGAAGCTGGTCGCCGACGGCTGGACGACGCCCCGGCAGCTCGGCATCTGGGGCGAGTCGAACGGCGGCCTGCTCGTCGGCGCCGCCGTCACCCAGCGGCCCGAGCTGTTCGCCGCCGCGGTGTGCTCGGCGGGGCTGCTCGACATGGCCCGCTACCACCGCAGCGGCCTCGGCGCCTCCTGGACCGGCGAGTACGGCGACCCCGAGGACCCCGAGCACCTGTCCTGGCTGCTCCGCTACTCGCCCTACCACCACGTCAGGAAGGGCGTCGACTACCCGGCGACGCTGTTCACGGTCGCCGCCTCCGACACCCGCGTCGACCCGATGCACGCCAGGAAGATGTGCGCCGCCCTGCAGTGGGCCGGCGGGGGGCGGCGGCCGGTCCTGCTCCGGTACGAGCGGGACGTCGGCCACGGCGCGCGGGCGGTCAGCCGCTCGATCGGGCTGGCGGCCGACGTGCTCGCCTTCCTGGCCGACCGCACCGGCCTGGCGCCGCTAGATCCAGCCTGACTCCCTGGCGATGCGGATGGCGTCGATCCGGCTGCGGGCGCCCAGCTTGGCCGTCGTCCTGGACAGGTAGTTGCGCACGGTGCCCTCGGCCAGGAACAGCGACGCGGCGATCTCGCCGATGGACGCGCCGTCGGCGGCGGCGCCGATCACGTCCAGCTCGCGCGGGGTCAGCGGCGCCTCCATGGGCCGCATGGCCGCGATCGCCAGCTCCGAGTCGATGACCCGCTCGCCGTCGGCCACCCTGCGGATCCCGTCGGCGAGCCGGCCGGCCGGCGCGTCCTTGGCCATGAATCCGCGCACGTGCACGTCGAGGGCCTTCTTCAGCAGGCCGGGCGTGCCCACGCCGGTCAGGATGAGGACGCCGCACTCGGGCAGCTTCTCGTGCAGCTCACCCGCGGCGGCCAGGCTGTCCTTGCCGGGCAGCGCGATGTCGATCACCGCGACGTCGGGACGGCAGGCGCTCGCGGCCGCCAGGATCCGGTCGCCCCTTTCCACCTCCGCGACGACCTCGATGTCCTCCTCGTAGGCCAGCAGCGCGACGAGCGCCCCTCGTATCAGGTTCATGTCCTCAGCGAGCAACGTTCTAATCACCGTGCGTCCTTGCGGTCGGCCGGGCTTACAACGTTTTGCGGCGCCTTAATCCTGCCGTATTGACCTGATG
This sequence comes from Nonomuraea sp., assembly GCA_036276095.1. GTDB lineage: Bacteria > Actinomycetota > Actinomycetes > Streptosporangiales > Streptosporangiaceae > Nonomuraea. The sequence continues at coordinate 1,937 of DASUCK010000331.1, read as the reverse complement.
GTGAAAAGTCCCTCGACTAGAGAGTCAAGCCGATCTTCCGCGCTGTCCGCGTTCTCCGAACGACTGTCCGTTCAATGAGTCATTGTTCTCGAAATATGGGACGACTCACGAAGGAGTGATCATCGTCACGCCCGGCACCGAGCCGATCGCGGCGAGTGCCTTCCCGGCGTCGGCCAGCCCGATCGTCCGGGTGACGAGCTGGTCGGGGTGGAGCACCCCGGCCCTGATCAGCTCCAGCATCCGGGGGTAGGCGTGCGCGGCCATGCCGTGGCTGCCCAGCAGCCGCAGCTCGTGCGCGACCACCCGGTCCATCGGCACCGGCGTCGGCCCGCCCGGCAGCAGCCCCACCTGCACGTGCCGGCCCCTGCGGCGCAGGCTCTCGACGGAGGCGGCGCACGTGGCCGGGCTGCCCAGCGCGTCGACGGACACGTGCGCGCCGCCCCTGGTCAGCTCCCTGACCTGGGCCGCCGCGTCGCCGGCCGAGGCGTTGACGAAGTGCGTGGCGCCGGCCAGCTCGGCCAGGTGGAGCGCGTCGACGCTGACGTCCACGGCCACCACGCGGGCCCCGGACGCGGTCGCGATCATCACCGCGGACAGCCCGACGCCGCCGCAGCCGTGCACCGCCACCCACTCGCCCGGCCGCACCTCGCCCACCTGCGCCACGGCGCGGAAGGCGGTGGCGAAGCGGCAGCCGAGCGCGGCCGCGGTGGCGTGGGCCAGGTGCTCCGGGATCGCGACGAGGTTCACGTCGGCGTGGTCGACGGCGACGTACTGGGCGAAGGAGCCCCAGTGGGTGAAGCCCGGCTGCGTCTGCCGCTCGCACACCTGCTGGTCGCCGGCGGCGCAGGACGCGCACGTGCCGCAGGCGCACACGAACGGCGCCGTCACCCGCGCCCCCGGCCGCCAGCCGCGCACGTCGGCGCCGACGGCCTCCACCACGCCGGCGAACTCGTGCCCCGGCACGTGCGGCAGGGCCGTGATGTCGGGGTCGTGCCCCTGCCAGCCGTGCCAGTCGGAGCGGCAGATGCCCGTCGCCTCGACCCTGATCACCGCCCCGTGGGCCGCCGGGGCCGGGTCGGGCAGCTCCCTGACGTCGAGCTCGCCTCCGAAGATGTCAAACGCAACCGCACGCATCTCATGAGCTTAGGGTCAATTGCCGCAGCTCGCCACGGCTGCCGCCGCCGCGCGGACGGTCCTTCCGCGGCGTAGCTGATGAATGTCGGGCCAATCTCATGACGAGGTGTCAAGCATGGCAAATATGGACAGAAGGGGGTGATGGGACGAGACCTTGACAAGGAGCGATTCACCGAGGCGGAGTACGCCCGCTTCGGGGAACGCCTCCGCGAGCAGCTCGGCGTGCTGCGCGACCTGCTCGCCACCCCCGGCTTCGGCCAGGGTCCGGTCACGATCGGGGCCGAGCTGGAGCTGTTCCTCGTCGACGGGCGCGGCCGGCCGCTGCCGCGCAACAGCGAGGTGCGCGACGCCCTCGGCGACCCGCGCGTGGTGCTGGAGCTGGGCCGCTACAACCTTGAGGTGAACCTGACCCCGATCCCGCTGGAGGGCGAGCCCTTCAAGGCGATGAGCGCCGAGGTGCAGGAGACGATCACCAAGGTGGACAAGGCGGTCGCCGCGCTCGACCGGCCGGCCGAGGGCGGAGGCGCGCTGCCCATCGGCATCCTGCCCACCCTCGGAACCGAGCACTTCACCGTGGGCGACATGAGCGACCAGAACCGCTACCGGGCCATGAGCAGGGGCATCAGGCGGCTGCGGCTGGAGCCGTTCCTGGTCAGGATCGAGGATCTGGAGCTGTCGGTGGAGGACGTCATCCTCGAAGCGGCCAACACCTCCTGGCAGGTGCACGTCCGCACCCCGCCGGATCGCTTCGCCCGGCTGTTCAACGCCGCCCAGCTCGCCATCGGGCCGGTGCTGGCCGCGTG
>DASUCK010000330.1:0-8736 GCA_036276095.1 Nonomuraea sp. | reverse complement strand
GAACTCCACGGCGACCTCGCGCCCGTCCACCACCACCCGGTGCGCGGTGATGAGATCGGCCAGGATGTGGTCGTCGTTGCCGGTGTAGAGGGCCACTTCCCCGGCCCGTCCCGCGCGTACCACGCCGTGCAGGACGTCCAGCGTGCGGTAGCGGTCGAACGGGGCGACCTTGATGCCGACGACGGACTCGATCCCCGCCAACCTTGTCCAGAAATTTCGCGACAAGGGGCGTCCGCCTACCGCCGGCTGCAGGTAGAAGCCGATCACCGGCAGCACCTCGCCCACCGCCCTGGCCCGCTCGATGAGCGCGTTCTCGTCCAGCTCCGGGTACGGGCTCAGGAGCACCATGTGGTACCCCAGCGACCTGGCCAGCTCGGCCTCCGCCACCGCCTGCGACGTGGGCCCGGTCGCGCCGGCCACCATCGCCACCTCGCGTTCCGACTCCTTCGCGGTGCGCGCAGCCAGTTCGAGCACGGGCGCCAGCAGGTCGGTGCCGTGGATGGCGAACTGCGTCGTGTGCACCCCCACCGCCAGCCCGCCCGCACCGGCCTCGACGTAGTAGCGGGTCAGCGCCCGCTGGCGGCGTTCGTCCAGCTTCCTGTCCGCGGTGAGCGCGAGCGGGTGCGCCGGGATCACCATTCCGTGCCGGAACAGGTCGCGCACGGACGTGTGCGCCTCTGAAGCCGTGCTGAGCACGTGAGTCCCCCTTTTCGTACGGTCAGATGACACGCGGGTCAGAAGCGCCCGTCGCGGCGCTCGAACTTGGTGGGCTTGCCGAGCAGCGGCCCGCCGCCCGCCACCCACCGCGCGGTGTGTTCGATGAGCTCGGCCGGGGTGAGTTCCGGGTAGCCGAACAGCCGGTGGCAGCGCCCCGCGTTCGACAGCAGCGCCGTGGGCGCCTCCTCGCCGGTGAACACCGGCTCCTTGCCGAGCTCCGCGCCGAGGGCCAGCGCGGCCTGACGGACCGACACCAGCTCCGGCCCGGTCACGTTGAGCACGTACGGCGGCGTCGCGGCCAGCGTCAGCGAGCGGAGCGTCACCTCGTTGGCGTAGCCCTGCCAGACCACGTTCACCTGCCCGGTCGCCAGGTCGATCGGCTCGCCGGCCAACACCTTCCGCGCGATGTCGACGAGCACGCCGTAGCGCAGCTCGACGGCGTAGTTGAGCCGGAGCAGCGACATCGGCGTGCCGTGCGTCTCGGCGAAGTGCGCCAGCACCCGCTCGCGGCCCAGGCAGCTCATCGCGTACTCGCCCACGGGGCCGGCCGGGGACTCCTCGGTGCTGCCGCCGCTCGTGACGGGCACGAGGGGGTAGACGTTGCCCGTGGACAGGGCGGCGATCCTGCTGTCCCTGAACCGGTCGGCCACCCGCCCTGGCAGGTAGGCGTTGGTGAACCAGGTGGCGTGCTCGCGGCCCTGGGTGCCGAACTTGGCGCCGACCAGGAAGACGACGTTGGGCGCGTCGGGCAGCTCGCGCAGCGCCCGCTCGTCGGCCACGTCGGCGGCCACCACCGTGGCTCCCGCCTCGGTGAGCGCCCCGGCCAGGCCCGGTTCGGAGAACCGGGACACGGCGATGATCCGCCGGTCGCCGCCCGCCGCCCTGGTGGCGTTGAGCGCCAGCCGTACCAGGCTCGGGCCGAGCTTGCCGCCGGCGCCCAGGATGAGGATGTCGCCGTCGAGCCTGCCCAGATCCGCCACCAGCCCGGCGCTCGGCCGGGCTAGCCGCTCCTCGAGTTCCGCTGTGGTCCGCACCCGGTTCTTCCCCTTCGTCTGCGATTTACGGTCCAGACCGTAACTTGCGCGACTCGGGCTGTCAACGTCAGGCGCACTCACGGGCCCGGACCAGCACCTCCAGGACGGCCCTCGTCTCCTCCCACGGCACCGGGCTGGGGGCGCCCCGCAGCATGGACAGGAACGCGTCGACCGTCCCCTCGTAGCCCAGGCCCTTGACCGGGTCGCCGCCGGCGTCGATCACGATCGACTCCGATCCGGCGCGCCGGTGCAGGGTGACGCCGTAGAACTCGGACTCCGACACGCCGAGGATCTCCACCGTCCCCGTGACGCCGCTCGCCCAGCGCAACGCCATCACGCCGGTGTCCTCCGAACGCAGGCCGCGGTAGTGGCGCCTGGCCCCCGCGGCGCCCACCAGCCGCACCTCCGGGCCCAGCAGGGCGACCAGCAGCTCCACGCCGTGGATGCCCATGGTCACCATGGTCCCGCCGCCCTCGTCCGGGGTGTCCTGCCAGGCGTTGTAGCCCGTGGCCCAGACCCCCACGTCATGGCGTACCGTCGCCCGCACGGCCAGCAGGTCGCCCGGATCGACGCGCGTCCCGGCGAAGGCCGGCGCGAAGCGCAGCACGGACGTCGACAGCACCCGGTCGTGGACGGGCAGGCGGTCGAGCGCGTCCAGCTGCGCCCGGGTGGCGGCGGCGGGCTTGTTGACGAAACAGGGCACGCCCGTCTCCAGCACGCGCGCCAGCGCGTCGGGCACCTGCGGGTTGGGCACCGTCAGCACCACGCCGTCGGGCCCGCTGTCCAGCGCCTCACCGAGGCTGCCGGCCACCGCCGCCTCCGGATGCTCCTCGGTGAAGCGCCGCAGCCGCTCCGGGTCCGGCTCCCAAACCAGCAGCTCGGCATGGCGGGCCAGGGTGCGGGCGTCGGTGTACGGGTGGGTGGTGGCGAGCCCCGCCAGAGCAACACGCACGATCGTCTCCCCTTCCAGCGGAAAATGAGACCATCATGGCAGCCGCCCGCCACGCGCCCACCTACTGCGGGAGCGCGTGCCCCTGCGGGATCAGGTCCTCACAACTCGTCGACCTCGGCGAACACTCGGCCGCCCGACAGCTTGGCGTAGCCGGGGCCGCGGTCGAAGAAGCGGTCTGCCGGGGGGCGGAGGCGGGCGCGGAGTTCGGCGGTGGCCTGCTCGTCGATACGGTCGCCGTCCAGGACGACGCCGTAGTCGCCGAGGGCGCCGGCTATGGAGACCTTGCCGTCGCGGACGTCGGCGGCCACCGCCCGAGGGTCGCGGTCGTACGGGGAGCCCCATCCGCCGCCTCCCGTGGTGCGGACGCGGATGACCTCGCCGGCCTGGACCGGGTGGTCGTCCACCAGGCCTTCCATCTCCTTGCCGGCGATCTCCACCCGGAACGGGCGCCCGGCCAGGCCGCCGTTGACGCCCCAGCAGGACAGGATGGAGCGGTCGGCGATCGACATGTACGAGGCGTCCCGCAGCATGCGGATGTGCTTGTCGTAGCCGAGGCCGCCCCGGTACATGCCCGGCCCGCCGGAGTCGCAGGCCAGGCCGAGCCGTTCGACGCGGAACGGCCAGCGGCTCTCGGCGAACTCCACCGGGATGTTGCGCGAGTCGGGCACCACGTGGACGGTGTCCTCGCCGTCGGCGTACCAGCGGCCGCCGGAGCCGCCGCCCAGGACCTCGCGCATCAGGTACGGCTGCCCGCCGGCGTCCGTCCCGTACACGCCCGTGTAGCGGATCGTCTCCTGGTCGGCGGGCATGCGGCCGCCGGTGGCCTTGGCCAGGACGCCGGCGAGCACACCGAGGAGCCGGAGGATGACGAACGTGCGGGCGTTGGTGGGCGCGGGGAAGATCGGGGTGAGGAGCGTGCCCTTGTCCGGGAAGACCATCTCGATGAGGGGGACGACGCCCTCGTTGACGTCCAGCTCGGCCATGCGCTCGGGCGTGTCGGCCAGGTTGCGCAGCACCGGGGCCAGCCACTTCTTCAGGAACACGCCGCCGGCGTAGTCGCCGGCGTGGTTGATCGGGCCCTTGGCCTGCGGTGACGTGCCGGTGAAGTCGATGGTCAGAGGAGGCTCGGCCGCGTGGTCGACGGTCAGCGTGATGCGCTGGGCGTGCAGGCGGGGCTCGTCGACGCCGTCGTGCTCGGCGTAGTCCTCCCACACGTACGTGCCCTCGGGGATCTTCGACAGCAGTTCCCTGCGGAAGGTCTCCGTGGTCTTGGCGATGATGGCGTCGAAGCAGTCGACGACGGCCTGCCTGCCGTAGCGCTCGAACAGTTCGGCCAGCCGGCGCGCGCCCATGAGGCAGGCCGAGCACTCGGCGTCGAGGTCGCCGGCCAGCGAGTCGGGCATGCGCGAGTTGCGGGTCATGATGCGCAGCGCGGCCTCGTTCGGCACGCCCTGGTCCCACAGCTTGATCGGCGGGACCATCAGGCCCTCCTCGTACACCGACCGGGCGTGCGAGGGCATCGAGCCGGGCACGCTGCCGCCGATGTCGTCGTGGTGGCCGAACGCCTGCACGAACGCCACCACCTCGCCCTCGTGGAACACGGGCACGGTCACGCACAGGTCCGGCAGGTGGCCGATGCCGCCTTCGGACAGGTAGACGTCGTTGTGGAAGTAGACGTCGCCGGGTTTCATCGTCTCGATCGGGAAGTCGCGCACGATCGGCTGGACGAGCGCGCTGTAGGAGCGGCCGGTCAGCTTGCGCAGGCGGGCGTCGTGGATGCCGGCGCGGAAGTCGTGCGCGTCGCGGATCATCGGCGAGCGCGCCGTCCGCGCGATGGCGGTCTCGACCTCCTTCTCGACGGAGGCCAGGGTGCCCTCGACGATCTCGATCAGGATGGGATCAGTCACGCTTTATCTCCACGTTTCCGTACGCGTCGACGGTGGCGGTGAAACCGGGGTGGACGGGGATCGTCGAGCCGTACTCCTCGATCACGGCGGGGCCGCTCACCCGCGCGCCGGCGCCGAGGGCGGAGCGCTGGTGGATGGGGGTGTCGCGGGTCTCGTCGAAGGTGACCGGGCGGACGGACGTAGCGCCGTCGCCGGGCTTGTCCAGAGGGCGGAGGACCGGGCGGGTGATGGGGCCGACGCCGGAGACCCGCAGGTTGACCCATTCAACGCCGTGGCGGGCGTCGTCGCGGTAGGCGTACCCGTAGAGCTTCTCGTGGGCGGCGTGGAAGCGCTCGACCACCTCGGCCTGCCAGCCCGCGTAGATCTCGCCGGCCGGGGCCGGCACCCGCACCTCGTAGCCCTGGCCGTAGTAGCGCAGGTCGGCGCTGCGGACGTAGACCGGGTCGTCGAAGCCCTCCCGGTCCAGCGCCTCGCCGGCCTGATGCTCCAGGTCGTGGAAGATCTCGGCGGCCTTGCCGAGCGAGAGGTCGCGGGTGACGTACGTGCGGACGTAGTCGTTCTTGACGTCGACCGTGAGCAGCCCGAACGCCGAGACGTTGCCGGGGTCGCGCGGCACCAGCACCGACGGCAGGCCCAGGATGTCGATCAGCCGGCACGCCAGCAGCGGCCCCGACCCGCCGAACGTCACCAGCGGGAAGTCCCGGACGTCGAGCCCGCGCTTGACGGTGAGCTGGCGGATGGCGTTGCTCTGGTTGAACGCGCTGATCTCCAGGATGCCGGTCGCGGTGCGCTCGGGGGTGAGGCCGAGCTTGTCGGCCAGCGCCTCGACGCCCTGGCGGGCGGCGGCGGCGTCCAGCGGGATCTCGCCGCCGAGCAGGTGCGGCGGGATCCGGCCGAGGAAGACGTGGGCGTCGGTGACCGTCACGTCCGTGCCGCCCTTGCCGTAGCAGAGGGGGCCGGGGTCGGCGCCGGCGGACCTGGGGCCGACCTTGAGCGTGCCCTCGGGCGAGATCCAGGCGACCGAGCCGCCGCCCGCGCCGACCGTGATGATGTCGATCATGGGGATCTTGCACGGGTAGCGGCCGACGGAACCCTCGGTGGTGAGGGACGGCTCGCCCTCGATCACCACGGCCACGTCGGTAGAGGTCCCCCCGCCGTCCAGGGTGATCACCGACGGGTGGCCGGCGGTGGAGGCGATGAGGGCCGCGCCGAGCGCGCCCGCCGCCGGGCCGGACAGCACGGTGGTGATCGGCTGGTTGACGACCTCGCGGGCCGACAGGATGCCGCCGTTGGACTTCATGACCGAGAACGGCCGGCCCAGGCGGGTGGACAGGTTGGCGATGTAGCCGCGCATGGCGGGCTTGACGGCGGCGTCGACGAGGGTGGTGACCGAGCGTTCGTACTCGCGGTATTCGCGCAGCACGTCGCTGGACAGCGAGATCACCGCCTCCGGGTGCTCGCGCCAGAGGATCTCGCGCATGCGGCGCTCGTGCTCGGGGTTGGCGTAAGAGTGCAGGAAGCACACCCCGATCGCCTTGACGCCCTTGGCGCGGAACCAGCGGGCCACCTCGACGGCCTGCTCCTCCGAGAACGGCCGCACCTCGTCGCCCAGGTGGTCGAGCCGACCGCCGACGGTCTTCACCAGGTGCACGGGGACGATGCGGGGCGGTTTGACCCAGAAGTAGGAGTTGCCGTACCCGTCGGGCACGCTCTGCCTGGCGATCTCCAGGATGAACTCGAAGCCCTCGGTCGTGACGAACCCGAGATCGCCGATGCGGTCCTCGAGCAGGCGGTTGGTGGCCACCGTGGTGCCGTGGACGATCGCGGCGACGTCCAGCTCGCCGAGCTTGGCGATGCCCGCGAGGAACCCGTCGGCCGGGTTCGCGGGCGTCGAGGGGGTCTTGGTGGTGAGGATCTCACCGGTCTGCTCGTCCACCGCGACCACGTCGGTGAACGTGCCTCCGGTGTCCACTCCGATACGGACGCTACGCATGGCTCCTCAGCTTCGGCGACGGCCGAGCACTTCGTCGATGACTCGGGGGGCGTTGTCGGTGCCGACGTACGCGGCCAGACGCACGACCATCTCCTGGGACCTTGCGAGCTCGGCCTCCACTCTGGCCTTCCCCGATTGACCGGCCTGCACCCCGAAATATGCTCCGATGATGGTACCGATCACCCCGGCCACACCAGCGAAAAGCGGGGCGAACTCCCCGGTGGCGAACACGGCGGCGCCGAAGGCGACCAGGACCGCGACGATGCCCGCCACGACGACCAGGAAACCGTACCGCCATCGGGTGGCGTCGGCCTGGGCGGCGGTGAGGTCGTCCTGCTTCATCATGGCGTCGAGCGCGGGTGGTTTGTCGGTGACCACAGTTCCTCCTGAAACCTCAGGGGGAAAATGTCCCACGAGTCGTGGATGTAGCCAAGCCGCTAAGCTGGCGGCCCGTGACCCAATCGTCTGCCTTGTCTCCCGTGCCGTCCGGCTCAAGGGACGCCGTGCTCAAGTTCTACTTCGGGCCCATGGACTGCGGGAAGTCCACGCTGGCGCTCCAGATGCACTACAACCACGGACGGCAGGGGCGGCGCGGGCTCGTGCTCACCAAGCACGACCGGTCGGGCAAGCCCAAGGTCACCAGCCGGATCGGGCTCGGCCTGGAGGCGATCGAGGTGGAGGGCTCCGTCGACCTCGTACGCCTGGTCGCCGCCCACGACCGGATCGACTACCTCATCTGCGACGAGGCCTGCTTCTACACCGTCGAGCAGATCGAGCAGCTGGCCGACCTGGTCGACGAGCACGGCGTGGACGTGTACGCGTTCGGCCTGGCCTCCGACTTCCGCTCGGTCATGTTCCCGGCCGCGCAGCGGCTGTTCGAGCTGGCCGACGAGGTGTGCCGGCTGCAGGTCGAGGTGTTGTGCTGGTGCGGGCGGCCGGGGCAGCTCAACGCCAGGGTGATGGGCGGGGCGATGGTGCGCACCGGCGAGCAGGTCGTGATCGGCGACACCGACGCCTCGCCCGTCCGCTACCAGGTGCTCTGCCGCCGCCACCACCGCTCCGGCCGGCTCGGCGAGGGCTGGGCGGCCGACGGCGTCGCCGGTCAGGTGGCGCGGTAGCCGCCGGTCGGGGTGCGCGGCAGCGGTCATCGTCGCGGGCGCCGGCCCGGGCGTCATTCGGAGGCGAGTTCCTCCAGCCGGTACGGCAGGTACGCCGAGTCGTCGACCAGCGCCGACGCCCCCCGCCACCACCCGAACCACTCGCCGCTGCGCCACATCCAGTCCACCCGCTCGATCGCGGCCACCACGTCGCCGACCGTCTCCCAGTGCTCCCCGAGCTGCTCGGGGGTGGCGCCGTGGCGGGCCGCCCAGTCGCGCAGGATCTCGACGTCGTGGGCGGGCACCTCGCGGGCGTACGGGTCGGGGCTCTCCCCCGGCAGCGGGTGCGGCCCGAGCCCGGCCGCCACACCCCAGCTCCACTGCGCCTCGGCCGGCCGCGAGTACCGCAGGGAGTGGAAGTCGAGATTGGAGCCGAGGTCGTCGTCGGGGCGGCGGGTGACGACCGCGTCCAGCCGCCCGCCGGCGTCGAAGTGCACCACGAGCCGCTGACCCGGTTTCACCCCCGGCGGCAGGTCGAACCGGTCCTCGGCCTGCCAGGAGTTGAGGTCGACCGTCGCGACCGGACGCCCCCACAGCTGGTCGGCGGCGTCGTCGGAGATCCACGCGGCGAGCATCTCCAGCGCGGTCAGATCGGTCCACGGCTCGATCGCGACCGCCGTGCGCACCACCTCGTCCGGGGCCGGCAGCTTCCCGCCCCTGGACCGCGTCCACCAGTCGGCCCCCAGCTCGCGGGTGCCGACCAGCAACGCGGCGATGGCGGCCAGCTCCGCCGAGCGCCTGGTGAGCGACGCGCCGAGGGCCAGGTCGAGCGTCCGCTCGGTCCGGTCGTGCCCGAGCACGGGACGCACGTCCGCGATCAGGGTCTCGGCGGTCGGGCGGTCCTCGCCCAGCAGGTTGCGTACGATTCGCCTGGCTTCGGTCCGTGCGTCTTCCGCGTGTGCCTGCCGCATACCCGCCACGCTACGCCGGGAGATCCTTTTCCGCGAGAGCCCGCGGCCGGTCGCGGCGGACGAGC
>DASUCK010000329.1:0-2692 GCA_036276095.1 Nonomuraea sp. | reverse complement strand
CCGGGCTGGCGGCCCTCGTCCGGCACGTCCGCGTCATCGCCGACGGCGACAGGCCACCGGGGGCCACGGCCCTTCCGCTTGTCGCTACTCACCGTCACAGTCTAGGAGTCGGCATCCAGGCAAAGGCCCTGTCATCGGCATTATGCACGTGATCCGTGGGGTGCTCGGTCATGATGCTTCGCCTTCCGTGAGGCCGTCGAGGAGTCGTCCGAAGAGGTCGGCGCGGTGCTGTTGGCCCTTGTCTTGGGCGTCGTCGTGCTGGGCCTGCAGGGTGGGTCGGAACTCGATGCTGGTCTGGAAGAAGCTGCAGTTCTCGCAGATCGCTTCGTAGGCGCACTCGAGCTCTGCAGGTCGGGTGCAGTGGCCGTTGCCGAGGAGCCGGTGGTGCTCGCGGCGCAGCCGGGCCATCTTCGGTCCGATCGCGTCGGCGTGAAGCGGGTCGACGTGGGCGTAGAGCGCGTCGACCTGGTCGGTGACGGCGAAGTATTCGTCGGCCACGGTGCGGGCGGCGATCTTGGCGTAGCGCAGGGTCATGTCCATGCTGCGGTGCCCGAGCATGGCTGCGATCGCTTCCAGGGACATGCCGCGGTTGATCGCTTGGGTGGCCAGGGTGTGCCTCAGCTGGTGGGGGTGGATGTGTCCGATCCCGGCCGCGGCGGCGACGTTGTTCAGGATCCGGGTGACCGAGTGCCGGTCGGCGCCTCGGCCGTTCTCCCGGGGCAGCAGCAACGGATGATCGGTCGGCACGTACCGGGCTCGGTAGTCGGCGATCAGCTGGACGAGGTGCGGATGCAGGGGCAGGTAGCGGTCCTCACGCAGCTTCCCGACCGGGACGTGCAGCCACGGGGCGGCACCGATCTGCACCACGGCGTCGGCAGGCAGGGCGGTGAACTCACCGACTCGCAGCCCGGTGCGCAGCAGGACCTCGACGGTGACCCGGACCAGCAGCCGCGGCTGGGCTTGCGCAGCTCGGAGCAGTTTCGCCGCGGCAGCGTCATCGAGCGCCTTGGGCAACGGGTGGTCCTGGCGGGGCAGGTCGCCGGGGAACATCGGCACCCGTGGTGGTGCTTCGTCCCAGCCCCACTCGTCGATCCGGACGAAGAACATCCGCAGGGTGCCGAGCCGGTGCGCCAGGGTCGCGGTGGTGACCCGGGTCTTGTTCTGGCCGGGTCGTTTCGCCAACCAGGGCTTGTAGTCCTCGACGTGGCGTCGGGTCACCTGAGCGATGCTGGTCACCTGCGGTGCGTCCTCGACGAGGAAGCCGGCGAATGCGCGCAGCGCCAGGTCGGTGTTGACCACGCTGCCCGGCCGCAGCACACAGCCGATCTGCTCCAGGTAGCGGCGCATCGTGCCCACGATCTGCGGCACCACTGGCTCCAGCTGTTCCCAGGACGGCAGCGCTCCCATGCCGTTGCGCCCACGCGCCGGCGCGGCGATCATCGGGGCGGTCACCGGACACTGCCGGGGTAGAGCTGGGCGTCGAGGACCTCCGCGGCCTTGCGGTACTGCGACGCCAGCCAGTCGTCGGCCAGGTGCAGGTAGATCCTGGTGGTCTCGATCGACGCGTGGCCTGCTTGGGCCTGGACGGCTTCGAGTGCCATCCCTGCTTCGCGGAGCCGGGTCAGGCAGGTGTGCCGCAGCTCGTGGCAGGTCGCGTGCGTCAGTCCGGCGCGGCGGCGGGCGCCGGTGAGCATCTCGTCCAGCCCGCGCACCGACAGCGGCCTGCCGCGGTTGGGTCCCTTCAGCACCACGAATACGCGATCGGTGTTGGCGCCGGCGGGACGCTCGGTGTCGAGGTAGGAGACGACCTCGGTGAAGAACCGCGAAGAGACCGGCACCAGGCGTTGGTGGCCGCCCTTGCCATCAGCGATGAACACCCGACGTTCGGCGACCCGCAGGTCCTCCAGGCGCAGGCCGAGGACCTCGCTGCGGCGCAGCCCACCGAGCACCATCGCCGCGACCATCGCCCGGTCCCGGTGCGTCCTCAGTGCGGCGGTGAGCTGGTCGACCTCGGCCGGGGTGAGAATCCGCGGCAGTCGGCGGGCCCGTCGGGTCAACGGCACCCCCTGCCCGGGACGGGAGCGCTCCCGCCGCGTCGGCAGACCCCGCGGCACCGGGTTCGCGGTGACCTCCCCACGGGCCTGCAGGTAGGCGAAGAACCCCGAGATGATCGACAGCCGCCGCGCCACCGTGCTCGTCGCAACTGCATGGCTGTCCTCGGCCACCGGCTGCAGTGTCGAACTCCGGCTGGTGCCATTGCGTTGAGCGGTGATGAACCCCAACACGTCCGCCGGCACCACCTCGTCGGGTGGCTTGGTCACGATCCCGAAGAACACCTTCAGGTCATACGCGGCCGCCAGCACCGTGTTCGGCCGACACCGCCCCGCAAGGAACTCCAGGTAGTCGTCGACCAGCGGCATTCCGAGCCGCAGCACCGGCTCCCCGGACGGCCCTCGCGAGCGGATCAGACACGGATCGGACAGGGACATCTCGAGGCCTCCAGCTCCGTCGACAGGCAGCCACAACGGCTCGTCGAAATGTCCTGGAAGATCACGTGCATAACAAGCATGTGGGTGAAACGATCGGACGGTTGTGACCTCAAGGCCCGCGACGAGCTTACGCAACTGCGTGCGTCATAGATAACGCTTTGATAACGGCCGCAAGGGCGTGCAAGGCCGCTGACTGCAACGCG
>DASUCK010000328.1:0-2293 GCA_036276095.1 Nonomuraea sp. | reverse complement strand
GCACGGCGCTGCTCACCGGCGCGGGACCGGTCACGTACGGCGCGGTGAAGTCGCTGGCCAACCGGGCGGGCAACCTGCTGCGGCACCTGGGGGTGCGGCGCGGCGACCGGGTGCTGCTGGCGCTGGGCGACGGCGTGGAGTCGGTCGCCACCTGGTACGGCGTGCAGAAGATCGGCGCCGTCACCGCCGAGGTGTACACCTACCTCCAGCCCAAGGACTACCGCTATTTCGCCGATTACGCCGAACCGGCGATCGTCGTGGCCGACGCCCGGACGTTGCCGGCCCTGCGCACGGCCGGAATCGCGAAGCTGCTCGTCGTCGGCGTACCGGAGGAAGACCTCCGCGACGGCGAGCACTCCTTCGAGACCCTGCTCGCCGCCCAGGACGACACGCTCACCCCGGTGCCCACGAGCCCGCACGACGTGGCGATGTGGCGCTTCACGACCGGCAGCACGGGCGCGCCCAAGGCGTGCGTGCTGGCCGCGCGCAGCGCGTTGCTGTCCTTCGAGTGGTTCGCCAAGGGCGTGCTGGAGCTCGGCCCCGACGACGTCGTGCTGCCCGTGCCGAAGCTGTTCTTCGGCTACGCCAACAACATGACCACGCTGTTCCCGTTCGGGGCGGGCGCCCGCGGCGTCGTGTTCGCCGAGCGGAGCACGCCGGACCGGCTGTTCGCGCTCATCGCCGAGCACCGGCCGACGATCCTGGTCAACGTACCGACCATGATGAGCGCCATGGTCGCCCACCCGCGCGCCGCCGAGCAGGACCTCGGCTCGATCCGGGTGTGCGTGTCCGCCGGCGAGGCCCTGCCCGTGGAGCTGCACCGCAGGTGGCTGGACACGTTCGGGGTCGAGGTCATGGACGGCATCGGCTCGTCGGAGATGTTCCACGGCTACGTCTGCAACCGGCTCGGCCGGGCCCGGATGGGCAGCCTCGGCCAGGTCGTGCCCGGCTACCGGGTGGAGGTCGTGGACGCGGCGGGCACGCCGCTGCCGGACGGCGAGGTCGGCCGGCTGCAGATCACCGGCGAGACGGCCGCGCTCGGCTACTGGCGCTCGCCGGAGAAGACCGCCGAGACGTTCGTCGCCGAGCACACCGTGCGCTCCGGCGACCTGTTCAGCCGCGACGCCGACGGCTACTTCTCCTTCCAGGGCAGGGCCGACGACCTGCTGCGCGTCGGCGGCCGCTGGGTGGCGCCCGCCGAGGTGGAGAACTGCCTGCTGGCCCACCCGCTGATCGTCGAGTGCGCCGTCGTCGGCTACGAGGTGGACGGGCTGACGCTGCCGCGGGCGTACGTGGTGGCCGGCGGGGAGCTGACCGCCGCGCAGGTGCGGGAGTTCGCCAGGGAGCGGCTCGCGCCGCACAAGTGCCCGCGCGACGTGGTCCTCGTGGCCGAGCTGCCGGAGACCGCCTCCGGCAAGCTCGACCGCCTGGCCCTACGCCACCGGTGAGCCCGCCCGGCGAGCCCCGACGGCCCTACGCCACCGGTGACGGGACCGGCGGGAGCTCGTCCAGCTCCAGGCCGAACCATCTGCGGTAGGCCGCGCGCAGCTCGTCGTCTCCCTCGATCACGGCCGTGCTCTTCCGGCCGCTCTCCCGCAGCACGAGCGTGTTCCCCGACAGCGTGACGCGGCCCTCCGCCGTCGGGAGCGTGCAGTACAGGCGGGTCATGTGCGGGGAGTCGGCGGCGTTGCAGTACCACCACCACATCGTCGCGAAGTCGGCGACCGCTCGCGGCCGGGTCTCCACCCGGCACTGGAGCCGCCCGTCGCGGAGGACGTCGAGGTCGCCGAGCGGCGCCTCCACCACCTCGAACGTGCCGTGCGGGTCCGGCTGCGGCGCCCGCGAGTCCTGGCTCAGCGGACGCCGGGAGCCCCGGCCGTACCCGACGTCCACCAGCCAGGGCGCGGGCGCGTCCGCCGCGACCACGCGCAGCACCATGTGACCCAGCACGGGCCCCAGCACGCCGTCCTCCGCCACCCGCGCGGCCAGCACGTCCACCCGGTAGCCGAGCGCCCGCAGCACCTCGGCGAACAGGCCGTTGAGCTCGTAACACGTGCCGCCGCGCCGCCTGAAGACGATCTTGTCGGCGGCGGCCGCGCCGATGAGCTGCGGCCGGCGGAGATGGAAGTCGATGTTCTCGAACGGCACCGTCATGACGTGCCGCTCCTGGAGGTCGAACAGCGCGTCGCGGGTCGGCCGCGCGGGCCGGTCCGCCCCGATGCGGGCCAGGAAGGCGTCCACGGTCACGTCGGCCAGCCGCGATTCCTCGGTCTTCGTCACAGCTCTTCAGCCT
>DASUCK010000327.1:0-22872 GCA_036276095.1 Nonomuraea sp. | reverse complement strand
CTCGGCGGCCAGCTCGGCCTTGATCTCGTCGTCCTCGATGATCTTGCCGCGGGCGGTGTCGATGAGGAACATCCGGCCGGGCTGCAGACGACCCTTGCGGACGACGTCCTCGGGCTTGAAGTCGAGCACGCCGGCCTCGGAGGCCAGCACGACCAGGCCGTCGGTGGTCACCCAGAACCGGCCCGGACGCAGGCCGTTGCGGTCGAGGACCGCGCCCGCGAGGGTGCCGTCGGTGAAGGTGATCGAGGCGGGGCCGTCCCAGGCCTCCATCATCGAGGAGTGGAACTCGTAGAAGGCCCGGCGGGCCGGGTCCATCTCCGTGTGGTTCTCCCAGGCCTCGGGGATCATCATCAGGACGGCGTGGGGCAGGCTGCGGCCGCCGATGTGGAGGAGTTCGAGGGCCTCGTCGAAGCTGGCGGTGTCGCTGCCATCCGGGTCACAGATGGGGAAAAGTCGTGAAATATCGCCCGGGATGTGGGGGGAGGACAGCATCGCCTCGCGGGCCCGCATCCAGTTGCGGTTGCCCTTGACCGTGTTGATCTCGCCGTTGTGGGCGATGTAGCGGTAGGGATGGGCCAGCGGCCAGCTCGGGAACGTGTTCGTCGAGAACCGCGAGTGCACCAGCGCGATCGCGGTCTCGTACCGCTCGTCGGACAGGTCGGGGAAGAACGGCTCGACCTGGTCGGGCGTGAGCATGCCCTTGTAGACGATCGTCCTGGCGGACAGCGAGGGGAAGTAGACGTCCGCCTCGTGCTCGGCCCGCTTGCGCAGGCAGAACGCCAGCCGGTCCAGATCCAGCCCCTCGCGACCGTCGGGGCTCGCGACGAACAGCTGGGCGAAGTGCGGCATGACGGCCCGGGCGCTCGGCCCCGGCAGGGCGCGGTCGACCGGCAGCTCGCGCCAGCCGAGCACGGTGAGCCCCTCCTCGGCCGCGATCTCCTCGATCAGGCTCCGGGCGACGGCCCTGGCCTGCTCGTCGACCGGCAGGAAGGCGATGCCGGTCGCGTACGCGCCGGCCGCGGGCAGCGCGAACGGCACGGTGGCGCGGTAGAACCCATCGGGGATCTGCGTCAGGATCCCGGCTCCGTCGCCGGTGTCCGGCTCGCTACCCTTGGCCCCCCGATGATCGAGATTGCACAGCGCCGTCAGCGCCTTGACCACGATCCCGTGCCCCCGGCGTCCCGCGACGTCGGCGACCATGGCGACGCCGCAGGCATCGTGCTCGTGGGCGGGGTGGTAGAGGCCCTGGGGCTCGGGGAACCCGAGGTGGGCAGCAGGCATGTAGTCCCTCCCGTCGTCATCGTCTGCATGAACTGCTGTACAGGCGGGGACGACGTTGGCCCTGCTGCATGTCGTGGGTAGAGGTTACCGCACCCTGCCGGAATGGTGCCCGCCACGTCCGCATTGCGAACATTGCGCCCTATCCCAACATCCGAACTCGCTATCTCAAACCCCGGTCATACCCCCCGAAATTCCCAACTTCTCCCATGATTTCCGCCACAGCGCTCGACCACCGGGCCCACCACCCTTCCCCTCGCCCCCGACCCCACACCTCGCCTCGTCCCGTGGCGTGACGGTGCGCGGAAACCCGAGTTCACGAGAACCCAGGCCCCCAACCGAGCCCGACCCCGTCCCCGCTCGCCTACCGCCACCACATCCCGCAAGGCACCGGAACCGGCGAAAGCTCTCGATGCCCGACCGCGCCTCTCCCCACGCCACGCCGACCCGGAGCAGGCCGGTCTCGCGACCGTCCGCCCGGTCGATGCCGGGAAGGCGGGCGGTGCTGAGGGGATCGGTAGGGTTGAGCGTATGGAGCGTGTGGGGGTGGACGGGCTGCTTGACGCGGCGCGGGCGGACAGCAGACGGTTGCGGCACACGCTGGCGCTCCTGTGCGACGGCCAATGGTGGACACTCTCCGACCTGATCCGCGTCACCGCCACCTCCCGCCGCGCCATCGAGGCCCTGCTGCGCGAGCTCCCCCTGGAACGGGACGCCGACGGCCGGTTCCGGGTCCCGCTCACCCACTCCCCCGACTACCAGCACCTCTTCGCCGTCGCCCCGCCGCCCGAAGACCCGGTGGCCCACCTGGTCCCCCGCTACTCCCACGTCCTCGAACGCCTCACCGGCCTGGTGGCCGGCGCCCCGCGCGCCCGCCACGTCCTCGACCACGTCTCGGCCACGCCGGAGACGGCGCTGCGCCGGGCGCTCCTCCTCGGTGCCCGGTTCTGGCTGCGCGGCACGCGGCTGCTCTGCGTCGGCGACCACGACCTCACGTCGGTGGCGGTCAAGCTCGTCCACCCCGAGACCGACGTCACGGTGGTCGACGTCGACGAGCGCATCCTGGCCTACCTCGACGACCAGGACCTCGGCATCCGCACCCGCTGGGCCGACCTGCGGCTCGGCCTGCCGGCCTCGGCTCGGGGACACGACCTGGCGTTCACCGACCCTCCGTACACGCCGGAGGGCATCGGCCTGTTCGCGGCGCGGGCCGTGGAGGGCCTGACGGACGAAGGGCGGGTGCTGCTGGCGTACGGGGCGAGTGAGCGTACGCCGATGCTGGCGCTCAAGGTCCAGCAGGCCCTGTCGGAGCTGAACCTCACCTACGAGGCCATCTATCCTGACTTCAACCGCTATTTCGGCGCGGAGGCCATCGGCTCGGCCGCCGACCTGTACATCCTCCGCCCCACCACCAAGACCCGCCCCGCCGTCACGTCCCGCCTGAGCCGCCTGACGACCGCCATCTACACCCAGGGCCCGCAGTCCGTCGAATCCGCCCGAACCGGCGACCCGTCCACGACACTCCCCGCCCTGCCTCCTGACGTCGAGCCCGACCTGCTCGTCGGCGACTGGCCCAAACACCTGCGCCAACCCCGGGTCAAGCTGTCCACCTGGCTCGCCAAACCGTACGTGGCCACCGCCGAGTCCGTGGCGATCGCCGTGCCGCCCGGCCTGGAGTCCGCGCTCCCCCGCCTGCTCCTGGCCACCCGCGCCGCCCACGTACGCGTCGTCGGCGCCGGCCTCCCGCCGCTCCCCGACGTGCTGACCGCCGTCTACAAACTGAGCGCCGAGGCGGGCTCACTCGACGCCGTACGCCTCCCGCCCCCGCACGGCGACGCCCCCGCCCTGCTGCGCAAACTCCTTGACAACGGCCACGCGAAACTGGCCAACACCTGGCGGGAGGGCCTCATCACGGTGGCCCGCGACCAGGGCTCGACCCTCACCAAGAACGAGGCCCGTGCCCTCATCCGCGACGCGGCCCCCTGGTCCGACGACCTCACCCTCCTGGAGGCCCCGCTCCACCGCCTGGCGGCACTGCCCGACGCGGTCTCCACCACGGTCTCGGCTCTCACCACCACGACGCCCCGCGAATAGGACCCGCCGCCGCTCCTTGCTCAGGTGGCGGCGACGACCCGCCCTTGCACCACGCGCCCGAGCCCGTCGAGCGCGACCAGAGCGGACACCAGTTCCTGCGGGTGCACCGGCCCGCCGGCCCAGCTCACCGTCACGTAGTGGCCCATGGCCCGTGCCTGCGCCCGGCTGCCGGCCGCCTCGAACGCGATCGCCTGCCGTACGAACCCGTCCTTGCCCAGCGCCGCCACCAGCGTGTCCGCCGCCCGCCCGTCGCTCAGGTTGAAGATCACGAACTGTCCCGCGATGGTGTCCCCCTGGTACGTCGCCCGCAGCGCCTGCGTGCACCCCGCGGCCGACACGCCCCAGAGCACCTCGTCGCAGTCGGTGAACTCCCGAGTGCCCTGCAGGCGCATGCTTCCCACGGTCTGGGCGGCCGCGGGGAAGACCTCCTGCGGCGTCAGCGGGTCGGCGTCGTACCGGCGGGTGTCGATGGAGGCGTAGAAGGCCGACGTGGACTCGCCGTGGAACGCGGCCGGCCGCGGATCGTCGGGTCGCAGCCACAGCCACGCGAGCGCCGCGATGACCATCACGTTCGCGACGACGACGGAGATGACGACACGTCGGGACATCAGCCGGCCGCTCCCCTGCCCCTGACCAGGACACCCGCACGCTCCCGGGCGATCGCCGAGGCGACGCCACGACGACCACGAACACTCCGCGGCGCGGCCATCAGGAGGACGGCCCCGTGATGGCGACGACGCGTCGGTAGACGGCCTTCTCCGCGCCGCGCAACGCGAGCGTGAGCGAGACGAAGTCGTCCTTGGGCCCCGGTTCGGTGCCGTCGGTCCTGCCGACCCAGACCAGGCCGACGTAGTGGCCGAGGGCGTACCCGCCGGCCTCGGAGTAGCCGCCCGGGGGGAAGGCGCCCTTGGACGAGGTCAGGGGGTGCAGCCAGCCGCCCCGGTACAGCGTCTTCAGGGACTCGACCAGGTCGGCGGCGACTTGGCCGTCCTTGAGGTTGAGGAGGGTGTACTGGCCGACGTACCGGCCGTCGGAGCTGGCGTACAGGCCGCGGGCGACCTGCGTGCACTCGGTGTCCGTCACCTGTTCGACCAGGGCCTCGCCCCAGAGCGCGGCCCGGCAGTCGGAGTCGAGCTGCTTGGCGACGAGCTTGAGCTTGAGCTTCTTGGACACCGCCAGCTCGCTCTGCCCGAACACCTCCTTCTCGGTGAGCGCCCGGCTGTCCTTGCTCCGGTCGGCGATCGGGCCGAACAACTTCGGCGAGTTCCACCCGCGGAACACCTGCGGCAGTGTCACGTCCGGCGCCACCGCGGCCGCGCTGGCCTGCTGCTCCGGCGTGTAGGCCCCGATGGACCCGGCGACGGCGACCAGCCCGGCCCCGCCGGCCAGCACGCCGACGACCGTCACGATGATCACCAGCAACCGCTGATGCTCCGGCCGCAGCCCCAGGTCGGTGAGCACCGGGAACTGCCAGTCCGACGGCGGGGTACGCCGCCGCTTCCGCCCCCCGCCCCTGGCGACCGCACTCCCGTCACCCGCGACCGCCGCGACGCCCCCGTCGTCGCCGTCCAGCACACCACTACCGCCACCCGAACGATCACCGTCAACGCCCCGCCCCGACGAACCATCCACGTCGCCACGCCGCCGGGCCCGCCGACCAGCCCCCGCCACGGCGCCGGCCACGCCCTCATGCCAGCCCGCGTCATCATCCAGCCATGCCCCGTCACCAGCCCGGCCGGCCGCGTCACGCCCCGTCAGCCAACCACCGGCGTCCGCGGCGTCGGACGACCGGTCACCGTCGGCGAACCCCACCGACGGCTGGTCCTCGGCGAGGTCCGCCGCCGACCGGTCCTCCTCGGCGCGGCGTGCCCGCGACCGCCGGCCCCTCCCGAGCCCGAACGCCGACCGCCCCCGCTCGCCACCGTCCGCCAGCGCCCCACTGCCGTCATGGGCGCCGGCGGCCGCAGATCCACCCTGCCCAGCACGCGCCGCCGACCCACCGGCACCGGCACCGGCCCCGGCCCCCGCACCGGCCGCATGCCCACCACGCTGGTCCTCCGGTGAGCGGCCCCGTCTGCTGCGCGGGCGCCCCGACCGACCGCCGTCCAACGGGGTCGCCGACCGGCCGTCGTCCGGCGCGCCGATCCCCGCGCCGGCCGCTCCACCGCCGTAGGAGCCTGCGGCCGGGTGACCGCCTGCGGCCGAACCCCCGCCATGCCTGCCCCCTGCCGGCTGAGGACCGGTGACCGCATGGCCGCCGCCGTGTCTGCCCGCCGACCGCGGAACGTCAGCCACCGCACCAGCCCCATGCCGACCCGCACCGGACCCGTGCCGGCCTGCCACGGACCCGGCATCGCCGGCAGCCGCCCAGCCACCGCTCTCAACAGGACCGCCATAACGCCCACCTTCAGCGCGGGCACCACGTGCCGGCCCGCCCTCACCGGGGAGGCCATGGACCGGCCCGCCCGCAAAGGAGTCAGCGCCGTGGGGCGGGGTCGGGGTGTTCGGGTCGGGTGCCGGGCGGTCGCCGGTCGGCTTTCCGCGGGAGCCGGCTCGTCTGCGGGCCATCACAGCCCTGTCGTCCCGACCAGGGTGCCGACGCCGAACGTGACGGCGGCCGCCACCGCGCCCACCACCAGCTGCCGCAGCCCGGAAACCCACCAGCTGCGCGCCGTGATGGCCGACACGATCGCCCCCGCCGCGAACAGCGCCACGCACGACACCACGGCCGGCGCCGTGAGCCCGGTGGCGCCGAACACGAACGGCAGCAGCGGCAGCGCCGCCCCCACCGCGAACGACACGAACGACGACCCCGCCGCCAGCATCGGCGACGGCAGCTCTCCGGGGGCTACGCCCAGCTCGGCGCGGGTGTGGACCTCCAGCGCGCGTTCCGGATTGCGGGAGATCTGCCGGGCTACCTCGGCGGCCAGCTCGGGCTCCACGCCCCGGTCGACGAAGGTCTGGGCCAGTTCGGCCCGCTCGTCGTCGGGGTGGTGGGCGAGCTCGCGGCGTTCGAGCGCGATCTCGGCCTGGGCCAGCTCGCGCTGGCTGGCCACGGACACGTATTCGCCGCCGGCCATGGACAGGGCCCCGGCGGCCAGCCCGGCGACGCCGCCGAGGGCGATGACCTTGGTGTTGGCGGTGCCGCCGGCGATCCCCGCGATGAGCGCGAAGTTCGACACCAGGCCGTCCATCGCCCCGAACACCGAGGGCCGGAGCCAGCCTCCGGTGACGTCGCGATGCTGGTGGTGCGCCTCCGCGCGGCCGCTCATCGGGTGTTCTTCTCCTTCGTCACGGGCTCCGCCGCCTCACCGCTGTCGGAAACATCGGATTTGTCCTCTGCCTCCCCGCCGTCGTCCGCCTCGGAGACCTCCGCGGACTTCGGCGCATCAGCGGAGTCGGCGGCTTTTCCGGCGTCATCACCCTCAACTCCGGTGTCATCACGCCCAACGGAACCGGCGCCCTCACCCGAGGCGTCGCCCTCAACGGAGTCGGCACGCTCCGCGGCATTCGCCCCCTCGATGTCGGCGGCGCCCTCGGAGGCGTCATCCGCGTCGCCGCTCTCGTCGTCGGACGCGCCGGACGACGGAGACACCACGACCTCGACGCCCTCCTTGTTCCTGGTCACCCAGAGGTAGACCAGCGCCCCGACGAACAGCACGATGGACGTCCACTGGTTGATCCGCATCCCGAGGAACGTCACCGCGTGGTCCACGCCGCCCACCGGGTCGATGCGCAGGCCCTCGATCCAGAACCGGCCGAGGGTGTAACCGGCGACGTACAGGGCGAACAGCCGCCCGTGGTGCAGGGCGAAGCGGCGGCCCGCGTAGATGAGCGCGAAGCCGAGCGCGATGTCCCACAGCGACTCGTACAGGAAGGTCGGGTGGTAGAGGACGCCGGGCTCGCCGCCGTGGTCGACGTCGATCTCCAGGCCCCACGGCAGCGTGGTCGGCGAGCCGTAGAGCTCCTGGTTGAACCAGTTGCCCCAGCGGCCGATGGCCTGCGCGAAGGCGATGCCGGGGGCGACCGTGTCGGCGACGGCGCTGAAGGACAGGCCGCGCCGGCGCACGGCCCACAGCACGCCGACGGCGCCGAGCGCGATCGCGCCCCAGATGCCGAGGCCGCCCTCCCAGATGAACAGCGCCTGGTAGGGCTGCTTGATCGCGCGGCTGCCGAAGTAGGTCTGCCAGTCGGTGATGACGTGGTAGAGGCGGCCGCCGATCAGCCCGAAGATGACCGCGGGGACCGCGATGTCGATGATGGTCCCCTGCTGGCCGCCGCGGGCGCGCCAGCGCCGCTCGCTGAGCCAGACGGCGACGATGACGCCGAGCACGATGCACAGTGCATAAGCCCGGATCGGGATGACTCCGAGATACCAGACCCCCTGGGAGGGGCTGGGAATCGAGGCAAGGGGCATGTCAGGTGAGGGTAGCGGAAGCGCGCCTACTTGGCCGCCTCCGTGACCGCATCGCGCAGTTCCGAGGGGCTAAAGATAACCTGATTGTCCATTTCCGTGCCGTTCAACTTCACCGTCGGCGTATGAGTCAGCTTCTGCTCGCTCATGATCTTGGTGCTGTACGACAGCTGTGTCTGGACGTGCTTCTGCGAGGTCACGCACTGCTGGAAGTCGGGCGCGGTCACCCCGGCCTCCTTGCCCCACCGCGCGAGCTCGTCGACCTTGAACCCCTGCACGGTCTCCGCGGGCTGGTTGTCGAAGAGCAGGTCGTGGAAGGCCATCCACTGCCTGCCGTCGGCCACGCACCGCGCCGCCGCGCCGGCGCGCAGCGAGTTGGACCTGGTGGGCTCCTGCGAGAAGATCGTGATCGGGTGGTAGACGACCTTGGCCTTGCCCTCGGCGGCGAGGTTCTTGAACGTCTGCCCGCTCACCCGCTCGGCCTCCTTGCAGGCCGGGCACTGGAAGTCCTCGTAGATGTCGATCACCGGCCGGGTGACGCCGCTCTTGGCCATGACGACGCTGCCGTCCGGTTGCACGGTGATGGGCGCGAGCGCGCCCGCGGCCTCCTCCGAGCGGGTCGTGCTGGCCGAATACCACCAGCCGAGCCCGACCGCGGCCACCGCGACCGCCCCCGCGGTCACGTACGTCACCATCTTCCGGCGCTTCTCCTGCGCCCGAGCCGCGGCCTGCTGCTGTTTGATCTTCTCGCGCCGGCCCTTGGACGCCGTGTCGGCACGCCCGCCCTTGCTCATCGCTGGTCCTCCCCTTCGTCATGCTCCGTCGCCCCCAGGCCGAGGGCCCCGTCGAGCGCGAGGCGGCCCGGCGGGAAACGGATGGTCCAGGCGCCGAGCAGCACGAGACCGAAGTCGCGCAGGATGTCGAGCAGATAGGCCGGCTCCTGCCCCGCCCCCAGTTGGCCGCCGCCGCCGAAACAGCCGCAGTCGATCCGCAGCCCCCTGGCCCACGCCCACGCGATGCCGACGACGAACGCGAGCATGAGCAGCCCCGCGATCGCGGCGGCCACCCTGGTCAGCAGACCGACGACCAGCAGCACGCCGACGACGATCTCCAGGATCGGCAGGATGTGACCCACCGTGACGGCGATCGAGTCGGGCAGCAGCTGGTACGCCTTGACCGCCACGACCGAGTCGGACGGATTGCCGATCTTGAGCGCGCCTGCGGCGATCAGCACTCCGCCCAGGATCAGCCGGGCGGCGGTCGTCACCCAGGGTATCGCTTTCCTGGCTTTGAGTGACGATGGTGACGCGGCCAATGGTCATCTCCTCATGTCTTCGTGCCGGGAAGCGCACAGTACCGGTACCCCATCCGACCACGTCCCGGATAAGTGGTGGCTAAATCGAGTTTCCGGCGGGTCGGGCCGGCCGACGACGAGTGGGGGCGGCCGTGGGCCGCGAGTGCGAGGATCGCTTCGTCAGATCTTCGGCACGTCATCTGACAGAAACGGCAAGCGCGGCCCCCGATCACGGGAACCGCGCTCGCACGCGCGTGTCAGTGGCGCACGCTCTTGGCCATCTCGGCGGCCAGCGCCGCGATCGAGGCCCGCCCCGCCGCCTCGTCGGCCTCGTCGAGCATCCGCCGGATGAACGCCGATCCGACGATGACGCCGTCGGCGTAGGCCGCCACCTCGGCCGCCTGCGCGCCCGTGCCGACCCCGAGGCCCACGCAGACCGGCAGGTCGGTGTGCGCGCGCGTGCGTTCCACCAGACCCTCGGCGGCGGTGTTGACGCTCTCCCTGGCGCCCGTGACACCCATCAGCGAGGCGGCGTAGACGAAGCCGGTGCAGCAGTCGACCACGGCCTTGATGCGCTCCTCCGTCGAGCTGGGCGCGACCAGGAACACCGTGTCGATGCCGGCGTCGGCCGAGGCCGCACGCCACGGCTCGGACTCCTCGGGCGTCAGGTCGGGCGTGATCGTGCCCACGCCGCCCGCGGCGGCCAGGTCGCGGGCGAAGCGCTCGACGCCGTACCTGTCGATGGGATTCCAGTACGTCATGACGAGCGTGGCGGCGCCGGTGGCGGCCACCCCCTCGACCGTGCGGAGCACGTCGGCGATGCGGGTGCCGTTGATCAGCGAACGGTGCACGGCGTCCTGGATGGTGGGGCCGTCCATCAGCGGGTCGGAGTAGGGCAGGCCGATCTCGATGACGTCGCAGCCGGCCTCCACCAGGGCCGCGGCGGCGGCGATGCCTCCGTCCTTGGAGGGGAAGCCGGCGGGCAGGTAGCCGACGAGCGCGGCCCGGTTGTCCGCCTTCGCCTTGGCGAACACCGTCTGAAGAGTCGTCATGTCTGTCCGTTTCGAATGTCGAGTCTCACCATGATGCCCTGCCACCACACCCACCGGAAATGACCCGCGCCCTGTTCGGACCGCTCCCGCCCCCAGACCACGCACGGCCGATCCACGGGGGCCGAGGTGCGGCGGGGTGGATGGGCGGGCGACGCCCTGGGCCACTTGCGTGGCGGGCGGACGGGTCCGCGCGCTCACCCCGAAGGACCCGGCCGGAGCGCGACGGCTCGCGAGCGCCCTGCTACAGGTTGAAGTATTTCATCGCCGTGCCCATGTCCTTGTCACCCCGGCCCGAGAGGTTGACCAGGATGGTGGCCTCGGGCCCGAGCTCCCGCCCCAGCTCCAGCGCCCCCGCCAGCGCGTGGGAGGACTCGATGGCCGGGATGATGCCTTCGGTCCTGGCCAGCAGCGAGAACGCGGCCATCGCCGCGTCGTCGGTGACGCCGTGGTAGGTGGCGCGCCCGGAGTCTTTGAGCCAGGCGTGCTCGGGGCCGACGCCAGGGTAGTCGAGCCCGGCCGAGATCGAGTGGGACTCGATGGTCTGGCCCTCGTCGTCCTGCAGCACGTAGGTGCGCGACCCGTGGAGCACGCCCACCGACCCGGCGGTGAGGGTGAGCGCGTGTTCCCCGCTCTCCAGCCCCCGCCCGGCGGCTTCGTAGCCGTGGATCTGCACGCCCTCGTCGCCGAGGAACGCGTGGAAGACGCCGATCGCGTTGCTGCCGCCGCCGACCGCCGCGCACACCGCGTCGGGCAGCCGCCCGGTCAGCTCCAGGATCTGCCGGCGGGCCTCGACGCCGATGATGCGCGCGAAGTCGCGCACGATCTCGGGGAACGGGTGGGGCCCCGCGACGGTGCCGAAGAGGTAGTGGGTGGTGTCGACGTTGGTCACCCAGTCGCGGAACGCCTCGTTGATGGCGTCCTTCAGGGTCTGGGAGCCGTTGGTGACCGGGACGACGGTGGCGCCGAGCAGCTTCATCCTGGCGACGTTGAGGGCCTGGCGCTCGCAGTCGACCGCGCCCATGTAGATGACGCATTCCAGCCCGAGCAGGGCGGCGGCGGTGGCGGTGGCCACGCCGTGCTGGCCAGCGCCGGTCTCGGCGATCACGCGCTTCTTGCCGAGCCGCTTGGTCAGCAGGGCCTGCCCGAGCACGTTGTTGATCTTGTGGGCGCCGGTGTGGGTGAGGTCTTCGCGCTTGAGCACGATCCGGGCGCCGCCGGCCTGCTCGCTGAAGCGCGGCACGTCGGTCAGCGTGGTGGGCCGGCCGGCGTAGGTGCGGAGCAGGTGGTCGAACTCGCGGATGAACTCCGGGTCGTTCTTGGCCTTCGCGTAGACGGCGGCGACCTCGTCGAGGGCCGGGATCAGCGCCTCGGGCACGAACCGGCCGCCGAAGATGCCGAACTTGCCGCGCGCGTCGGGATCGTCGCCGTGTGCGCCGTTGCCCGCCAGGTCCGCGGCGGTCAGGATGGTGCCTTCGTTTGCCACTGCTATCCCTCTGCTGAGTGGTCGGGTCGCGTCGACGGGTGGGCGCCGGCCGTCACCAGGGCCTCCACCGCCTTGCGCGGGTCCTTGCCGGTGACCAGGCTCTCACCCACGAGGACCGCGTCGGCGCCGGACCTGGCGTAGGCGAGCAGGTCGTGCGGGCCGCGCACGCCCGACTCGGCGATCTTGATCACATTATCGGGGATCTTCGGCGCCAGCTTCGTGAAGACCTCGCGGTCGACCTCGAGTGTCTTGAGGTTGCGGGCGTTGATGCCGACGACCTTGGCGCCGGCGGCGACCGCCCGGTCGAGCTCGTCCTCGGTGTGGACCTCGACCAGCGGGGTGAGCCCGATCGACTCGGCCCGCTCGATCAGCGACACCAGGGCCTCCTGCTCCAGGCAGACGACCATGAGCAGGGCCAGGTCGGCGCCGTGGGCCCGGGCCTCCCACAACTGGTAGGAAGTCAGGATGAAGTCTTTGCGCAGGATCGGGATGTCGACCCGGGCGCGCACCGCGGCCAGGTCGTCGAGGCTGCCGCCGAACTTGCGCCGCTCGGTCAGCACGCTGATGACGTGGGCGCCGCCGGCTTCGTAGTCGGCGGCCAGCGCGGCGGGGTCGGCGATCGCGGCCAGCGCGCCCTTCGACGGGCTCGAACGCTTGACCTCGGCGATCACCGAGACTCGGTCACCCCCGAGCGCGGCCATCGCGTCTCTGGGCGGCTGCGCCCGCGCGGCCCGCTGCTTGAGCTCCTCAATGGACACGGCCTGCTGACGTGTGGCGAGGTCGGCGCGCACCCCGTCGAGGATGTCGTCGAGGACACTCGGCCCGTCCGTCCGCTCACTCACGCGCTTGGGGTCCCTCCGGTCGACTGTGGGGGTGGCTGAGAGTTCGCGTCGCGTCCGCTCTCCGCCTGTCCTGCGATGGTATCGGCCCCCATGAGGTCGCCTCACCACAGGCCCCGGACTAAGGGGGCGCTAGGGGGCGAGGAACGCCCCGAACGGCAGGTTGCGGACGACCCAGTACACCATGATGAGCGCGATGAACGCCCACAGCCACGCCGGATGAGCCAGCGTCGTGCGCCTGGGGCGGCCCTGCCAGGCGCGTACGACCCATCTGCCCCACCAGAACACCAGGAAGGGGATGACGGCCACGGCGAGCGGGTTGAGCCCGATCGCGGCCACCGGGTCGAGGTGCGCGAGCGCGTGGATGGTGCGCAGCGTGCCGCAACCCGGGCAGTAGAGGCCCGTGAGCCACAGGAACGGGCACGTCGGGTAGTGGCCCGGCGTGTTGGGGTCGACCACGCCCACAAACGCGACCACGGCGCCGGCCGCGGCCGCAACACCGAGCGGCGCGAGCAGTGCTCTGGCACGGCCGGTTCCGCTCCGCCCGGATGTTGCCATGTCCATGGTCCCAGTATCCCGTCTTCCCACGCGCCCCGGCTCCCGCCGGTCTAGTACTGCGTCGGAACACTCGCGGCGAGCAGGATGAACACCACGACGTAGAAGATGATCAGCAGGCCGATCGCGATGGCGCCGAAGATCAGGCTCCGCTTCCACCAGGTCTTGGCCTCTTCCGCGGCCTGCATGGCGCCCTGGTAGTCGCCGATCTGCCACTTCTGGTTGACCTGCGACGACTTGACGATCGCCACGATGCCGAACGGCAGACAGCAGAACAGCGTGGTGAGGATGGCCGGGATCAGCTGGTTGTCGGGCGGCTGCTGACCGCCGTAGCCGCCGCCGCTGGGGGGCTGCTGGCCGTAGCCGCCGCCGTAACCGCCGCCGCTGGGGGGCTGCTGCCCGTAACCGCCGTAGCCGCCGCCACCGCTGGGGGGCTGCTGGCCGTAGCCACCGTAGCCGCCGCCGCTCGGGGGCTGCTGGCCGTAGCCGCCGCCACCGCTGGGAGGCTGCTGGCCGTACCCTCCACCGGGGGGCTGGGCGCCGTAGCCGCCGTCGCCCTGATTACCGTAGGACATGGATGAACGCTCCTCATGTTCGTCATGTTGTGGTGAGTGCGCGGCAGCCTAGCGAGAAACCATGTACGACGTGGAGTAATGTCCACTTTGCGGACAATTCGTGATCGGAACGTAAGCGTGACGTCACTGTCCGGCTACGCCGCGGAGCGGTGGCCGTCAGAGACCCGCCACGGGCCCGTCAGTAGCTCGCCACGTTACCGTCGGCACTCGCCA
The DNA here is from genome assembly GCA_036276095.1 of Nonomuraea sp. Classification (GTDB taxonomy): domain Bacteria; phylum Actinomycetota; class Actinomycetes; order Streptosporangiales; family Streptosporangiaceae; genus Nonomuraea. Next base: position 9,075 of record DASUCK010000327.1, on the reverse strand, counting down.
GATGTCGGTCAGGACCCGGCGGACGACGACGACACCGCCGCGCTGAAGCCGATCATGGACAGGATCAGGCCGCCGAAGATGATCCAGCACAACACCCAGATGACGACCGTGACGTACGACGTCACGAGGCCGCCGACGGCCATGCCGTGGCCGTCCTCGCCGGTGCGCTTGATCCGGTTGAGCGCGATGTGGCCGAGGATCACGCCCGGGATGCTCGTGATGCCGCAGAACGCCAGCCCGATGATGCCCAGCACGAGCGAGGCGACCGCCATGCCGTTGGTGGAGCGGCGCGGCTGGAACGGGCCGTAGGGATGGGGGCCGTAGGGGTTGGGGCCGTAGCCGCCGGACGGCTGGCCGCCGTGGCCGCCGCTCGGCGGCAGCTGACCGTAACCGAGGTGCTCGTGGCTGGGAGGCTGCTGGCCGTACCCACCACCGCTGGGAGGCTGCTGGCCGTACCCGCCACCGCTCGGCGGTTGCTGGCCGTAACCGCCGCCGCTGGGGGGCTGCTGGCCGTACCCTCCGCCGGGCGGCTGGGCGCCGTAGCCGCCGTTCCCGCCCTGATCCCCGTAGCTCATGCCCCTGGCTCCTAGTGTCGGTGGCGCGTTGCAACGGCAGCCTATTGAGGAAACGCGGGCCAAGCCGACATCGATTCGAAACAGTGGAGGTTTCGCAACCGCCGGGCTCAGCGGGAGTCGGTGGGGTCGTCGCCCCGGTCGAGCGCGTCCCACATGGCCTTGTCGTCTCGCTCGGGGACGGGGGCGCCGCGTTCGTACCGGGCCGACATGCCCGCCCACCTGCCGCCTCGTACGGTCGCCACCACTCCCCCGGCGATCATCAGGGCCGCCCCGAGCCCGGCCACCGCCGGCCAGAGGGGCACGATCTCCCAGGGCAGGTCGCCGCGCAGGGCGTTGCGCTCGGCCAGCCAGGCGGTCACGGACGCGGCGTCGAGCGCCGTCCACGTGCCGGCCGCCGCGCCGGCGCCGCACAGCGCCAGCACGCCGCCGACGACCCGCCGCCCGGCGCCCTTGGTGGCCAGCACGGCGACCACGCCCGCCAGCCCGGCCAGGGTCACCGGCGTCAGCACGGGGCTGAGGTCGCCGCCGGTGGGCACCTCGGCGCCGGCCTGCGCGACCCGCGCCCAGCCGCGCCCGGCCGCCCACAGCACCAGCAGGCAGCCCAGCGCCGTCAGCGCCACCCAGCCCCACAGCTCACCGCGGGCCGCCGGGCGTGTCTCGCCGCCGTTCATCGGGCCGGGCCGAACGCGATCTCCAGCGGGTCGGCGTCGAAGCAGGTGCGGTCGCCGGTGTGGCAGGCGCCGCCGGACTGGTCGACCTTGACGAGGATGGTGTCGCCGTCGCAGTCGAGCGCCACCGACTTGACGTGCTGGACGTTGCCGGACGTGGCGCCCTTGACCCAGAACTCGCCGCGGCTGCGCGACCAGTAGGTGGCCCGGCCGGTGGTGAGCGTGCGGTGCAGCGCCTCGTCGTTCATCCACGCCAGCATGAGCACCTCGCCCGTGTCGTACTGCTGGGCGATCGCGGGGACGAGGCCGTCGGGGCCGCGCTTCAGCCGTGCGGCGATCTTGGGGTCAAGGGACATGTTCCCATTCAACCAGCCCGCCCGGCAGGTCTCGGCACCGATGGGGCGGCGGTCAGTCGAGCGCCTGGGAGAGGGTCTCGTAGATCGGGAACAGCGGCGCCAGGTTGGTCCTGCGCAGCCGGCGCAGCACCTGGCCGTCGGGCGCGACCAGCGCCATCGTGCCGTCGCGCTCGCGCAGGCAGGCCAGCTGGCGGACGAGCACCCCGAGCCCCGTCGTGTCGATGAACGTCAGCGCGCTCAGGTCGACCACGAGCCGGGGCCCGTGGATCTCCACCGCCTCGTCGAGGCAGCGGCGGACCCGGGAGGCGTTGTCGGCGTCCACCTCCCCGGCCAGGCTGACCACCACGAGTTCGCCGTGCCGGCGCCGCGTCATCTCCAACACTTCCACGCCCATGCCCATGTTCTCCATGACCGTTCCCGGCGGGGACACACCCCCGCGATCCCCCATAAGGCCCCCCGTAATGTGCGGCTCCCCGCGCACCGCCCCGCCGAAAAGGTACACCGGCCACGATGGGGTCACGGTGGGTTTTGCAGAGAATGCGCTACGTGATGGCGTGCCGCGGAGTATTTTCTTGAGCCGACGCGTGCTAGGGGGAGGGTCTCAGTCATCGTGCTGCACGTCGCGGGCTCCGTCCTCGACCCGGATCTGGGCGACCACGTCTGCCTGCCGTTCGACGGCGAACGCGAGCGGATGACGGCGACGAGGGTGTTCACCGTGAACGGGCTGCGCCGCCGGGCCAAGGTCGTGATCATCACCCACGCGGACAGCCCGGAGCGCACGCGGGCCTGGCTGGCGCCGCTCGTGCCCGGGTTCGCCGACGCCGAGTCGGCCGGGCAGGTCGAGATCCACGCCTGTGCCGACACCCACTTCACCGACGGCTGCCTCGACCCCGAGCGGCTGCTCGGCGGGCTCGCCGACGCGATGGCCCGCGCCCGCCGCCACGGCCAGCACGGCGTGTACGCCCTCATCGACGCCTCCTGGGGCGTACGCGACGCGCCGGGGCAGGCGGCGTTCGAGGCGGCGGCCAACGAACTGTTCGGCGAGCGCTGGCTGGCGGCCGTGTGCCAGTACGACCGGGGCCTGTTCCCGCGCGAGGCCATCGACCGGGCCGCGGCCGTCCACCCGATCTCCCCAGAGCAGGCGCTGCTGCGCTTCGCCAACACCTGCTCGCCGGCCGGGCTGCGGGTGTGGGGCGACATCGACCTGACCAACCGGCAGGCGTTCGCGTCGGTGCTGGCGCCGCTGGAGAAGGAGCCGGGGCGGGTCGTGATCGACGCCTCCGCGCTCGACTTCATCGACGCCGGGTCGGCGCGGCTGCTGAGCGCCACGGCCAGGGCCAGGCCGGCGGGGGCCACCGTGGTCGTCTGCGGCGAGGCGGTGGCGCGGGTGCTGCGGATGATCAGGGCGGACGAGGTGCTCGCCGTGCTCCGGGTGGGCGATGTGTAGGCCGGTGCTGTGCGCGGCCTTCGCCCGCGGGCGCATCACGTTCGTACGCAGGGCGGTGGCCGAGCACGCCGCGTACGAGGGGCTGAGCGGGCGCAGCCTGGAGGACTTCGTGCTGGCGGTCAACGAGGTCACCACCAACGCCGTCGTCCACGGCGGCGGTCACGGGCGGCTGCGGCTGTGGTCGCACGCCGGGCGGCTGTGGTGCGAGGTGGCCGACGAGGGGCCGGGGCTGCCGCCCGGGTGGATGGGCGACATGCGCCCGCCCACCCGGTACGCCGACTGCGGACGGGGGCTGTGGCTGACCCGCATGCTGTGCGACCACATCACGATCGTCTCGGGGCCGCGCGGGACGACGGTGACGTTCGCCGCCGTGCGGGACTGACCGGCTCCGGCTTCGTCGCGGTGTCAGGAGCGGGCGGCGGAGATCCAGGAGGCGTGCAGGTCGGCGTACACGCCGGGTTCCCCGACCAGGCGGGCGTGGGGGCCGCGCTGCGCCAGGCGGCCCGCGTCGAACACGAGCACCTCGTCGGCGTTCTCCGCCGTGGACAGGCGGTGGGCGATCGAGATGGCGGTGCGGCCGCGGGTGACGCCCTCCAGGGCGCGGGCCAGGCGTACCTCGGTGGCCGGGTCGACGGCGGAGGTGGCCTCGTCCAGGAGGAGCAGGTCGGGGTCGGCGAGGTAGGCGCGGGCCAGCGCGACGAGCTGGCGCTCGCCCGCCGACAGCGACTCGCCGCGCTGGCCGACCGGCGTGTCGAGCCCGGCGGGCAGGCCCTCCAGCCAGTCGGCCAGGCCCAGCTCGGTGAGCGCGAGCTCGATCTCCTCGCGGGTGGCCGACGGCTTGCCGTAGCGGATGTTCTCCGCCAGCGTGCCGTCGAACAGGAACCCGTCCTGCGGCACCATGACGATGCGCTCGCGCAGCGACGAGAAGCGGACGTCGCGCAGGTCGTGGCCGTCCACGGTGACGCGGCCCGAGCCGGGGTCCATCAGCCGGGTCAGGAGTTTGGCGAACGTGGTCTTGCCCGAACCGGTCTCCCCCACGACGGCGACGCGGGACCGGGGCGGGATCTCGATCGAGATCTCGCGCAGCACGGGCGGGCTGCCGGGGTAGGCGAAGTGCACGTTCTCGAAGGCCACCGAGATGGGACCGCGCGGCAGCTCGACGCCCCGCTCGCCGGGGTCGGCCACGTCCGGCGGGGTGTCGAGCACGCCGAGGATGCGCCGCCAGCCGGCGATGGCGTTCTGGGCCTCGTTGAGCACCTCGGTGGCCGTCTGCAGCGGCGAGACGAACAGCGTGACCAGGAACAGGAACGCCACCAGCTGCCCCCGGCTGATGTCCGCCGACAGGCCGAGCCGGACGCCGAGCAGCACGATCCCGGCGATCGCGACAGCGGCCACGATCTCGGTCAGCGGGAAGACGAATCCGACGATGGTCTGCGCCCTGACCTGGGCGCCGCGGTTGGCGTTCACGGCCTTGTCGATGCGCTCGGCGGTGCGGGGCTCGGAGGCGTAGGCGCGGATGACGGTGGCGCCGACGACGGACTCGCTGATGGCGGCGAGCATGTCGCCGGTGCGCTCCCGCACGACGGTGTAGGCCCGCGACAGCAGCCGCTGGAAGCGCGGCAGGGCGATCATCAGCGGGATGAAGCACGCCCACACCAGCAGCGTGAGCTGCCAGGAGTAGACGAACATCAGCACCGTGGCCACGAGCAGCTGGCCGAACGACACGATGATCATCAGCCCGCCCCACTGCATGAACGTGCTGATCTGGTCGACGTCATTGGTGACGCGCGAGACCAGGGCGCCGCGCCGCTCGGTGTTCTGGGTGAGCACCGACAGGTCGTGGACGTGCCGGAACCCGCGGACGCGCAGGGTGGCCAGCGACGACTCGGTGGCCTTGTAGAGGCGGACGTTCATGACGTACGCGGCGAGTGCCGTGAGCAGGACGGCGGACGCGCACACCAGGACGGCCCGGGTGATGTACGGGATGTCCGGCGCGCCGGTCCTGAGCCCGGTGTCGATCACCTGCTGCACCGCGATCGGCACGATGATCTTGCCGACGGTCGCGACCACGGCCAGGACCAGCGTGACCACGAGACCCTTGCGGAACTCGGGCGTGAGCGAGAGCCCGTGGCGGATGGTGGCGAGCGCCGAGCGGCCGGAGTCGTGCTGGATGCCCTGCGCCGTCATGCGGTGACCTCTTCCTCTGCCGCGCCCGTGCCCCTGCCGACGGCGGCGCCGTCGACGGACGCGCTCTCGATGGGGGCGCTCTCGATGGATGCGCCGTCGATGGCGGCGCGTTCGGCCTCCTCCCGCTCGTAGGCCGTCACCAGGTTGCGGTAGCCCTCGCAGCGCTCGATGAGCTCCTGGTGCGGGCCGCGGTCCAGGACCCGGCCGTGTTCGAGGTAGACGACCTCGTCGGCGAGCGCGATCGTGGCCATGCGGTAGGCGACGATCACGACGGTGGAGGCTTCGGCGGCGTCCCGGAGCCCGTGCAGGATCCTGGCCTCGACCTGGGGGTCGACGCTGGAGGTGGCGTCGTCGAGCACGAGCAGGCGGGGGCGGCGGACGACGGCGCGGGCCAGGGCGAGGCGCTGGCGCTGGCCGCCGGACAGCGACGCGCCGCGCTCGCCGACCCGGGTGTCGAGGCCGTTCGCCAGGCGGGCCACGAAGCCGTCGGCCTGAGCCAGGCGCAACGCCGCCCACACGTCCTCGTCGGTGGCCTCCAGACCGAGGGTGACGTTGCCGCGTACGGTGTCGTCGAACAGGAACGTCTGCTGCGGCACCAGCGCCGCCGACGCCGCGACGCGGCCGTAGGCCAGCCGGCGCAGGTCGGCCCCGTCCAGCAGCACCTGCCCCGAGCCCGGGTCGACCAGCCGCACGAGCAGCTGCACCAGGGTCGACTTGCCAGATCCGGTGGGCCCGACCAGCGCGACGGTACGCCCGGCCGGCACGTCGAAGGTGACCTCGCGCAGCACCTCGGCCTCGCCGTAGCGGTACGACACGCCGCGCACCTCCAGCTCGGCCGGGCCGGTGGGGGCGGTGTCAACGTCGCCGTAGTCCATGGAGCCGGTGGCCTCCAGCACGGCCTGCACCCGCTGCCAGCCGACGACGCTGCGCGGCAGCTCGGCCAGCACCCAGCCGAGCGCCCTGATCGGGAACGCCAGCAGAGTGAACAGGTAGGCGACCTGGACCAGGTCGCCGGAGTCGATGGAGCCGGTCGACAGGCGCAGCGCGCCGACGGCCAGCACCGCGAGCACGCCGAGCGTGGGCAGCGCCTCCAGCAGCGGGTCGAACAGCCCGCGGACGCGCCCGACGGCGACGTTGGCGTCGCGCAGCTCGTGGGCGCGGCGGCGGAACCGGTCGGTCTCCAGCTCCTCCCTGCCGAGGGTCTTGACGACGAGGGCGCCGTCGAAGCTCTCGTGCGCGATCTCGCTGACCTCGGCGCGCAGCTGCTGCGCGCGGGTGGCCAGCGGGCTGAGCCTGCGCTGGTAGACGAGGTTGAGGACGGCGATGGCCGGGAAGATCAGGAAGCCGACGAGAGCCAGCACCAGGTCGGTGAGCAGCATCGCGACGGCCGCGGTGACCAGCATGACGACCACGCCGACGGCCATGGGCAGGGGCGCGAGCGGGGCCCAGGCGGCCTCGGCGTCGGCGCTGGCGTTCGCAAGCAGCTGGCCGGTGGGGTGGCGGTGGTGCCACGAGAGGGGCAGGCGCAGATACTGCCTGGTGACGTCCCTGCGCGACCTGGCCTGCATGCGGTACTGCATGACGCCGGCCAGGATGCGGCGGCCGGCCACGCCGGACGCCTTGAGCAGGGCGGTGCCGAGGATGAGGAGCGTGCCGGTCCACAGGGCGCCCGTGGTGACCTGGTCGTGGGCGAAGGTGGGCAGGACCACGTACTGGGTGACCCAGCCGAGCGCCCAGGCCGAGGCGACGGTCATGCCTCCGTAGACCGCGCTGGCCAGGACGGCCAGGGTGAAGACCGCCTTCTCCGTGCGAATGGCCACCCCAAGGACGCGTAGTCCTTGGCGCATCACGGCCGAGGTGACCTTGCTCGCCACTGGTTCCCTTTCATTCCCTATGTACGTAAGTCACTACATCACGGCTGATCGTCCAGTTATTCCCGCGGGTAGGGTTGACCACGTGACTCACGCTCGTGGCGAACGCAGCGCGCTCTGCGACCTGTTCGACCGCCTCGGCCCCGACGCGCCGACGCTCTGCGCCGGCTGGACGACCTACGACCTGGCCGCCCACCTGGTGCTGCGCGAGCGCCGGCCGGACGCGATGGGCGGCATCGCGCTCAAGCCCTTGGCCGGCTACACCGCCTCCGTCCAGAACGCGCTCAAGGCCCGCCACCCCTTCCCCGAGCTGGTCGGCCTCGTCCGCCGGCCGGGCGGGGTGTTCGGGCTGCTGCCGTTCCTCGACGAGGCCGTCAACACGCTGGAGCTGTTCGTCCACCACGAGGACGTCCGCCGCGCCCAGCCGTCGTGGGAGCCCCGCGAGCTGCCCGCCGACCTCGACCTGGTCGTCTGGAAGCGGGTCTCGACCGGCGCCCGGCTGATGCTGCGCCGCTCGCCCGTGGGCGTGGTGCTCCACCGCCTGGGCGGCGGCGTGGCCCTCGGCGGCCCCCGCGAGGGCGCCCGCGTGGAGGTGACGGGGCCGGCGCAGGAGCTGCTGATGTTCTGCTTCGGCCGCCAGTCCCACGCCCGCGTGGACCTCACCGGCGACCCGTCCGACGTCACCCGCCTCCGTGAGGCCCCGCTCGGGCTGTGACGAGGGTGCCGCGGGACACGCGCCCGTGGCTTTACGTGTACGTGCGCTCGGTCACGGCCGCCTGGGCCAGGCGGCGCAGGGCGGCCACCAGGGTGTCGCCCACGGCGGTGCCCACGACGACGATCTCCACGACGCGCTCGCGGTCGCTCAGGTCGGGGCCGAGCAGGCGGACGTCGGCCTCGGCGATGCGTTCCGCGGCGTCGGCGTAGGCGTCGAGGACCTCCAGCATGTCCTCGCGGCCGATCTCGCCGAGGGCGGCCAGCACGCCGGCGGCGGTGCGGTAGGCGGGGTCGTCGGGCGCGGGCCGCCAGCCGCGCCTGCTCAGCAGCTCGCGCAGGCTCTCCTCGGCCCGGTCGGCGTGCGGTCCCGGGCGGGGCTCCGCCGGCGGGATCACGGTCTCCTGGGCGGCGGCGAGCAGCTCGAACGCCTCCCGGCCCGGGTCGTGCGCGCGCGCCAGCAGGTCGCCGATGACCGCGATGGGCAGGCCGCCGTACTCCACCAGGGTGCGCACCAGGCGGAGCCGGCGGACGTGCTCCTCGCCGTAGTCGGCCTGGTTGCGGCCGGTCGGCCGGCCGGGGGCGAGCAGCCCCTCCCGGATGTAGTACTTGATCGTCGGGATCGGGACCCCCGTGGTCTCGCTCAGCTCGGCCATCCGCACGTCGTCACGCCGTCCTTTACTCGCGCCGTCCGCGGACAGCCTAGCCACGGATAGTGACAAGTCACGCTATCCACCACCCCGCCGCCCCCCGTCCCGGACAGCCGGGCACGCGCCGTCGGCGGGCCGGACCCCGGGCGGGTTATCGCGGAAATGCTTATCGCGGAAATCACGGCGCCGTAGGGGCTCACGCATCACTCCGAGCCCGTACCATGGCTTAGGAAAGAAGCCCCCCGCCCCGGTTATGATCATGAACATCTTCGCAGAGGATGCCAGTGATCGCCCAGATCCGGGTATATACGGCTGGGAATGGACTGCAGGAGGCCCCCCATGCAGGTCAAGAAGGTGATCACCTACGTGGCTGTCGCGTTCGTGGTCTTCTACCTGTTCACCCGGCCGGCCCAGGCCGCTGACGCCGTCAACAACGTGATCGACGGAATCTTCCAAGGAGCTGATCAGTTGGCGCTGTTCTTCCAGCGCATCACCACCTGACGGACGGTTCTGTCTGCGTCGGAGCTTCCCCGCGCTGCCAGATCGTGTTACGCAGGCAGGATGAGAGATCGCCCCAGCGGCACCAAGATCAACCAGCTCGATCCGCAAG
>DASUCK010000326.1:0-6590 GCA_036276095.1 Nonomuraea sp. | reverse complement strand
ACGGCCCAGCCCGCGACCAGGATGATCCAGCCAACGGCATATCCAGCTGGGACGACGAGCACACCCGCGGCATCGGGCCAGATCGGCGCGATGAGTGCGGCACCGAACCCAAGAAGCGTTGCGGGAGCCACGGCGGGAGCGGCGAGGAGATTGGCCAGCACCGCCACCGGCGTCAACTGCCCCGACATCAACACGAGCACAGGCGTCACCGCCACCTGCGCCGCGGCCGGCACAGCCACCGCCTCAGCCATCCACCCCGAGAACGAAACCCGCCGCCGCCACCGCGCCACCGCTCTCCCCCACTCCCGACCCCGAGTTGCCCGCCGCAGTCCCTCCGCTGCCGCTCGGCGCCTTCCTGCACGCCTCTCTGACGCACCGGGCGACGGGCCGCCGCCCTCTTCCTTCGAAGGTCGGAAACCGCCGCGAGCTGCGATGCGATGTTCCTCCTGAGCGGATGTGTCGGCGCTTCTCGGTGGCGACAGGGTGTCGCGCCAGCGTGGCGCGAGGAGCAGGATGCCGGCGGTGGCGGCTACCGAGAGGGCGAAGCCGTACGAGCGCGCCAGCTCCGGAGTGAAGAGCATGAGCAGCAGGACTGTTGCCGAAAGGGCCGCCATTCCATCCCTGGCCCGGCCTGTGCCGAGGGCGATGGCCGCCGCCAAGCCCATGAGGAGCGCTCTCAGGACGCTTGGTGACGGGCGGGCCACCACGGCGAACGCGATCATCGCAAGGGCGGCGAACCCCGCCCTCATGGGCAGAGAGAGGCCGAGCAGGCGCGAGATGGCCAGGGCGGCACCGGCGACGACGGCGAGGTTGGCGCCGCTCACGGCATGAAGGTGGTTCATGCCGGTCTCCCTGAGGTCGGACGCCACCTGGGGATCCATGCGAGACACGTCGCCGACGACCAGACCCGGGAGGAGCCCCCGCTGGTCCGGAGGGAGTGCGTCGGCGGCGGCTCGCAGGCCGGACCTCAGGCTGCCTGCGACCGTCTGGAGGTCGGACGGGGTCGTAAGGACCCGTGGTGGGCCACGGACCAACACGATGGCCGCCACGAGATCGCCGGGAGTCGGTTGCGCCAGGCGGCCGGTGACCTCGAGTTGCTGGCTGGGGAGCAAGGAACCCCACTCCGAGCCGCCGGCGAACACGGTGACGGGCACGTGGACGGACTGCCGGCCTCCAGCGCTCTGGATCGTGGTCACGGACGCCTCGATCACATAACTGTCCTGACCGAAGTGTCCGCTTCCGCGTGTTCTACGCCGGGGGTCGTCCGTCAGCACGATCCTGGCGGTGACGGACGCCCCCTTCGCCGCCAGCTCGGCCACCGGCCCCGACGTGAGCACCTGTACGCGGAAGGCGGCCGATGCCGAGACGGCCGCTGTGCAGATCAGCATGGCCACGGCGACGTTGCGCCACGCGACCGCCTGAGCCGGCGATCGGGAAACCCACAACTGCCACCGGGAAGGCACTCCAACTCGGCTGCGATCAGGCTCGGCGGACGTCCTCGTGGACGCATTCGCTTCTAGGCACGCCGCTCGCTCCGTGTTGGGCCCCGTGCTGGGCCCCGTGAACGGCGTCGGCCGAAGGTTCGGCCAGGTCGGTGGTATCCGGCATATACGAGTGCGCCACGCCAGGACGGAGGCGGCTACGAGCGCCGATACCGATACGGTCAGGCCCACGGACGCCGCACAACCGAGAAGGAGCAGGGCGCTGGCCCATGCGGCGACGGCGGGAAGTGCGAGGGGCCAGGCGTAGGTGCGAGCGTCGGGGTCGGCAGCATCTCTTCCTGCCTGGCAGGTGGTGGAATCCGCCTTGCACGTATCAGGGTGCGGCTTGCGGTTGCCGGGATGCGGCTTACGGGTATCGCGGTCCCGCCTGTGGGCGCTGGCGCAGGGGCATGCCGGGCTGGGGCCTCGGGAGGCATCCGCCGATTGGTCGTAAGGCGTGCGCTGTGCCGGGTGGGGGCGTGGGGCGGGCATGTCAGACGCGGACCTTTGGCTTGATCTCCTCGAATTTTCGTGGGCCTATGCCGCTCACCTCGCGGAGTTGCTCCACGCTGGTGAAGCCGCCGTGGCTGTCGCGGAACTCGGTGATGCGGGCGGCCAGGACCTCGCCTACGCCTGGAAGTTGTTCGAGTTGTTCGGTTGTGGCGGCGTTCAGATCGAGGACGGCGGTGGCGGGATCGAGGGGAGCGCCGGGAGCGCCTGGGGGTGCGGTGGCGCCTACCAGGATCTGCTCGCCGTCGATCAAGCGTCTGGCGAGGTTGAGTGAGCCTGTGGAGGCGCCACGGGCCACCCCGCCCGCTGCCGTCACCGCGTCCGCGACTCGGGCGCCTGACGGGAGAAGGTAGACGCCTGGTTTGCGGATCTTGCCGGCGACGTGAACGGTCACCTTGGAGGTCGGGGACGGCGTCGCAGGCGCGATGGGTGTGGGAGGTGGCAGCGGCTCCGGAGTGGGTTGAGATCGCCATACGAAGAATGCGGCTACGGCGACCGCCAGGGCGGCCAGTGCGAGCAGGACGCGAAGGCCCGGCTTGCCTGGATCGACGGCGGGCCCCTGGGAAGCCAGGGCTGCGCGGAATGCCGGGAAAGAGGGTGGTACGGCGACGGGCCCGGACACGGGCACGGACACGGACACGGCGTTGTGGGCGGGTGCGGCGGAGGGCGAACCGGCATCGCCGCGGGGTGTGGGAGCATCCCGATCGGGGTCATGCCCGTGCTCAGCGTCATGGCCGCGCCCAGGCACAGAGCCATGGCCATGCCCGTGGTCCTGCCGGTCGTGATCGTGCCGGTCGTGATCGTGCCGGTCGTGGTGGGACTTGGACCGTCCGAGGGCGATGTCGGCAGGGGTGTCGTGCGTCTGGGTGGGATCGGTGCTTGTCCTGCGCCCTGGCCGCACGCCGCCGTCTGTCCGCATGCTGTCGTCGCCGCCTCCGCGCCGCGCGAGACGCCGGCGAGGGCGGTGGGCCGGGTGCATGATCGACCGTAGCCGGGACTCGGCTATGGCGCGTTCTGCGGTCAGATCGGGGTTTCGCACGCGAGAAACCTAGGGCCCTGGCGGGCGCTGAGAGGGCCCGAGCGGGGTTCTGGGGACAACGGACGCCCGATTGACAGGGCTGTGGAAAAAGCGGCCTCTGAGACGCTCAGGCGGAGCGTTGTCAGACTGCCGGAAGGCGCGGAGTTCCCCGGATACGGGTGTGCCACCCCGCTGACTGCCCTTGCGAGGCCGACGGCGGTGACAGGTGATTACGTCGCGGTGTCGGAAGTGTGGGCCGGTGTTACGGTCAGGCCGAGCATTCCCGGGCCCACGTGCGCGCCGATCACCGGGCCGACTTCCACCACTCTCAGGTCCGCCAGCCCGGGAATCCGCTGAGGTAACCGTTCCGCCAGGGTTTGCGCGCGGGCCGGGGCTGCCAGGTGCTGGACGGCCACCTCCACCGGGCCGGTGCCCGCGGCCTGTACGGCCAGGTCTTCCAGGCGGGCGAGGGCGCGGGTGGAGGTGCGGACCTTTTCGAGGAGTGAGATGCGGCCGTCCACGATGTGGAGGAGTGGCTTGATCAGGAGGGCTGAGCCGAGCAGCGAGGCGGCGGTGCCGATGCGGCCGCCGCGGCGGAGATGGTCGAGGGTGTCGACGTAGAAGAAGGTGCGGGTGGTTTCGGCGCGGCGGCGGGCCACCGAGGCGACCTCCTGCGGGGAGGCGCCGTCTCCGGCGGCTCGTACGGCGGCCAGCACCGGATATCCCAGGCCCATCGCGATCGAGCGGCTGTCGACCACCTCCACCGGTACAGGTGCGTCCCGGGCTGCCGCCCTGGCGGATTCGACCGTGCCCGACAGTTCGCCCGACAGGTGGATCGAGACCACGCCCGCCACCCCTGCCTCGGCCAGGGAGGAGTAGCAGGCGGCGAAGCGGGCCGGCGACGGCCGGGACGTGCTGGCGCCGGCGAGCTCGCCCGGATCCCGGTTCCAGAAACCCGCACCAGACGCTCCACCCCGGACACCCTCGCCGTGAGCCCCGCCGCGATCACCCTGAACCCCACCGCGAACACCCTCACCGTGAACGCCGCCGCGATCACCCTGAGCCCCATCCCGAGAGCCGTCGCCACGAGCCCCGCCACCATACGACGCCGCCGACGCCCCGGATCCGGGCGACGGCCCCCCTTCGTCATACGCCCGCCCGCCCACGACCACCTGCATCGGCACCACCGTGACCCCCGTCACCGCGGGCAGATAGGCCGTCGAGTCCGTGACAACGGCGACCGGGCCCGGCATCTCGCGAGATCGGCTACTGGACCGGGGTGCCACCCCGCCAGACCCGGCGCGGCTTCAGGCCGAAGGACCAGGCGAAGGCGCCCTCGTGGTCGGCGTCCCACTGCACGATGTCGGCGAGCCGGCCGGGGGCCAGCACACCGCGGTCTGGCGCGCCGAGGACGGTGGCGCCGCCGAGCGTGGCGGCGCGGAGGGCGTCGTTGACGCTCATCCCGAAGGCCGACACCGCCATGGCGATCACCAGGGACATCGAGGTGATGCCGCAGTAGCCGGGGTTGTGGTCGCTGCCGAGGGCGATCTGCACGCCGTGCTTGATCATCTGACGGACCGGCGGCAGGTGGCCGCGCTGGAGGGCGGTGGCGGGGCAGACGACGGCGGGCACGCCGTAGCGGGACATGATCGCGATGTCCTCGTCGGACATGTGGTGCAGGCCGTCGGCGGAGGCGCAGCCGAGCTCGGCGGCCAGCTGGACGGCGCCGCGGCGGCTGTAGATGCCGGCGTGGATGCGCGGCAGCAGGCCGACGTTACGGCCGGAGGCGAGGACCCAGCGGGATTCCTCGGTGGTGAAGTAGCCCTCGTCGCAGTAGACGTCGACGCTGTCGGCGCCGGCCGCGGCCGCGTCGGCGCACCAGGCGCCCACGGCCTCGACGTATTCGCGCTGGCGGCCGAAGTATTCGGGCGGCACGACGTGGGCGGCCAGGAATGTGACGTGCACCCGCGGCATCATCGGCTCCTTCTCCAGCTCGCGTAGGAGCCGCACGTCGGCCAGCTCGCCGTCGCGGGTGAGGTGGTAGCCGGTCTTGGCCTCGACCGTGGTGGTGCCGCTGAGCAGCCAGGCGCGCAGCCGCTCGCGCACGCCGTTGCAGAGGGTCCAGGGATCGGTGCCGCGGGTCACGGTGACGGTGGAGCCGACGCCGCCGCCGGCCGCGGTGATGGAGGCGGCGCTGGAGCCGCCGGTGCGGATGGCCAGCTCGGCGTAGCGGTTGCCGGCGTAGACGGGGTGGGTGTGGGCGTCGATGAGGCCGGGCGTGACGAGCGCGCCGCCGAGGTTTTCGACGTGGTCGACGTCGACGATGTCGTCGACGACTCCGGGGACGCTCTGCGGCAGGTCGGGCGCGCGCCCGACCCACGCGATGCAGTCGTTGTGAACGAGGATGGCCGCGTTGCTGAGGACTTCGTTGCCGGTCCAGAGGCGGCCGATGTTGGTCAGGAGCCGAACGGTCACCGCATCACCGCCCTGCGCGAGCCCCCGCGCGAGCGCAACGCCCAGCGCACGGCCTGTGCCGCGCCCACTGAGTCCGCTCCGGGTCCGGACGACATGGGGGGTCTCCTGCTCTCATCCGCGTCGTGTCTGCGGTGAACGGATCGCCAGAGTCATGATCCAGCGATTTCAGTTCAGTTACGTTATTTCACATGTCGGGCTGGTGTACAGGGTTATTCGGAAGAAAGACCACCTATCCCAACCGTCACCCAGCCCCGTCTCGTGCTCATGGCCCCCGCTGACGACTTCGGCATCAGTAGTCATCATCCGAAACCCAGACCCACACCCATTGGCCAGACCTACGTCAGGTCCGCCCAATCGTAGCAACACCTGGGGTTCGCGGACCACTGCCGTCTTTGGGCAGCTCTGCACGCTTTGCGGCAAGACCTGCCCAACCGTGCCGTGACGTCCCGCCGGTGCCGGCGGCACGCCCCGAGTGCCAGGCGCCGCCACCGTACCGCAGCAGGGAGTGACGCCCGGCCCGAATCGTCAAATGACCTTCACGATACGCGCTCGACCGGCTTGCCCACCCGCTCCAGCTCCTGAAACAGGCTCGGCAGCACGCGGGCGTGCAGGATCGTGCCGTCCTCGACGTGGTCGACCGAGATCACCTCGCCCTCCTTGTGGGCCCGCGAGATCAGGTCGCCCCGTCCGTACGGCACCAGCAGGTGGACCTCATGGTCGAGCCGCGGCAGATCACGCTCGATGAGCGCCACGAGCTCGGGGATGCCCGTGCCGGTGCGCGCCGAGACCACGACGCTGCGGCGCTCGCGCCTGGTGATGCGGTCGATGACGGCCTGGTCGGCGGCGTCGGCCTTGTTGACCACGACGATCTCGGGGATCTCGGAGGCGCCGTCGATGTCGGCGAGCACCTCGCGCACCGCCGCGAGCTGGCCCTCGGGGTCGGGGTGGGAGCCGTCGACCACGTGGAGGATCAGGTCGGCCTCGGCGACCTCCTCCAGCGTCGAGCGGAACGCCTCGACCAGCTGGTGGGGCAGGTGGCGCACGAATCCGACGGTGTCGGCGATCGTGAACAGCCGGCCCTCCGGCGTGCGCGCCCGCCGCACGGT
>DASUCK010000325.1:0-9938 GCA_036276095.1 Nonomuraea sp. | reverse complement strand
ACACCCGCCCACCCCTGCCCGCCGCTGTCAAGCTCGGCCAGGTCGCAGTGAACGCCGACGAGGGAGACGCCGAAACCGTCCAGCAGCCCGGCCAGGTGCCGCCGCCAGATCGGGAACGCCGCGCGAGAAGCATCCCGCGCGCCACGAACGGACCGGAGGACCGGAGGACACGTGGAGGAACGGCTCGTCGAGCGCCGCCGCGCGCCCGTGGCGGGAGTCGGCTTCCGGAACTCGACGCCCCGGTCAAACTGATCAACCGTCCGGGCCCGCGCTCCGGCGCAATCGGCTCCATGCCCTGCGCAACACCACGGCACCGCGCCGATCTTCCACCGGACGCGAGAAAGGCCAGGCACCCACCCGGTGACCTGGCCCTTCGCCATGTGGAGCGGACGACGGGAATCGAACCCGCGTAGCTAGTTTGGAAGACTAGGGCTCTACCATTGAGCTACGTCCGCGCGAACCGGTCGAACTCTGGTCTAGACTTCATCCGGTCGTCTCAGGGCGTAAGCGTACCGGAGTCTCGGAGCGCATGCGCACTCGGCGAAACGGGGCGTGGCGCAGCTTGGCAGCGCGCTTGCTTTGGGAGCAAGAAGTCGCAGGTTCAAATCCTGTCGCCCCGACCAACCAGAAGGCCCCTTCCTGATCGGGAGGGGCCTTCTGGTCGTCCATCCTCTTGACTGTGACGCCCGGAGCGTTCCGAAGTTGCGATCCATGGCGACGGCCCCGGACCGGGCCACGGGACGGATCCGCTTTCGGCGGACGGCCTCGGTCGTCGCCGTGCTGCTGTGGCCGACGAGTGGCGAGATCTCTTCCAGGCGCCAGCGCGTCTACGCGACTCTCGGGCAGCGCGAGCGGTCCGCCTGGATTTCTGGTCTTCGTGTCTCCGCCGGCCCGGACAGCGCGGCGCGCAGCGACGTACGGCGGGACGGGCGCCCTGCCCACTGGGACGCCGCAGGGCTCCACGACGGGGATCTCGTCGCTTGGCGGGGCGCCCCTCCAACGGGGCCCGCTACGCCAACGGCGGCGCGGCGGTCAGCTTGGGCTTGTGGATGGTGGGTCGGCTGGAGGGTACTGCCCGATCTGGAGGGTGGGGTCGGCGTGCTGTGGCAGGAGGCGGTCGGCGATCGCGTTCGGTTCGGGGCTCAGGCCGAGGACGCGCAGGGCCGTGATCGACTTGAGGCGGTCGCGGAGTTCTGGGTCGTCCACGCGGTCGATCAGGTCGAGGGTCTGGTTGAGGGTGAGGTCGGACTGGATGTTCTGGTGGATGCGGTCGGCCTGCGCGGTCAGGTGTCTGCGGGCGCGGTTGGAGTGGAGGGCGAAGGCGCCGCCGCAGGTGGTGATGAGGATCCCGCTGAGGCTGGTCAGCAGGGGGAGGTAGCTCCAGTCGGGGTTGCCGGCGTTGGCCAGGGCCAGGACGCCGCCGGTGAGCAGGATGACGGCGCCGGCCGACATGAAGATCACGCTGAGTCGGAACGTGGTCTCGGCCTGTTTCAGTGCCTGCCGCAGGAACTCGAAGAAGAAGCCCTGGCGTTGCGTGGCCAGATCCGGATGACCCATCGCCGGCTGCTGCGGAGACCCGTAGTAGTTGTTCTGGACCCCGCCGAGCTGAACCACGTGTTGTTGGTGCGGGGGGCCGAGCCCGGCCGGCATGGTCGGGGGTTCTCCGCCGCTGCCTGATGCGCTGTCGGTCATGAGTGCCTCCTCCGGCGTGGCACCCCGCCTCGCCGTGGTGACATCCAAGCGTAGACATCGCCGAGGGCGTTTGGAGTGCGGCTGGGGCAAGGGGGCGGGTCTGTCTCCATGGGGTTAGTTCGTCCTCACGGGTCGGCGGCGAAAGCCTGCCTGCGCGGTGAGCCCCGTGAGCGACGGGGGGACTCGGTGGATTCAGAACACGCAGAGGGCCGCGGCCGCAGAACAGCAGGGCGCGCGACCGGTCGAGGGCGTCAGCCCGTCAGCGTGAGCGGGTTGACCAGGTCGGCGTAGACCAGGAGGCCGGCCATGACGATCATGACGATGGCGATCGCGTACGTCAGCGGCAGCACCTTCGCGATGTCCACGGCTTTCGGCTCCGGCCGGCGCATGACCTTGGCGTACGCCCGCTTGATGCCCTCCCAGATGCCGCCGGCGATGTGGCCGCCGTCGAGCGGGAGCAGCGGGAGAAGGTTGAACATGCCGATCGCGAGGTTGAAGCCGGCCAGCAGGTTGACGAAGATGGCGATCTTCTTCTCGCTGGACAGGTCGGAGGCGAGGATCTCGCCGCCCATGCGGCCGGCGCCCACCACGCCGACAGGGCCTTCAGGGTCGCGTTCCTGGCCGGAGAAGGCCGCGTGCCAGACCCCGACCATCTTCTCCGGCAGGTTGAGCAGGGAGCCGGCGACGCGGGCGGTCAGCTCGCCCATGTAGCCGACGACCTGGCCCATGCTCTGCCGCTGCATGACCTCGGTCGGCAGGACGCCGAGGAAGCCGACGTTCTTGTCGATCTTCTCGGGGTCTTCGAGGTTGGGGCGGTCTTGGGCGATGAGGCTGACGTCGAGTGTCATCGGCTTGCCGTCGCGGACGATGCCGAGCTTGACCGGGCCGGCGCCGTGGGAGCGGATCAGGCGGGTCGCGTCTTCCCAGCTCTCGATCTTGTGGCCGTCGAAGGAGACCATGCGGTCGCCGGGCTTCATGCCCGCCTGCGCGGCGGGGGTGGGCTTGTCGGCGGACGTGCAGGTCTGGCGCTGCTGGGAGATCGGGATCACGCAGGTGTTGGTCTCGGGGGACACGATCGGGGCCCAGGTCGGCAGGCCGATGCCGACCAGGAGGATGCTGAAGAACACGAACGCGAGCACGAAGTTCATCAGCGGGCCGCCGGACATGATGATGATCTTCTGCCACCACTTCTTCCGGTAGAAGACGCGGTCTTCGTCGCCGGGCCGCACCTCCTCCTGCGCGGCGTCGCGGGCCGACTCGATGAGGCCCTGGAACGGCCCCGTCGCCGTGCTGCGGACCTTGGCCGGGTCGTCGCCAGGACGTGGCGGCAGCATGCCGATCATGCGGATGTAGCCGCCGAACGGGATCCACTTGATGCCGTACTCGGTCTCGCCCCTGCGCCGGGACCACGCGGTCGAGCCGAAGCCGACCATGTATTGGGTGACCTTGACGCCGAAGATCTTGGCGGGCACGAGGTGGCCGAGCTCGTGCAGGGCGATGGAGACCATCAGTCCGAGCAGGAAGACGATGATCCCCACCAGATAGAGCCAGTTCATCTTGGGCGCGCTCCAGGGCAAGGCGGACGGGTGCCGACCATCCCAGAGTAGTCGAACTCCCCCGCCCCACGGGCTTGCCGCGGCTTTGGCGGGCATTGACAGTGCGCGATCAGACGAACACCCTAAGAGACGACGGAGGGGGACGTCTTGATCAAAATACTGATCGCAGAGCACCTGCCCTTGGTGCGCCGCGGCCTGCTGGCCACGCTCGGCGCCGAACCCGACCTGCGGGTCGTCGCCGAGGTGGGACACGCCGAGGAGGTCGTGGGGGCGGCCAGCGCGAGCCGGCCGGACGTGGCGGTGGTCGACTTCGACCTGCCGGGGTTGCCGGTGGTCGCGGAGCTGGCCGAACAGGCGCCGCGGTGCCGGGCGCTGATCCTGTCCGCGCGGCCCGACCCGGCGCAGGTGCGCAAGGCGCTGGCGGGGCCGGCGCTGGGATTCATGAGTCTGTGCGTGCCGCCGGAGCGGCTGGCCGACGGGGTGCGCCAGGTGGCGGCGGGACGGCGGGCCATCGAGGCCGAGCTGGCGGTGGCCGCGCTGCGGTGCGCGACCAACCCGCTCACCAGGCGGGAGCTGGACGTGCTGCGCATCGCGGCGGGCGGGGCTCGGTCGACGGAGATCGCCGATCAGCTCTTCCTGTCGGTCGGCACCGTACGCAACCATCTGTCGCGCATCATGTGCAAGACCGGCGCGCGCAACCGGGTCGACGCGGTACGCATCGCGAGCGACTCCGGCTGGCTCTGACCCGTGAAGCGGGGCTCCGGTGGCGCCGCGCCGCACCACCGGAGCCCCGGACACCACGAGGATTACAGCCGGGCCGGGCCGTCGCCAGTGACCGCGATCACGACTTGACCCGTGAAGAACGTCACTACGGGCGCCAGATGAGCACGAGCGCGCAGTCGTCGTTGTGGCCCGAGGCCATGGCGTTGACCAGCGCTTTGGCGCCGTCACGGAACCCGGAGGGCAGTAGCCGCTCGGCCTCGCCGAGCAGCCGGTCGAGCCCGGCGTCGATGTCGCGGCCCGGCTGCTCGATCAGCCCGTCGGTGAACAGCAGCAGCGCGTCGCCCTTGCGGAGGGTGCCGCTGTCGGGCTCGCAGTGGAGGTCGGGCACGACGCCGAGCACCACGCCCTTGGCGGCGGCGACCTGCCAGTTGCCCGTGCCGGCGTCGAACTTGACCACGGGCGGGTGGCCGGCGGAGGTGATGGTGTAGTCGCCGGTGGCCAGGTCGAGGCGGACGTGGACGGCGGTCACGAACCCTTCGTCGCCGCGCTGGCGGTGGAGGTAGGCGTTGCATGCGGGCAGGAAGTCGTCGACCGAGCCGAGCAGCCCGCCGAACGTGCCCGACAGCAGCAGCGCTCTGGTGCCGGCGTCGACGCCCTTGCCGGACACGTCGACCAGGGCGACCTCGACGATGTCGCCGTCGCGCATGGACACCAGGAAGTCGCCGCCGAAGGAGGACCCGCCGGCCTGCTTGAGCACGACCTTGCCGCCCCAGTCCTTCGGCAGCGGGGGCAGCTCGCCCTGGCTCCTGAGCCGGTCGCGCAGCTCCAGCAGCATCGCGTCGCCGCGTAGCCCCTGCACGCCCAGCTTGCCTCTGGTGCGGGCCATGAGCACGGCGAGCACGGTGGTGAACACGATCGTCACGGACAGGCCGAGCCCGATGCGGCCGGCGCCGAGCACGATCGCGATGTAGCCGAGCGCGGCGCCGACGGCGACCAGCAGTTTGACCAGGCTGCGCAGCCGCAGCTGGAGCCCGCCGATCAGGGTGACCAGGATGAGCAGCGACGGCGAGAACCACTCGGTCGACACCCTGGCGGCCAGCCCGCCGATGACGAGCGCGAGCACGGCCAGGGTGATGAGCAGGTTGCGGTCGCGGGCCAGCGGCCCCCGGCGAAGGAAACGGACAACGGGCACGAGGAACGGCACCCGCACCAGGGCGGCGCGGACCCGTGGCGGGATCAGCGGCGCCGGACGGGAACTCATGATGGGCCTGACTGTATCGGTCTGACCCGTGTTTGGGCAGCCCACTTGACCAACGCCTTGATCATTAAGCACCGATATTGAGTGGCCTTCCGCCTTTGCCCGCTCCTACCGTGGACTGATGACGTACGCGATCCGTCCCATTGACGTGTCTGAATGGCCGGCCTTCACGGGCCTGCTGGACGAGGCCTTCGCGGACTCGATCCACCCGGCGCAGCTGGAGCGGTTCAAGGCCGAGACCGAGTTCGACCGTACCCTCGCCGTCTTCGACGGCTCGGTCATGGCGGGCGTCACCACCGTTCTCAGCCTCACCATGACGGTGCCCGGCGGGCGGCTGCCCGTGGCCGGGGTGACCTCCGTGGGCGTGCTGCCGTCCCACCGGCGCCGCGGGGTGCTGTCGTCGATGATGCGCCGGCAACTGGCCGACATCCGCGACCGCGGCGAGTCCGTCGCCGCCCTGTACGCGTCCGAGTCGGCGATCTACGGCAGGTTCGGGTACGGCCGCGCCACGAGCAACCTGACCTTCTCCATCGACACGCGCGGCGCGGCGTTCGTGCGCAACGCGCCGGTCGACCCGGCGCTGCGGATCAGGGTGGCAAGCCCGGCCCGGGCGCGCGCCGACCTGGAGAAGCTGTTCGCGTCGGTGGTGCCCGCCCGCCCCGGCCGCTACGAGCGCCGCCCGGCGTTCTGGGACACCTCGCTGGCCGACGAGGAGTTCGACCAGCGCGGCAGGGGCCCGCTGCGCTGCGTGCTGGCCGAGGACGACGGTGGCGTGCGCGGGTACGCGTTGTTCCGGGTCAAGAGCTCGTGGGACGAGTGCGACATCCCCAACGGTGAGCTGCGGCTGCAGGAGCTGGAGGCGCTCGACCCGGCGGCGTACGCGCTGCTGTGGCGCAGCGTCCTCGACCGCGACCTGGTGAGCAGGGTCCACGCCTATTCCAGGCCGGTGGACGACCCGCTGACGGCGTTACTGGCCGACCAGCGGCAGCTGCGCGCCCGCTGGGTCGACGAGCTGTGGGTGCGCCTGGTGCGGGTGGACCGGGCGCTGGCCGCCCGCGCCTACTCCGCGCCGGTGGACGTGGTGATCGAGGTCGAGGACGACGTGTGCCCGTGGAACGCGGGCCGCTGGCGGCTCACCGCCGACCCGACGGGCGCCGAGTGCAAGCCGTCGCACGACGAGCCGGACCTCACCGTGCCGGTGAACGCGCTCGGGTCGGCGTACATGGGGGACGGGCAGCTTGTCCCGCAGCTCGGCGCCGGCCTGCTGCGCGAGCACTCCCCCGGCACGGGCCGCGCGCTGGCCACCGCGCTGTCCTGGAGCCCCAAACCGTGGGCGGGACGGGGATTCTAGACGTAGGCTCGACGCATGGCGTTGCAGAGTCTGCAGATCACCGCGACCATCGCCATGCGCGCCCGCGACGTGTCGAGGCCGTCGAAGGAGCAGCAGGAGGCCGCCGACCGGCGGCCCCTGCGCGACGAGATGCCCCGCCACGACGCCAAGCGCAGGGGCCGATCGTGACCGCCGCGGCGCGGGCGGGGCACGGCGGGTCCGCCAGGGCGGGCCGGTCACGGTAGCGAGGGCAGCTGGCCGATCGTCTCGTAGGTGGTCAGCTGGGCGATGCGCCTGCTGTGGCGCTCGCTGCCGGTGAACGACGTGGTCAGGAAGACCTCGACGAACCTGGTGGCGTCCTCGGGCGAGTGCATGCGCGCGCCGAGGCTGACGACGTTGGCGTTGTTGTGTTCGCGGGCGAGGGCGGCGGTCTCCTCGCTCCAGGCCAGGGCGGCGCGGATGCCGCGCACCTTGTTGGCGGCGATCTGCTCGCCGTTGCCGGAGCCGCCGATCACGACCCCCAGGCTGGCGGGGTCGCCGGCGACGCCCTCGGCGGCGCGCAGGACGAACGCCGGGTAGTCGTCCTCGGCGTCGTAGACGAAGGGACCGCAGTCGGTCACCTCGTGCCCGTGGTCCTTCAGCCAGGACACCAGGTGGTTCTTCAGCTCATAGCCGGCATGGTCGGCACCGATGTAGACACGCACCCGCCCAGTCTTCCACAGCCCCACACCTGTGGCTCGCTGGCTAGAGTAAGGACCGTGTCGGTTGTCCAGTCCTTACGAAAGCAGGGGTCCATGCGAGAGATCCGCGTCATCGGCGATCCGGTCCTGCGTACGCCCGCCGAACCGGTCACGGAGTTCGACCGGGAGCTGCGCCGCCTGATCGACGAGATGTTCCAGGCGATGTACGCGGTCAACGGCGTCGGCCTGGCCGGACCGCAGATCGGCGTGTCCCGTCGGTTGTTCGTGTACGACATCAACAAGCGCAAGGGGCACGTGATCAACCCGACGCTGACCGTCGACGACGCCGAGGAGATCGTCGACGAGGAGGGCTGCCTGTCGGTGCCCGACCGCCAGACCCGGCTGCCGGTGTACGCCCGGGTGGCGCGGGCCGCGGGCGTGACCGTCGAGGGGTTCGACCGGCTGCAGCGGCCGGTGCGGGTCAGCGCCCGCGGCTCCCTGGCCCGCTGCTTCCAGCACGAGACCGAGCACCTCGACGGCAGGCTGTACGTCGACCGGCTCCCCAAGGACGAGGCCCGCAAGATCATGCTGCGCGCGTAGCCGGGAGGGCCTGGGCGCACTCTCCGGAAAGGGGGCGCAAGGGTGACGAGAGACTTGCCCCGGGCGCCGCGCGAGCCCGGGGAGGACCCCGGGCCCGCCGGTTTCACAGCTGCAGGGACTTGATCTCCAGGAACTCCTCCAGGCCGTGCTCGCCCAGCTCGCGGCCCACGCCGGACTGCTTGTAGCCGCCGAAGGGGGCCAGCGGGTTGAACTTGCCGCCGTTGACGTGGACCTGGCCGGTGCGGAGCCGGCGGGCGACGGCGACCGCGCGTTCCTCGCCGGCCGCCCAGACGGCGCCGGCCAGGCCGTACCTGGTGCCGTTGGCGATCTCGACGGCTTGGTCCTCGGTCGTGTACGGGATGATCGCCAGCACCGGGCCGAAGATCTCCTCCTGCTCGATGGTCATCCCCGGCTCCACGCCCGCGAACACGGTGGGCTCGACGTAGTAGCCGCGCTCGTGGGGTCGTTCGGTGCCGCCCGCCACCAGCCGGGCGCCCTCCTCCTGGCCCCGGTTGATGTAGCGGACCACGCGGTCGCGCTGGACCTGGGACACCAGCGGGCCGATGCGGGTGGACTCGTCGAACGGGTCGCCGACCGGGTATTTCCCGGCGGCCTCGACGGCCAGGCGGACGGCGGCGTCGTACTGGTCGCGGTGGACGATCATGCGGGTCCAGGCGGAACAGGTCTGGCCCGCGTTGACGAAGCAGTTGGCCACGCCGACCTTGACGGCCGCCGCCAGGTCGGCGTCGGGCAGGATGACGTTGGCGGACTTGCCGCCGAGCTCCAGGGCCACCCGCTTGACCGACTCGGCCGCGAGCGAGGCCACCCGCCGCCCGGCCGCCGTCGAACCGGTGAAGGAGACCATGTCGATCTCGGGGTGGGCGGCCATGGCCTCGCCGACGACCGGGCCGCGCCCGCTGACCAGGTTGAACACGCCCGGCGGCAGGCCCACCTCGTCGAAGATCTCCGCCAGCGCGTACGCGGCCAGCGGCGCGACCTCGCTCGGCTTGAGCACCACGGTGCAGCCGGCCGCCAGCGCGGCCCCGACCTTGCAGATGATCTGGTGCAGCGGGTAGTTCCACGGGGTGATGGCCGCGACCACCCCGATCGGCTCCTTGACCACCAGCGAGTTGCCGACGCGCGACTCGCGCGGGTGGCTCTCGGCGAGCTTGGCGTAGGAGGCCAGGACGCCCGCGGGCATGAGCGTCTGCACCTTGAGCGCGAAGCCGAGCGGGGCGCCCATGTCGGTGGCGATGGTCGCGGCGATGTCGGCGGCCCGCTGCTGTAGCAACTCGGCCGCGTCGCCGAGCAGCTTGCCCCGCTCGGCGGCGGCGGTCTCCGACCAGGAGGGGAAGGCCCTCCTGGCGGCCTCGGCCGCCGCCTCCACGTCGTCGGGAGACCCCGCCGGCACGCGGTCGATGATCTCTTCCGTGGCCGGGTTGACGACCTCGATCGGCTCGTCGGACGCCGACGCGGTCCAGGAACCGCCGATATACAGCTGACGCATGTCACCATCCTGACAGTGGCTCGCGACTGACGCGAGGCCGTGCGGGATAAGCCTTCTCCACCGTCGCCGGCGTTATCCCTGTCCGGGTACGAGGATTGCACCGCCGCGAGTCAGTCGAATTGCGGCCGCCGGGTGCGGGTGCGTTTGATCTCGAAGAAGTCGTCGAATTCCGTGACCGCCAGCACGCCGTCCCACATGCGGCCGGCGTCCTCGCCTCTGAGGATCTTGGTGATGACCGGGCCGAAGAAGGCGTTGGCGCCGACGCGGATGATCGGGGTGCCGACCTCCTCGCCGACGAGCGTGATGCCCTCGTTGTGGGAGTCGCGGATCCCGGCGTCCCATTCCTCCGATTCCATGGCGTCGGCGAGGCCCTTGTCGAGCCCGACGGCCTGCAAGGAGCCCTCGACGACCTCGCGGAGGCGTTCGGGCTGCTTGCTCATGCCCTGGTTGTGGAGGCGCGTGCCGAGCTCGGTGTAGAGGGAGGCGACGTATTCCTCGCCGTGCTTGGCCGCGGCGGCGGCGACCGTGCGGACGGAGCCCATCGCCTTGGCGGCGCGTTGCTTGTAGTCGTCTGGAACGTCTTTGTCCTCGT
>DASUCK010000324.1:0-2908 GCA_036276095.1 Nonomuraea sp. | reverse complement strand
ATGGACGTGGTTCCTGGTGGCCGGCTTCATCACCGTGATGTTCGGCCCGCAGATGCAGCGCATGCTGCCCCATCTCGGCGACACCGCCGCCTACGCGGTGGCGTTCGTGTTCGCGGTGCTGCTGTACGTCTCGGTGCTCCTGCACGAGCTGGCCCACAGCGTCCTGGCCAAGGCGTACGGCCTGCCGGTCCGCCGGATCACCCTCTACCTCCTCGGCGGCGTGTCGGAGATCGAGAAGGAGCCGCCGACGCCGGGCAAGGAGTTCGCCATCGCCGCGGCCGGGCCGGCGCTCTCGCTCGGGCTGGCCGGGCTCGGGCTGGCCGCCGACGTCTACCTCGTCAACGACGGCGGCATCGCCGAGGCGCTCACCTGGCAGCTGTGGGTGGCCAACCTCATCGTCGGGGTGTTCAACCTGCTGCCCGGGCTGCCGCTCGACGGCGGCCGGATGCTGCGCGCCGGCGTGTGGAAGCTCGTCGGCAACCCCGGCTCCGGCACCGTCGTGGCCGCCTGGGGCGGGCGCGTGCTGGCGGTCCTGCTGGTGGCCTTCCCGGTCGCGACCGCGTTCACGGGCGGCAGGGAGCTCGACTTCACCGAGCTGGTGTGGCCGCTGGTGCTGGCCTCCTTCATCTGGATCGGCGCCTCGCAGTCGCTGCGCGTGGCCAAGATCCGGGCCAGGATCCCGCAGGTCAACGCGCGCGCCCTGGCCCGCAGGGCGATCCCGGTGACCGGCGAGACGCCACTGGCCGAGGCGCTGCGGCGGGCCGCGGAGAGCGGGGCGGGCGCCCTGGTGGTGGTCGACCACGACGGCAACCCCCTCGCGATCGTCCACGAGGCCGCCGTGCAGGCCACCCCCGAGCACCGCCGTCCCTGGGTCGACGTCGGGTCCCTGGCCAAGTCCCTGGAGCCGACCATGGTGCTGGCCGCCGACCTCACGGGCGAGCCGCTCATCGAGGCCATGCGCGCCGCCCCCGGCAGCGAATACCTGCTGGTGGAGCGGGGTGGCGAGATCTACGGCGTCCTCGCGACCGCCGACGTGAACCGGGTTTTCACCGGCGTCTGATTTGTCCCACTCGTTTAAGCGGCGGGGCCCGGCTAGGGTCGTGTCCAGCAGTTTCGGGTTGAGGGTGCCGAGGTGCCCGGAGCCGACTCCGGCGATTTCTGCGATGCGACGACTGGCCGATAGTGTTCTGTTTGGCCAAACTTGCACAGTTAAGGGGTTTGTTGCGGTCCACCGGTTCACCGAATCGAGACGGCGGGGCGGCGACGCGGCCTCGTCGTCTGGGTAGGCGTATGGCTGGTGGCCAGCACGGCAGTGCGGGTGCCGTAACATCGCCGGCTTCCGGGGAGGAGAGTTGAGTGACCGAGCGCAGCGAGGGCACCAATGAGCGCAGCACGGTCGTCATGAGGGAGGACGCATGACCGACCAGAGCTTCGGAGTGGTGCGTCCGCTTCCCGGAAACGGACTGGTCGCCTACGTGGGCGGGCTGCTGCTGGTGTGCGATCCGCGCGAGGTCACCGCCGACGGCCTGCTCGGGGCGCTGCGCGAGACGGCCGCCTCCGGCGGCGACGGCCGGGCGCTGGCCCGCCGCGCCGCGCAGGTCCTGGCGGCCAACATGGCCGGCGACCCGGCCACGTGCGCGGTCGCGGGCCCGGTCAGCGGCGGCGTGGCCGTGCTGGTCAGCGGCTCGGCCGCGGCCGCCGTCGCCACCTCCTCCGGAGAGACCCGGCTGTCCGGCAGCGACTCCCTGACCTGGGCCGACCGGCTCGTCACCGGCACCGTCGAACGCGTCGAGCTGAGCCTGCCCGGCGCCGGCAGCCCCCACCCGGCGGTGCGCCTCGACGGCGGGGTGGTCCACGGGGCCGGCCTCGTGGGCGAGCTCACCGACCAGCCGGCCGCCGCGCCGTCCCGGCCGCTGACCAGCGAGATGCCCAACACCGCCTTCCACATCGAGGCCGATCTCATCCAGCCGCCGCCTCCGCAGCAGCAGGTCGAGCGGCCCCCGTACCCGCTGGCCGACAAGCCGCCGGCCGTGCCTGGCCCGCCGTCCGGCCCCCAGCCGGCCCACCAGGCCATGGAGCAGCCGCCCTACCACACGCCTCAGGACCAGCCGCCGGCGTTCCACCCGCAGGAGCAGCCGCCCCCGCCTCCATACGGGCCGCCCCAGGGCCTTGACCAGCCCCCCTACCACACGCCTCAGGACCAGCCGTCGCCGTTCCACCCGCAGGAGCAGCCCCTGCCGCCGCTGCCCGAGCCGCATCAGCAGTACCCTTCGTACGACGAGCAGCCGCCCTCCGGCAACGGTAACGCCGAGCAGGCCCCTGCCCACATGGGCCCGCCCGACCACTTCGACCAGTCCGCTCCGCCGGTGCTCGGCCAGCCCGACCCCTTCGACCACCCCGGGCCGCCGCAGCAGACGCACCAGGAGCAGCAGCCCGACCACGGCGACCGTCCCCTGGTCTACGGCGTCGACTGCAAGAACGACCACTTCAACGACCCCCGCGTCCCGTACTGCGCCGTCTGCGGCATCGCCCTGGTGCAGCGCACCCTCGTCCCCTACAAGGGGCCGCGTCCCTCGCTCGGCGTCCTCATGCTCGACGACGGCACCGCGCTGCCCCTGGAGACCGACTACCTCCTCGGCCGCGACCCTGAGCGCGCGCCCGAGGTCGCCGGCGGCAGTGCCAGGCCCGCCAAGGTGACCAGCCCCGACGGGTCGGTCTCGCGGCGGCACCTGCGCGTGGCCCTCGACGGCTGGGACGTCAACCTGGTCGACCTCGGATCCGTCAACGGCACCCAGATCCAGCCACCCGGCGACCCCAACTTCTACGACATCCCACCCAACGAGCCCGTCACCATCGCCCCGGGCACGACGGTCCGCGTAGGCGTCTCCCGCACCCTCCGCTTCGAAGC
>DASUCK010000323.1:0-4542 GCA_036276095.1 Nonomuraea sp. | reverse complement strand
GTGGATGTTGTCGGCGTCGAGGTTGTTCAGGTAGTACTCGCTGCCGAGCCGCTGTCCCCAGTCGCCGCCCGCGCCGCCGGCGAACCCGGCCGTCAGCCACAGCGACATGTCGTAGTGGTGCGCCGCGCCGCCCGGGCACTTGGGGTAGTAACCGCTCTGGTTGAAGAACCGGCCGCACGCCTCGGCGCACTGCGGGGCGTTCTCGCGGATGTCGTTGACGTACACGTCGACCGAGGTGTCGTTCCACTGCAGCTGGGCCCGGTCGCGGACGGCCCAGCCGACCACCCTGAGCGGCACGTCGGCGTACGGCCAGCCGTTGTGGCCGGCCACCACGTCCATCCACTTCCTGAACTGGCGGGCCAGCGCGGCGTGGATCCGGTCCCGCTGGGCGGCCGTGACCGTGGCCGAGGAGTCCCAGCGGACGCAGTAGTCGACCGAGCCGCGGTTGGCCATGATCTGGTCCCAGCCGTAGTTGCGGAACCCGTACAGGTTCGGGTACGTGCTCTCCTGGTGCCGCCACACCTCGTCGAGCGCGGTGACCAGGTGCGCGGGCGGGTTCCAGGCGCCCGTGCCGCCGCTCGCCGCCCAGGCGCGCACCTCCAGCAGGCCCGTCGACGCCTGGCCGCTCGTCAGTACCACCCGCAGCCGCGTGGTGCTGACCTGCGGGAACGTGACCGTGTTGTAGGCGTTGACGGCCACCGGGTACGTGCCGGGGAGGTCGGCGTACGCGCTGCCGGTCCACCATTGGAGCCGCCACGAGGCCGGCACGCGGACGCCGCCGCCGTCGTCGAAGAAGTACACGTCGGCCGACCTGAGCGTCTGGGCCGACGGCCAGGTCAGCTCGGCCCACTGGGTTCCGGTCTGCGGCCAGGTGCCCCAGCGGCGGTTGACGGTGTCGTCGGAGCGCGGCGGGGCGATGCCGTCGTTGATCGCCGCCACGCTCTCCCACGGCGAGGTGTACGACGCCGACGGGGTCGCGCTCCCGGCCACGTTCGTGTCGGCACGTGCGCTCCCGGCGGGCAGGAGGTAGGAGATGAGCAGGAGGAGGGGCAGGATCGCCAGGCGTCTCATGAGCCGTCTCCTGCCGGTAGCGCTAACACCCAGGGCCTCCAGGAAGGGCACGCGGTGGATACGGGGTCAGGCCATCACGCCCCGGAGCGGTCTCCTGCGGCCGGATCAGGCCCGCGCCGGAATTAGTTGGATCGGTAGCCTTATTTGGGACGGGGATCGTCCCTGTCCGAGCTTTGATCGCACGAGCGTGCGCGGCCGTCAACCGCCCATCCGGCACGCCCGGCACCGACCTGCGGCTCCTTGCTGAAACTTTCACCCCCCCGGGCGCGGCCTGGCGGGCGGCGGGCGGACGTGTGGAGGTGGCGATCAGGGGAATCCGGTCCAGGGTGGACATGGTCACGGTGTCGTCGTGGCGGGAACTGGACGATGCGATCGGGGCGGCCGGAAGCGGTGACGGGCCGGCGCACGCGCATTCGTCGCTGGTGTTCCGCGGGCTGGCGAGGAGGTCGTACTCGCACGTGTCCAGCCTGGCGCGGCTGGAGGGAGACTACGCCGCCGTCGAATCCCACCTGATGCGAAATTTCCGGAAATACGCGCATCGGCAGGCGCCCGGCTCCACCCTCTGGGACTGGCTGGCGCTCGGCCAGCACCACGGCCTGCCGACCCGGCTGCTGGACTGGACGTTCTCGCCACTGGTGGCGCTGCACTTCGCGACCGCGTCATGGCCGGAGGAGGACGCCACACTGCTCGCGGTGGACTGCGCGGCCGCGCACCGGCTGTTGCCCGAGCCGCTGTTCGAGGCCCTCGACCGCGAGGGCGCCCTGCTCTTCACCACCGAGATGCTCGCCCAGCACGCCCCCGACCTCGCGTGCTTCGACCGGCTGGGCGGTGATCGGCCGTTCCTTGCCTTCTTCGAGCCGCCGTCGCTGGACGAGCGCGTGGTCAACCAGTCGTCGGTGCTGTCGGCGTTCTCGGGGCCGACGTACCAGCTGGAGGACTGGCTGGACGGGCATCCCGGCCTGTGGCGGGCGTGGGCCATCCCGGCCCGGGTCAAGGTCGAGGTCCGGCAGCGGCTCGACCAGGCGAACATCACCGAGCGGGTGCTGCTGCCCGGCCTGGACGGGCTGGCCGCCTGGCTGCGGCGCTACTACTCCCCGGGCGGCATCGGGTACGGGCAGACCGGCGGCGGCGCGTCGATGACCGGGAACGAGAGCCCGCCCGAGGGCCGCATGGGCGGCTGACCCCGCCCCACGACCGGCCCCACCGACTCTCCGGGCGCCGCCCGACCGACCCTGCCGGCCGTCCAGCCGACCCACCACTCTCGAATGGTGACAATTCGTAATTGTAAGATGACGAACTGTGAGCACAGAACAGCGAGACGTGTCGGTGATGGCAGGGCTGCGGGAGCGGCGCGGTCCCCGGCCCAAGACCAATCCGGAGATCCCGCACCAGCAGCTCGACCAGATCTCCCCGGTCGAGCTGCAGGAGGAGCTGTGGCGCCGGATGTCCGCCCTCGACCACGTACGCGTCGGGGCCAGCGTCGTCTCCCTGCCCGAGACGCGCGCCCTGCACGTGACCGCGGAGTACGCGCGCGGCCCGGCGGCCGCGTTCGTCCGGGACAGCACCGAGTTCGCCCACCTGCACGGCATCTTCGACGGCAGCCTCCACATGCAACTGCCGGAGCAGGACGCCGCCGAGGTCGTGGCCAAGGGCTGGGGCGAGCTGCACCCCGTGGTCCTGGATGGCCGCCACCCCCCGACGATGGTCATGGTGTACGGGCCGCGCGACGAGGACGAGCTGGAAACGGTGTGGGCGCTGGTGAGCCGCAGCCACGCCTTCGCCACCGGCCGGCTCCTCTGACCGCCGGCCCCGGGGGCGCGACCGGCCAGGTTTCGAGCGGCGCCGCTCGCTGAGCGGACCGGCAGGTTTCGAGCGGCGCCGCTCGCTGAGCGGACCGGTCAGGATTCGAGAAGCGCCGTCCGACCGACCGCGACTAGCGTGAGCAGCCACGACACCCCACAGCTGGAGAAATCATGACAACCCAGGGCATCAAGACCGTGCTGCACCCCGTCTCCGACCTCGCGAAGGCCAAGGCGGTGTACGCCGCCCTGCTCGGCGTCCAGCCGCAGGCCGACGCC
Organism: Nonomuraea sp.; assembly: GCA_036276095.1. GTDB lineage: Bacteria > Actinomycetota > Actinomycetes > Streptosporangiales > Streptosporangiaceae > Nonomuraea. Next base: position 1,393 of record DASUCK010000323.1, on the reverse strand, counting down.
CCGTACTACGTCGGCTTCGACGCCGAGGGCCAGCACATCGGGCTCGTCCCCGACAACGGAGCCCAGAACATGACCTCGCCGGTCGCCTACTGGCACGTGGCCGACATCGAGGCGAAGCTGGCCGAGGTGACCGCGGCCGGCGCCACCGTGAAGGACCCCGCGCGGGACGTGGGCGGCGGCCGCCTGGTGGCCACCTTCACCGACCCCGACGGCAACGTCCTCGGCCTGCTCCAGGACCGGTGAGGGCCGTCCCCCGCCATTCCGCCCGGCTCCACCGATCGGGTAGACAGTAATCCTCGCCAACCCTCGCCAACCCTCGCCAACCTCGCCGAACAGATGGAGACCCCCATGACCATGGCCACGACGACGGGCGGGCAGGCCGCCGCGCCGCACGCCGCCGACAGCCACGATCTGATCCGCGTGCACGGCGCGCGGGTGAACAACCTCAAGGACGTCAGCGTCGAGATCCCGAAGCGCAGGCTGACGGTGTTCACCGGGGTCTCCGGCTCGGGCAAGAGCTCGCTGGTGTTCGGCACGATCGCCGCCGAGTCACAGCGGATGATCAACGAGACGTACAGCGCCTTCGTGCAGGGGTTCATGCCGACGCTGGCCCGGCCCGAGGTCGACGTGCTGGAAGGGCTGACCACGGCGATCATCGTGGACCAGGAGCGGATGGGCGCCGACCCCCGCTCCACGGTCGGCACCGCCACCGACGCCAACGCGCTGCTGCGCATCCTGTGGAGCCGGCTCGGGCGCCCGCACATCGGCTCGCCCAGCGCGTTCGCCTTCAACGTCCCCTCCGTACGGGCCAGCGGCGCGATCACGGTCGAACGCGGCGCCGCCAAGGCCGTGAGGCAGACCTTCACCCGCCTCGGCGGCATGTGCACCCGCTGCGAGGGCCGCGGCACGGTCTCCGACATCGACCTGACCCAGCTCTACGACGACTCCAAGTCGATCGCCGAGGGCGCGTTCACCATCCCCGGCTGGAAGTCCGACAGCTGGTGGACCGTGCGGACGTACGCCGAGTCGGGCTTCCTCGACCCCGACAAGCCGATCCGCGACTTCACCGAGCAGGAGATGCGGGACTTCCTCTACCGCGAGCCGACCAAGGTGAAGGTCGAGGGCGTGAACCTCACCTACGAGGGGCTGATCCCGAAGATCCAGAAGTCGTTCCTGTCGAAGGACAAGGAGGCGATGCAGCCGCACATCCGGGCGTTTGTGGAGCGGGCGGTGACGTTCACTACGTGTCCCGAGTGCGGTGGCACCCGGCTCAGCGAGTCGGCCAGGTCCTCGAAGATCAGGGGGCTCAACATCGCCGAGGTCTGCGCGATGCAGATCACCGACCTGGCCGACTGGATCCGCGGGCTCGACGAGCCGTCGGTCTCACCCCTGC
>DASUCK010000322.1:0-17253 GCA_036276095.1 Nonomuraea sp. | reverse complement strand
CTGGGCCGCCCTGATCCGGTCGGCGAGGGTCTTGAGGCGGGCCGAGCCGGCGCGGTTCGGGGCCAGCAGGGCCATGTCGAGGGCCTGCCGGTGATGGATGATCATGTCCTGGACATACGTGACGTCGGCGGCGTTCGGGGTCTGCGAGGGGACGGCGGTGGCCGCCTCGCTCGGGGAGAGCGTCCTGGCCTGCTCGCCGGGCCGTCCCGGAGCGATCACGGGCGCGGTCGAGTCGGCCCGCGGCGCCTGCGGCGGGCCGGGGCTGCAGCCGGAGAGAGCGATGACCGTGGCGGCGACGACCGTGCCGGTGATGACCGGGCCTGCGATGTCGACGAGCGCGGCGCGCACTCAGCCTCCCTGACTGACTCGGCGGAGAATGCGCACTCTAGGGCACATATGGCCTTCTGAAAAGAGGTTATAACGCTACAAAATTTGACACATTGGACGCTGGCCAGCGGCACCCGGAGGCGCGAAGATGACGTAGATTTACGCCCTCTTTATGGGAGGTTGGCCCGTTGTCCACCCGCAGCAGAGCCCTCGTCCTAGTTGTGGCGTTTGCCGCGTTGGCCGGCGCCACCTTGCCGGTCCAGGCCGCGGACATCCCCGCGCCCGGCGAGATCGTCATGACTCCCAACATCCAGCACGTCACCAACGTGCCGAAGCCCGCGGCCCTGGCCGACATCAACACGGACATCGCCTTCCAGGGCGACTACGCCTACGTCGGCAACTACCACGGCTTCTCGATCTACGACATCAAGCACCCGAAGAAGGCCAGGGTCGTCAGCTCCGTCGTCTGCCCCGGCGGCCAGATGGACGTCAGCGTCTACGGCAACCTGCTCTTCGGCTCCGTCGACTCCTCCCGCAACGACGACTCGTGCGGCAGCTCCGGTCAGAGCGCCGCCGTCAAGGAATCGTGGGAGGGCATCAGGATCTTCGACATCGCCGACAAGACCAATCCGAAATACATCAAGTCGGTCGAGACGAACTGCGGCTCGCACACGCACACGCTGGTGCCCGACACGTCCGGCCAGAACGTCTACCTCTACATCTCCTCCTACAGCCCCAGCAGTTCCTTCCCGGACTGCCAGCCGCCGCACGACCTGATCTCGATCATCAAGGTGCCGCTCGGCGACCCGACGGCCGCCGGCGTGATCGCCACGCCCCATCTGTTCCCCGACGGCGGCTACCCCGGCGTGCCCGGGCAGTACCCCAACGGCAAGTCCGCCACGACCGGCTGCCACGACATCACGGCGTACCCGGAGAAGGGCATCGCCGCCGGCGCGTGCATGGGTGACGGCATCCTGATGGACATCAGCGACCCCGAGCAGCCCAAGGTCACCGCGACCGTCCGGGACGAGGTGAACTTCGCCTTCTGGCACTCGGCCACGTTCAACAACAAGGGCACGAAGGTCGTCTTCACCGACGAGCTCGGCGGTGGCACCCGCGCCACCTGCAACGCGGCCATCGGGCCGGACAAGGGCGCCAACGCGTACTACGACATCGTGGACGGCAAGCTCGTCTTCAAGAGCTACTTCAAGATCGCACGGCACCAGGCCGACACCGAGAACTGCGTCGCGCACAACGGCTCGCTGATCCCGGTCAAGGGCCGCGACATCATGGTGCAGGCGTGGTACCAGGGCGGCATCTCCGTCGTCGACTTCACCGACTCGGCCAACCCGCACGAGATCGCCTCCTTCGAGCGCGGCCCGGACAACACCGCGCCGCCTCTCAGCGGAGGGTTCTGGTCGGCGTACTACTACAACGGCTACGTCTACGGTTCCGACTTCAACCTCGGATTCGACGTGCTCAAGCTCAACGACCCGCGTACGAACCAGGCCAACAGCGTCAAGATGGGCCTGCTCAACACGCAGACGCAGGGGTCGTACCCCGAACACGGGCGCGGTCACTGACCGCTGACCGGTAATCGGCCGGCGAGGCCCTCGCGACCCGGGGTCCTCGCCGGAGTGTTCCCATCGGGACAAACTGATCAAGGAGGCTCCCGAGTGTCCATTCCGCGCCGTACTCTCATGGCGGCAGCCGCCTGCGCGTTAGCCCTGACCGCTGCGCCAGCGCTGGCCGCCGACATCCCGCCACCCGACGCCGTGGTCATGAGCTCGAACGTGAGCCATGTCCGCAACATCCCCAAGCCGGCCCCGATCGCCGACACCATCAACACCGACATCGCCTTCCAGGACGGCTACGCCTACGTCGGCAACTACGGCGGCTTCTCGATCTACGACATCAGGGACCCGAAGAACGCCACGGTCGTCAGCTCCGTGGTCTGCCCCGGCTCCCAGATGGACGTCAGCGTCTACGGAAACCTGCTGTTCAGCGCCGTGGACTCGTCGCGCAACGACGACTCGTGCGCCAGCACCTCGCAGAGCGCGACGATCAAGGAGTCGTGGGAGGGCGTCCGCATCTTCGACATCTCCGACAAGGCACGCCCCAGGTACATCAAGTCGGTCGAGACCAACTGCGGCTCCCACACCCTGACCCTCGTCCCCGGCAAGGGCCGCGACCGCGACCGCAACGTCTACCTCTATGTGTCGTCGTACAACCCGTCGGCGACCTTCCCCGACTGCCAGCCGCCGCACGACAAGATCTCCGTCATCAAGGTGCCGCTGCGCAACCCGGCGGCCGCCGAGGTCGCGGCCACCCCGGTGGTCTTCCCCGACGGCGGCAACGAGACCCAGCCCGGCCTGCTGCTGCCGACCAGCGGCTGCCACGACATCACCGCCTACGCCGAGAAGGACATCGCGGCCGGCGCGTGCATGGGTGACGGCGTGCTGTTCGACATCTCCGACCGGCTGAACCCGCGGATCACCGCCCGCACCACCGACCCGAACTTCGCGTTCTGGCACTCGGCCACCTTCAGCAACGACGCCGGGAAGGTCGTCTTCACCGACGAGCTCGGCGGCGGCGGCGCGGCGACCTGCAACGAGGCGACCGGCCCGACCAAGGGCGCGGACGCGATCTACGAGATCGTCCGCGGGAAGCTCGTCTTCAAGAGCTACTTCAAGATCGCACGGCACCAGGCCGACAGCGAGAACTGCGTCGCCCACAACGGCTCGCTGATCCCCGTCAGGGGCCGGGACATCATGGTCCAGGCGTGGTACATGGGCGGGCTGTCGATCTGGGACTTCACCGACTCGGCCAACCCGAGGGAGATCGGCTACTTCGAACGCGGCCCCCGCTCGGCCGGCGGCGGAGGCGGCATCTGGTCCGCGTACTACTACAACGGCTACATCTACGGAGCCGACTTCCACGAGGGATTCGACATCGTCAAGATCAGCGACCGGCTGACGGACAGCGCCAGGCACGTCAAGGTCGACCGGCTGAACGTGCAGACGCAGGAGTCGTACCGGCCGGGGTGGAGCCACCACTGACGGCCGGCTGACCGCTCACTGCGGCGGCGCGAACCCGCCCGGGGTCGTCTTCGGCGGCTCCGGCGCGGGCGGTGGCGCGGGGTGGGGCTGCGGAACGCTCGGGTTGGGGCCGGGCTGCGGAGCGCTCGCGTAGGGGGAAGGGTGCGGAGCGCTCGGGTGAGGGGCTGGGTGTGGCAGGCCGATCGGGGCGGGAGGGGCGCCGGCGCGCTGGGCGAGGCGGGCCTCCTCGCGGCGGCGGCGCTCGGCCAGGACGGCGCTCAGGTACGCGTGCGGCGGCACCCCCGGCGGCGCCACGGGAGACACGAAGGCCGCCGTCCGCGTCGCGATCCGCACCCCCATCTCGTGCTGGACCTGCGGCGACAGGTCGTGCCACCGCGACAGGTATTGCCGGGCCGCCTGCACCACGTCTTCCGGCAGCTGCGACAGCTCCAGCGTGGCCGCCCACCCGGCCAGCTGCGGCGGCATCATGATCTCCTGGCCGAAGGCGCGCCGCGGCGCGCGCTCGGAGATCACGATCGTGCCCGCGAAGACGTCACCGAGCCGCTTCGCCCGCTGCGAGACCAGCGAGGCGATCAACGCCGGCGCCCCCGACAACACCCAGAACTCCACCATCCCGGCCAGCCCGCGCACCAGCGCCTGCCGGAACCGCTCCGGACTCCCGTCGTCGCTGACCACCCGCAGCCCGAGCGCCAGCTTGCCCAGGCTGCGCCCCTTGCTGACGGTCTCGAACAACACGGGATAGCCGACGAACACCAGCACGGCCAGCAGGATCGAGACGGCCGCGGACATGGCCGGGTCGGAGATGACGGCGAAGGCCCCGGTGATCGCGTACGCGCCGATGAGGACGACGAGCTGCACCGCCATGTCGATGATGATCGCCAGGGCGCGGGAGGGCATCTGCGCCACCCGCACCTCGACCACGACGGCGTCGCCGGTCACAACAGCTGACATATGTGGAGCCTAACGGCTATGTGCGGGTGATCGAGCGGCAGAATGGTCGGGTGGACATCGACGCGTTCGTCACAGCGCACCGCTCGGCCTGGGACCGGCTCGACTACCTGGTGAAGACCCGCTCCTCGCTGACCGGCGCCGAGGTGGACGAGCTGGTCGACCTCTACCAGCGGGTGGCCACCCACCTGTCGATCGTCCGCTCCTCGGCCGCCGACCCCGTGCTGACCGGCCGCCTGTCCGCGCTGGTCGCCAGGGCCAGGTCCGCGGTGACCGGCGCGCGCACGCCCGCCTGGCGGGAGCTGGTGCGGTTCTTCACGGTGACGTTCCCCGTGGTGGCCTACCGGGCGCGGTGGTGGTGGCTCGTCACCGGTCTGGCGTTCGTGGCGGTCGGGTGGGTGATCGGCGCGTGGGTGGCGACCAACCCCGAGGTCCAGGCGTCCGTCTTCACCGAGGACGAGATCACCCGGCTCGTCGAGCACGAGTTCGCCGACTACTACTCGGAGAACCCGGCCGCGTCGTTCGCCAGCCGGGTGTGGATCAACAACGCGTGGGTGTCCGCCCAGGTCATCATGTACGCGGTGCTGCTCGGCGTGCCCATCCCGTACGTGCTCTACGTGAACGCCGAGAGCGTCGCCGTCTCCGGCGGCCTCATGGCCTCCCGCGACAAGCTCGACATCTTCTTCGGCCTGATCATGCCCCACGGGCTCCTGGAGCTGACCGCCGTGTTCCTGGCCGCGGCCGTGGGCATGCGCCTCGGCTGGACGGTCATCGACCCCGGCCCGCGGCGGCGGCTCGACGCGCTGGCCGAGCAGGGCCGGGCCGTGATGGGCGTGGCGCTCGGGCTGGTCGTGGTGCTGTTCGTGTCGGGGCTGATCGAGGCGTTCGTGACGCCGTCGGGGCTGCCGACGTGGGCGCGGGTGGGCATCGGGGCGCTCGCCGAGGTCGCCTTCCTCACGTACGTGATCGCCTTCGGCCGCCGCGCCCTGCGCGCCCACGAGACCGGCGATCTCGAACGCGCCCCCGACGTCGCCCTGACCGCCTGAAACCCGCCGGGCGTCTTTCCCCGCCCTTCGACGCGCTGCGGACGCGCTACAGCCGGCCGGCCGACTTCAACGCCAGGTACGCGTCCGCCAGGGCGGGCGCGATGTCCTCCGGGAGCGCGTCCACGACCTCGACGCCGTGCCGCCGCAGGCGGGCCGTGATGCGGCGGCGTTCGAGCTGCATGTGCTCGGCCGCGGCCGCGTCGTACACCTCCTCGGCCGACGCCCGGCGGGCCGCCATTGCCGCCACCCGCGGATCCGACACCCCCGCCACCAGCACCAGATGCCGGGACGACAGCTGCGGCAGCACGGGCATCAGCCCTTCTTCCAGAGCCGCCGCGTTGAGGTCGGTCAGCAGCACGACCAGACAGCGCCGCTTGGCCCGCGCCAGGATCGCCGCCACCATGCCCTGCGAGTCGGCCTCGATCAGCTCGGCCTCGATCGGCGCCATCACGTTGACCAGCGACGACAGCAGCTGGGTCCGCGAGGCGCCGGTCACCCAGGCGCGTACGGCCCGGTCGTAGGCCAGGAAGTCGACCTGGTCGCCGGCCCGGGCGGCGAGCGCGGCCAGCAGCAGCGCCGCGTCCATCGACCAGTCGAGCCGCGGCCAGCCCGGCGCCGGCACCGGGTCGGGCCGGACGAGCAGCCCGCCGGGCGGCGCGGCCCCGGCCATCGCGATCGGCGCGGCGCCCACGCGCCCGGCCGAGGTGCGGCCGGTGTCGAGCACGATCAGCACCCGGCGGTCACGTTCCGGCCGCCAGGTGCGCACCACCACGTCGTGGCGGCGGGCCGTGGCCCGCCAGTCGATGGAGCGCACGTCGTCGCCGACCACGTACTCGCGCAGCGAGTCGAACTCGGTGCCCTGCCCGCGCACCAGCGCCGGGTGCTGGCCCTCCAGCTCGCGCAGCCGGGCCAGCCGGGACGGCAGGTGCCTGCGCGACAGGAACGGCGGCAGCACGCGGACCGTCCACGGCGCCCGGTGGTTGCCCTGGCGGGCGGCCAGGCCCAGCGGGCCCAGCGAGCGCACCGTCACGGCCACCGACGACCGGTCGCCGCGCCTGGCCGGGGCCAGCGTCACCACGATCTTGCGGCGTTCGCCCCTGGGCACGTCCAGGCCGGCCATGCGCGGGGAGACGTTCGCCGAAGGCGGCCACGCGTCGCGGAGGACGCCGCGTACGCGCCGGTTGCCGGGATTCTCCACGATCAGCTCGACCGCGGCCTGCTGCCCGAGCCGGACGAGCGTGTCACCGGACCGGTGGAACCGCAGCGGCCGCACCGCCCCCGCCAGCGCCAGATCGACGGCGATCGCGACGGCCAGCACCAGGCAGACGCCCGCCAGCGCGGGGCCGGGCCACGGCGTGAGCATCACGACCACGACGCCGACCGCGGCCAGCAGCCCCGCCCGTCCTGTCAGTGCCATGCGTTCTGTCCCGTCAGTGCCATATGTACCGTCCCGTCAGTGCCATGGGATCCGTCCCGTGGGCGCCATCGGCTCGCCCCGTCGGAGCCATGGGCAGGTCCCGATCGTCGCGGCCATCAGCGCGGGACCGGGACGGAGGCCAGGATGCCGTCGAGCAGGCCATCCGCGGTCGCGCCCTCCAGCTCGGCCTCCGGACGGAGCTGCACGCGGTGCCGCAGCGCGGGCCTGGCCAGCGCCTTCACGTCGTCGGGGGTGACGAACGGGCGGCCGGACAGCCACGCCCACGCCCGCGCGGCCGCCAGCAGCGCCGTGGCGCCCCGGGGTGAGACGCCGAGCTGCAGCGACGGGGAGTTCCTGGTGGCGCGGGCCACGTCCACGACGTAGCCGAGCACCTCGGGCGCCACGTGCACCTTCGCCGCCGCCTCCCGGCCTGCCGCGAGGTCCTCCGCGGAGGCGACCGGGCGCACCTCCGACAGGTCGCGCGGGTCGAACCCGTGCGCGTGCCGCTCCAGCACCGCGATCTCCTGCTCGCGCGGCGGCAGCGGCACGGTCAGCTTCAGCAGGAACCGGTCCAGCTGCGCCTCGGGCAGCTGGTACGTCCCCTCGTACTCGACAGGGTTCTGCGTCGCGCACACCATGAACGGGTCGGGCAGCGGCCGCGCCGCGCCCTCCACGCTGACCTGCCGCTCCTCCATCGCCTCCAGCAGCGCGGCCTGCGTCTTCGGCGGCGTACGGTTGATCTCGTCGGCGAGCAGCAGGTTGGTGAACACCGGCCCCTCGCGAAACTTGAACTCCGCCGTCTTCGCGTCGTAGATCAGCGAGCCGGTCACGTCGCCCGGCATCAGGTCGGGCGTGAACTGCACCCGCTTGAAGTCAAGCGACAGCGCCGCGGCGAGCGTGCGGACCATCAGCGTCTTGGCCACGCCGGGCACGCCCTCCAGCAGCACGTGCCCCTTGCACAGCAGCGCGATGACCAGCCCCGTCACCACCGCGTCCTGCCCCACCACGGCCTTGGACACCTCGGCCCGCAACGCGCCCAGCGCGTCTCTGGCGGCGTCGGCCGACGTGGCGGCGCTCGTCACGCGCACGGTCTGCTCGTAGCTCACAGGGCACCTGCCGTCGGACGGGGAGGGATCGGGGGACGAACAGGCACGTGTGCCTCCGAACAGTCGATCTCGGTTACGGGAGACGGCAACCTGATCCTCCTTCCTGCGTCATCCCCGGCGTCAGCCCGGGGAGGATGCCAGCTGCCTTTCGATGAGGTCCAAGTATCCGGCCAGCGCGACCAGGCCGCTGTCGTGGGCCGGGGGCGGGCCGTACAGTGCCGCGCCGACCTGCTGCGGGTCCTGGCCGGTGCGGACGGCGAGCGCGGCGACGACCTCGTGCCGGCCCGCGCCTGGAGCCAGCCCCAGGCGGGGCGTCACACGGTCGATCGTGCCCGCGCGCAGCGCGTCGGCCGCGCGCTCGCGGGCGCGCCTGGCCCGGTAGAGGCGCCCGCGGCCCTCGACGGTCTCGGCCGCGCGGACGATCACCGGCAGGCGTTCGGCGACCACCGGGCCCAGGCGGCGGGCCCGCCAGAACGCGGTGACGGCGACGGCGACGATCGCCATGTAGATGGTCCAGCGGACGTTGTCGGGCATGAGGTCGTACATCGACTGGCCGCGTTCGCCGGCCAGGTCGGGCACGGGCGGGTCGTCCGGGCGGACCAGCCAGGTCACCGGCCTGCCGGTGCCGATCAGGTTGAGCGCGAGCGCGGCGTTGCCGTCCTCGGCCAGGTGCCGGTTCGTCATGAACGCCGTGTCGCCGACGACCGTGGTCCGACCACCCGCGCGCGTGTAGCTGACCAGCGTGTAGCCGCCGCCCCCGGCCGGGTAGCAGGCGGTGCCGCCCGACGGCGCGTCGAACACCAGCCCGCCCATGTACGCGCTGCCCGCGGCGACGGCCGCGGGCAGGTCGCACCCGGGGTCGCGCGAGCGGACGCGGGCGGTTTCCAGACGGGTTCGGGCATTCGGGGCGAGGGTTTTCAGACCGATCACATCACCGACGATCAGCCGGTCGCCCGGGATCGAGGCCAGGGCGGACTCGCTCACGTACGTGGTGTCGGTGACCAGCAGCAGGCGGTCGCCCGACGTCGCCTTGACGGCCGCCGCCTCGGCCGAGTCGACCCGGTCGACCGTGACGCCGCGGTCGCGCAGCAGCTCGGCCAGCGCTTTGGAACCGGCCGGCGAGGTGTCGGCCGGGTCGAGCGGCCGCGGCGGCTCCTCGCCCGGCGTGAGGAGTACCCCCACGACCGCCACCAGGACGAGGATCGCACCGAGCAGCACGATCATCCGGCTCGCCTTCCAGGCGGAGCGCGCGGTGGGGGAGGTCGGCTGGGACGGCCCGCCCCACCCGCCACCGGAACCCGGCGTGGGGGCGGCCTCCACCGGCTGCGCGGCGCCCACGGGCGCCACACCGGCCCCCGGGGGGCCGGGCTGCGGGGTGCTCGGCGGCGGCGTGTTCGGCTGCGTGACCATGTCAGGAAACCCCTCCGCCGGGCCCCGGCGTCCGTCCTGGCCCGCCGCCCCGCTCGCCGGGCCCCCGCCCGGCGAATCCGCCGGGGACATCGGCCCCCACACCGGCCGGAACCGTCCCCATGGAAACGGGACGGGCCTGACGGAGGCGGTCGTCGAGGCTCGCCATGGCGTCGTAGGCCGCGTGGGTGCCCGGCACGCCGCCGTACGTGACCTCGTCGAACGAGCCGGCCGCCGCCGCGAGTTCGGCCGCGAAGCCGGGCAGCGCCTCCGCCGCCTCCGCCGCGAGTTCGTCGGCCGTACGCCCGGGCATGCCGTCGACCAGCGCCCGTTCCTCCAGGTCACGCGCGATGGCCCGGAGCCGTTCCTGGATGGCCTCGCTCCAGCGGCCCTCGGCGGCCAGGTGTCCGGCGGCCTGGCGGTGTTCGGCGGCGGTCATCGCCCGCGCGCCGTAGAGGCCGCCGGTGACCGTCGCGTTGCGCCGCGAGGTGGCGCGCAGCTGCCACGAGACCAGCACGATCACCGTGAGGATGATCAGCACGATGAGCATGCTCGCGATCACGCCCCCCACCTCCCCGCCGCCCGTGGCCGCGTCGAGGATGTCGCCGATGAACTGGTTGACGCGCCGCCAGAACTCCTCGAGCAGCGACTCCTTGTCGTATTCGGGCTTGAGGAGCTCGTTCGCGGCCCGCCGCGCCGCCTCCTCCCTGTCGATCGGATTCACGGTCGGATTCACGGTCGGATTCACGGCCGGGCGGAATTGGACGGGTGCCACAGCTCGTCGGCCGAGGCGTGCACCCAGCCCTGGCGTTGCTGCTCGATGGCCGCCGTCTGCAGCACGAGGTCGAACGCCTCGCTGCGCATGCGCCGGTCGGCGTAGAGCAGGCCGGACACCCCCGCCTCGAAGGGGTAGGTCAGCATGGCGCCGAGCGTGGCGCCGATCGCGATGAACACGGCGGACACGAACGCGCTGGCCATCGAGCCCGCGCCGAGCATGCCGAACAGGGTGCCCGCCACCGTGAAGGGCACCGACAGGACGCCTCCCACCACCCACACCAGCAACGCGGTGAGCAGCAGGATGCCGAACACCCGCCAGAAGTCGCCGGTGACCAGGTGCCACGAGCGGCGCATGGCCTCGATCGGCCCCTTGCCCTCCAGCACCACCGCCGGCGAGGCGAAGGCGAAGCGGGTGCGGAAGAACAGGTAGTAGGCGAGGTAGAAGAGCAAGAAAAGGACGGTGAGCCCGAACAGCAGGCCGCCGGAGCCGCTGGGGGCGTTGAGCGAGATCGCCAGCAGGAGCGCCACGTAGACGACCACGGGCACCACCATGATCACGGCCATCAGCCCGACCACGCCGAACAGCGCCGGCACCCGGCCCTTGACCAGCCGCCACGCCTCGCCCGCGCCGATGGCGCCGCCGAAGACGGCCCGCCCGAGGATCCGGGTCACCACGCCGGTCAGCAGGGTGACGACCACGAACTGCACCGCGTACGAGATCAGCGTGCCGCTGTACTGGGCGGTCAGGCTGGCCAGGCCGTTGACCGCGTAGGGGTCGCCGGCGCCCGCGGGGTCGTCGAGGAGGCCGCCCATGGCGTCGAGCAGGAACGCCTGCCCGATCGCCAGCGGGATGGCGGCCAGCAGCGCGGCCACGGCCGACAGGCCGAGCACGGCCTTCGGGTTGGACCTGATGAGCTTGATGGTGCCGTCGAGGATGTCGCCGAAGCCCAGCGGGCGCAGCGGGATGATGCCGGGCCTGAGCACCGGGGGAGGAGGGTGGTAGCCGTACCCGGGTTGCGGCTGGGCCGGATATGGTGTTTGGGGCCCGGGTCCGTAGGGCTGTCGCTGCTGCTGAGGCGGCTCGTACGGCTGCCCGTAGGGGCTTTGCCGCGGCGAGGAGCCAGGCGCGGTCCACGGGGAGGCCGGCGGGGCGCTGTAGGGCGGGGGCTGTTCGGCCGACCAGCCGGATGGCGTCTCGGGCGTGGGACCGTGACCGTCTGACATATCCCAATCCTGGCACGATGAGCGGGGCATTGGTGTCACAGAGCCGATTCGCCGACTCATCTTGCCCGCATTCCCGGGCGAAACTGGTCAAGCTTCCCGTCCGGGGATGGCCGAAAGTTGCTCTGTTACCGCAGACTGAGATTGCGGTCGCGGGGGCGGACCTAAAATTCGCCTTTTGCAGGGCTCGGGTCACACTCATGGGCCGACCAAGGGTAACCTTCAGCGATCGTGCGGGTATGTCCCACAATGCGTAGAACGAATGAGGGGCCATGAAAGGTCGCGTGCTGGTCGTAGACGACGACGCCGCTCTCGCCGAGATGCTGGGGATCGTGCTGCGGGGCGAAGGATTCGAACCATCCTTCGTCTCCGACGGCGACAAGGCCCTCGACGCGTTCCGGGATACGCGCCCGGACCTGGTGCTGCTCGATTTGATGCTGCCGGGCGCCGACGGCATCGACGTCGCGCGCAGGATCAGGGCTGAGTCGGGGGTACCGATCGTCATGCTCACGGCCAAGAGCGACACCATCGACGTGGTGCTCGGGCTGGAGTCAGGCGCCGACGACTACATCGTCAAGCCGTTCAAGCCGAAGGAACTGGTCGCGCGGGTGCGGGCACGGCTGCGCCGCACCGACGAGCCGACCCCCGAGATCCTGCAGATCGGCGACATCACCATCGACGTGGCCGGTCACTCGGTCAAGCGGGGCGAGGAGACGATCAACCTCACGCCGCTCGAGTTCGACCTGCTCGTCGCGCTGGCCCGCAAGCCGCGCCAGGTGTTCACCCGCGAGGTCCTGCTCGAACAGGTCTGGGGCTACCGCCACGCGGCCGACACGCGGCTGGTCAACGTTCACGTTCAGCGACTCCGGGCCAAGATCGAGAAGGACCCCGAGCACCCCGAGATCGTGGTCACGGTCCGCGGTGTCGGCTACAAAGCCGGCCCCGCCTAGCCCTCGCCCAGCCCCGCCATGCCCCCGGCGAAGAAGAAGAGCTCCCGTCGACGGACACTCCGCCAGATTCTCGGCGGCGTCCGCCGGCGGGTGCGGCGTGCGGCCGGCAGGGCGCGCAGCGTCTGGCGGCGCTCGCTGCAGCTCCAGGTGGTCACCAGCACCCTGGTGATCTCCGTGATCGTCGTGGTGGTGCTCGGGGCGTTCCTGTCCACGCAGATCAACAAGTCGGTGATCGAGAGCCGTACGCAGTCGTCCATCAGCGAGGCGTTCGCCGACCGCCTGCAGATCGCCGACGCGCTGGCCTCCGCCACCGACGACCAGGCCAAGCCGCCGGAGGGCGGCAAGGTCTCGGCCAACCCGCTCGACGACGTGATGGACACCGTCACCGGCTCCGGCGCCGACGGCTCCAAGAAACGCTACGACGTCCTCATACTCAACGAGCACAGCCCCGGCGAGTCGCGGGCCTCCGGCAGCGTGGTGCCCGAGAACGTGCCGCCCGCCCTCAGCGCCGCCCTCGACCGCAGCATCAGGAACTACGACGTCGACAGGCCCGTCGGCTCCATCGACCGCATCGCCTTCGCCGGCCAGAGCCAGCCCCGGCTGACGTACGTGGTCGGCGGCGTCGTGCAGCCCTTCTCCGGCGAGACCTACGAGGTCTACCACTTCTTCCCGCTCAACGAGGAAGAGGAACTGCTGTCCAACGTCCGGCTGGCCATCGTGGTCGTGGGGCTCGGACTGGTGCTGCTGCTGGCCGCGATCGCGTACCTGGTGGCCCGGCAGGTCGTGACCCCCGTGCGGCTGGCCAGGGAGGCCGCCGAGCGCCTGGCCGCGGGCAAGCTCGACGAGCGCCTGAAGGTCCGCGGCGAGGACGACCTGGCCCGACTGGCGAACTCGTTCAACGAGATGGCCGCCAACCTCGCGCTGAAGATCCACCAGCTGGAGGAGCTGTCGCAGGTCCAGCGGCAGTTCGTCTCCGATGTCTCCCACGAACTGCGCACCCCGCTCACCACCGTCCGCATGGCCGCCGACCTCCTGTACGACGCCCGCGAGGACTTCGACCCCATGGCCGCCCGCTCGGCCGAGCTGATGCAGGCCCAGCTGGAACGCTTCGAGTCGATGCTCGCCGACCTCCTGGAGATCAGCCGGTACGACGCCGGCGCGGCCACCCTCGACCTGGAGCCCACCGACGTCACCAAGGTCGTGCTGCGCGCCATCGAAGACTCCGAGGCGCTGGCCGAGCGCCACGGCACCCGCTTCGAGCTGCGCCTGCCCCACGAGCCGTGCATGGCCGAGATCGACAACCGCCGCGTCGAGCGGGTCCTGCGCAACCTGCTGTTCAACGCCATCGAGCACGGCGAGGGCAGGGAGATCGTGGTCACCGTGGGCGCCGACCGCGACGCCGTGGCGGTCGCCGTACGCGACCACGGCATCGGGCTCAAGCCAGGCGAGGAGACCATGGTCTTCGACCGGTTCTGGCGGGCCGACCCGTCGCGGGCCCGCACCATCGGCGGCACCGGCCTCGGCCTGGCCATCTCCCGCGAGGACGCCACGCTCCACGGCGGCTGGCTCCAGGCGTGGGGGCAGCCGGGCGAGGGCTCGCAGTTCCGGCTGACGCTGCCCCGCGCGGCCGGGGCCGACCTGAAGGGCTCGCCGCTGTCGCTGGTGCCGCCGGAGATCGAGATGCGGCGCACGTGGCGCGGCGCCATGACGCCGGTGCTGCTCCCGGCCACGGGGGACGGTGGGGCGCATGACGAGGACTAGCCGGCTCTGGGCCGCCGTCGCGCTCGCGGCCGCCGTGGTGCTGGGCGGCTCGGGCTGCACCGTGATCCCGGTGACCGGCCCGTACCCGGTCGACGACGCCGGCGGCGGCGACCCGCTGAGCAAGCCGCTCCAGCGCATGATCGCCACCCTGCCGCAGCCCCACTGGACGCCCGTCGAGACCGTCAAGGGCCTGCAGGCCGCGATGGCCGCCTACCCCGACGACCCGGCCACCCTCCTCAAATACCTCACCCCCGAGGCGCAGAGGTCCTGGACGCCGTCCGGGGCGGTGACGGTCCTCGACGACGCGCTCGACTTCCAGCAGAACCCCGTCGACGCCGACGAGTCCGCGCGCACGGTCTCGCTCAAGGGCAAGCTGGTGGCCGCGATCGAGGAGGACGACACGTACGTCCCCCACTCCGAGAGCTGGTCCCGGCCCTTCGAGCTGGTCCCGGCCCAGGGGGGCGGCTACCGGGTGCGCAACCTGCCCGACGGGCTCGTGCTCACCAAGTCCGACGTGGAGCGCGCGTACCGGGCCACCAAGCTCTACTACCTCAACGGCAACACCCAGGACCGGCTCGTCGTCGACAACGTCCGGCTGCGGCTGAAACCGACCAAGACGTACGCGCAGATCATTCTCGAACGCCTGCTCAAGGCCCCCAGCGCGGCCCTGCGCGGCGCGGCCACCTCCAGCTTCCCGGGAGAAGCCACGATCGAGTCGGTACGGTCCGGCGAGGACGAGCGCGTGGTGATCAACCTGTCCGGCTCGTTCGACCCGCTCGACCTGAGCAGCGAACACGCCATCATGGCCCAGATCAGGTACAGCCTGAACAACAACGACGTCGCCAAGGGCCGCGGCATCGACGTCATGGTGGACGGCGAGCTCTACAGCAGCTACCGGCCCGGCAGCGACCAGGGCTGGCTGGACAACGGCGGCGGCAAACCCTTCTACGTCAGCAAGGGCGCCGTCCACTACCTGACCGAGAAGGGGCCGGGCGGCGCCGTGCCGGGACCGGCCGGCGAGCCGCGCGAGGGTTACACCGACTTCGCCGTGTCCAAGCAGGGCACCATGATCGCCGCCAAGACTCCCACCGGCATCGCCGTGGCCGACCTCATCCCGCAGGGGCAGTGGCAGGAGGTCATCCTGGGCGCCCCCGGCGACCTGACCGCGCCGTCCTGGCACCGCGACGGCTCCCTGTGGACGTTCGACCGCAAGAACGGCGTCGTGCTCCGGTACGACCCGGCCGGGCGGCGCGGGCCCGAGCGCGTGTCCGCGCCCGGCCTGGAGAAGCTGGACGTCTCCGACCTGCGCATCGCCAGGGACGGCGTGCGGGTGGTCGTGGTCAGCGGCAAGGACACCGTCGTCCAGATCGGCGCCCTCACGGGCGCCATGCTGAGCAACTTCAGGAAGCTGACCTACACCCAGCTGGGCGAGGAGATCCAGGACGTCGCCTGGCGGGACGACGAGCACGTGCTGGTCCTGGTCAAGGGCAAGGCGGGCCGCAGACTGAACGAGATCAACGTCGGCGACGGCGAGATCACCGAGATCCCGCTGCAGGACAAGGTCGAGGCCGTGGCCGCGTTGAACGAACGCGTCCTCGCCGAGGCCGAGGCCGGCAACGGCCAGGGCTCCAAGCTTCTCGAACTCAACAAGGACCAGGGCTGGACCGCCAAAGTCGACACCGACGCCAACTCCCCCCTGTTCCCCCTGGGCTGACCCACCCCCGGACCCCCGGTACGCCCACCGCCACCGGAGGGCTCGTTCGCGCGCCTCGCTGGGCTCGTTCGCGCCTCCGCCGGACCCGTTCGCGCCTCGGCCGGACCCGTTCGCGCGCCTCCGGCGGACTCGTTCGCGCGCCTCCGCCGGACCCGTTCGCGCCTCCGGCGGGTCGCGTGCCCCCTGCCCGCCGTTCGGGGGCCTCGCTGGTGGGCGTCTGGAATTGTCGGGGGCGGGGGGCATGCTGAGGGGCGTGTTGGGGGCTGTGCTTGATCTTGTTCTGCCGCAGGCTTGCGCGGGTTGCGGTGTCAGAGGGGCGCGGGCGCGGTTCTGCGCGAACTGCCTGGCCGAGCTGACCGCCGGCCCGGCCCGGCGCGTGCCCGGTCCGTGCCCGCCCGAGCTGCCCGACTGCTGGTCGGCGGGGGACTACGCAGGGGCCGCGCGGCGGGCGATCCTGGCGTACAAGGAGCGGGGAGCGGTGGCGCTGGCCGGCGTGCTCGCGGAGGTCCTGGCGTTCACGGCGGTGACGGCGATCGCGGGGGCCGGCGGGGCGTGGGCGGGCAGGGGGTTCGCGGTGGTGCCGGTGCCGAGCCGGCGGGCGAGCGTGGCGGCGCGGGGGCACGATCCGATCGGGCGGCTGGCGGTGCTCGCGGCCGGGCGGCTGCGGGCGTACGGGCTGGCGGCGGAGCCGTGGGCGGCGCTCCGGCAGGTGCGGCGGGTCGCCGACCAGGCGGGCCTGAGCGCCGCGGAGCGGTCCGCGAACCTCGCCGGGTCCCTTCAGGTGCGGAAACCCGGAAAAGGCCGGCCAGTTCTTGATGTGCTCCTTGTGGATGACATTCTCACGACTGGTGCCACTTTGACGGAGGCCGCGCGGGCGCTCCGCGCCGCCGGGTTGAGAGTGCCGCTGGCCGTGACCGTCGCCGCGACACGCCGAAGATCTTGAAAAGCATTAAGGTGACGCTCGGTAAACAAAGATCCAAAACAAGACCCTCACCGGTAGGTCATATGTCGCTTGCCCTGGTGGTGGGACGGTGCAGCTCCATCGACGGCAAGCCCGTAATCGTCGAGCTTCCCGATCGATTAAACAGGGCATCAAGCGACTCCGGCCGACCACTGGAAAATCACGGATAGTGATCGTCTGGCCGAACCTCCGGCTGACATTCGTCCAGGATGCGGATAGCGTTCTGACATGGCACCCGTTCGGGTCCGTGGTTGCGCAGGGTCGGGGTTCCCGGCTCTGCTAGCCGATGCCAGCCGCAGGCAAAACGGTCCACGTAAGGCGACTCTTTGTCGACCGATCACGGTGCGGCTTAGGGGTAAGTCCTGCCTTCCCGAGGGGTCAGATGCCCCTCGCCAGAAGAGAAGGGCAGTAGTGGCGACAGAGCTGCGAAACCCTCAGCAGGCGGATGTGGGGTCGAAGACCAGGTCGGCCGGGCGGGTGCCAACCGAGTTCCCGGTAGCCGTGAGTCGGAAGAGGGTAACGGTGACAGAATGGCAGACTAAAGGCCCCGCCCGGCACG
>DASUCK010000321.1:0-7728 GCA_036276095.1 Nonomuraea sp. | reverse complement strand
GATCGAGCCGATCGCCGGCGAGGGCGGCTTCGTCGTGCCGGCCAGGGGTTTCCTGCCGCGCATCGCGGAGTTCTGCCGGGGCGACGGGATCGTGTTCGTGGCCGACGAGGTGCAGACCGGGTTCGGGCGTACCGGCCACCTGTTCGCCTGCGAGGACGAGGGCATCGTCCCGGACATCGTCACCACGGCCAAGGGCATCGCGGGGGGCCTGCCGCTCGCCGCCGTGACCGGGCGGGCCGAGATCATGGACAGGGTGCACGTGGGCGGGCTGGGCGGCACGTACGGCGGCAACCCGCTGGCCTGCGAGGCCGCACTCGGCGTGCTGGAGACCATCGAGGAGGAGAATCTGGTCGCCCGCGCCCGCCGCATCGGCGACCTCATGCTCCCCCGCCTGGAGGCGCTGCGGGAGCGGCACGACGTGATCGGCGACGTACGGGGCCGCGGCGCGATGATCGCGATCGAGCTGGTCCGGCCCGGCACGAAGGAGCCGAACCCGACCGCCGTCCAGGAGGTCGTCAAGCGCTGCCACGCCGAGGGCCTGCTGGTGCTGACCGCCGGAACGTACGGCAACGTGCTGCGCTTCCTGCCCCCGCTGGTGATCCCGGAGCACCTGCTCGACGAGGGGCTCGGCATCCTGGAGAAGGCCGTCGCCGCGCTCTAGGAGGGCCGTGGAGCCGCCGGCGCGCGAAGGGCCGGGGCCGGGGCCGTACGCGGGCTTCGCCTCGCCGGGCATCCAGTATGGGGCTGGATGCCCGGTTTTGTTGGTTTAAGGGATGTCATGTGGGTAGAGAATTCACCCTGACTTGACGCTCAGCCTAACGCTCACGGCCCCGGTCAGGGTTATAACGGATCCGACATACGGTTGGGCGAGGGCTGCTGGGAACGTGATGAACTGGGGTCCGACAGGAACGGCGCGGGATATGTTGACGTTCGACCCTGAGGGCCTGACCTGGGCCCAGCGTGACGGCGACGCTTGCGTGGTCTGCCACAAGAGGTGGCCACGGCCACGGGTGCGCGTCGGCCGGCTGCCTGACGACTCGGCGGTGTTCGCCTGCGGCGACTGCGCGGAGGCCCTGCTCCCCGCGCCCATGGCGACGGTGGTGGCGTTCCCGTCGCGGTGAGCGAGACGCCCCGGGACGGGGGGAAGGCCCGGGGCGCCTCTGCGGGCCGCGCCCAGCGGGGGGAGAAGGGCGGGCCTGCGGTGGGGTCACGCGGCGGCCGGTGCCCCACTTCACTTGTCGAGCTCACTCCACCTTTTGCTCCAGGCGGGATAATCAGTGCATTCCCCATCCTGCGCGCGGCAACCCCCCGGCGGCCGGACGGCGAAGACCACCCGGTCTGTCCGCTTCCGCTCGCCAGCGCCGTACGCGTCGCAGATCTGCTCGGCCCGCCCCTTGCACGCCTTGTCGTTGGCCGGCGCCAGCCCCGCCCAGGCGGCCGCGTCGCGCTGGGCGTTCGGGGCCGTCATCCAGTTGAGCCAGCGGTAGGCGCAGGTCGTGTCGGGCACGTTGGCGCCCAGCATCCATGAGTCGACCCAGCCGGTGGTCTCACGCGTCCGCACGGCCTTGACCGGCTTCCCGGCCTCCTGCAGCAGCAGGCGATAGAAAGGAGTGGCCTGCGCGTAATCCAGCGAGCCGGTGGCGAACCCCTTGATCAGGTCGATGGGGTCTGTCCAGTAGGTCCGCTTCTTGACGGTCGCCAGGAGCCCCACCGCCTCGTCGAGCGCGCCCTTGCTCAGCTCGAACGGCTTGCCGCCGGCCCCCGCCGCGAGCGCCGCGTCGGCGATCGTCAGCGGGCTGTCCTTGAGCGCGCTCCGCTCGGAGGTGAACACCTCCCTCAGCTCGCCCTTGACCTTGGCGGAGTCGTACAGGAACTCGTGATATCCCCACAGGTAGGGCACACCGTAGACCTTGCCGGAGACGGTGGTCATGTCGCGGAAGCGCTCGTCGATGTCGTCCCAGCCGGTGACCTTGGCCGGGTCGATGGGCTGCACCTGCTTGCCGTCGACGAGGCTCGCGGCCAGCACGGGGCCGGCGGAGACCAGGTCGTAGGGGCGCTTGGTGACCTGGCCGGCCATCTCTTCCGGCGTCTGCACGGTGTCGAGCTTGGCGATGCGGCAGCCGGTCTCCTGCTCGAACGTCCCCACCCAGTTGGCCTTGGGGCTGACGCCGCCGTATTCGGCGTAGCCGCGGAAGGTGAGGATCTGCAGCGTGCCGTCGCTCTGCGTCGCCGTGGGCGTGGGGGTGGGTCGGGGCGAGGGGCCCGGTGCCGCCGCGCCCGTGCCGGCCACCAGCGCCAACGCGGCGATCGCCAGCGCACAACTACGACGGTGATGCACGCCTTCCCCCTCTGTCCCGGTGGCCAGAGCTTACCGGGGAGCCCGGCCGGGAGGGGCGCGCGCCTCCCCGCCGAGCCTCGCGGAGCTCACCCGTTGGTGGGGAAGCCCAGGTTGACGCCGCCGTGTGACGGATCGAGCCAGCGGGAGGTGACGACCTTGCCGCGGGTGTAGAAGTGCACGCCCTCGGCGCCGTGCACGTGCGTGTCGCCGAAGAGCGAGGACTTCCAGCCGCCGAAGCTGTAGAACGCCATCGGCACCGGGATGGGCACGTTGATGCCGACCATGCCCACCTCGACCTCGTTCTGGAAGCGCCGGGCGGCGCCGCCGTCGTTGGTGAAGATCGCGGTGCCGTTGCCGTAGAGGCCGCCGTTGATCACCGCCAGGCCCTCCTCGTACGAGCCGACGCGCACGATCGACAGCACCGGGCCGAAGATCTCGTCGCTGTGCGTACGCGAGCCGGCGGGCACGTGGTCGAGCACGCTCGGGCCGAGCCAGAAGCCGGGCCGGCCGGCCGCCCTGCCGCCGCCGAGCACCGGCGTCTCGCGGCCGTCCACGACCAGCTTGGCGCCCTCCTCGACGCCGAGGTCGAGGTAGGAGGCCACCTTGTCGCGGTGGGCGCCGGTGACCAGCGGCCCCATGTCGGACGCGGGGTCGTCGCCCGGGCCCACCACGAGCCGGCCGACCCGCTCGACGATCTTCCCGACGAGCTCGTCGCCGATCGGCTCGACGGCCAGCACGACGGAGATCGCCATGCATCGCTCCCCCGCCGAGCCGAACCCGGCCGACACCGCCGAGTCGGCGACCAGGTCGAGATCGGCGTCGGGGAGCACGAGCATGTGGTTCTTCGCGCCGCCGAGCGCCTGCACACGCTTGCCGTGCGCGGTGCCGGTCGCGTAGACGTACCGGGCGATCGGGGTGGAGCCGACGAACGACACCGCGCGCACGTCGGGGTGCTCCAGCAGCCGGTCCACGGCGACCTTGTCGCCCTGCACGACGTTGAACACGCCGTCCGGCAGCCCCGCCTCCTGCCAGAGCCGCGCCATGAGCAGCGACGCCGACGGGTCACGCTCGGACGGCTTGAGCACGAACGCGTTGCCGCAGGCGACCGCGACGGGGAACATCCACATCGGCACCATGGCGGGGAAGTTGAACGGCGTGATCCCGGCCACGACGCCGAGCGGCTGCCGGATCGAGTAGGAGTCGACCCGGGTCGAGACGCCCTCGGAGAAGCCGCCCTTGAGCAGGTGGGGGATGCCGCAGGCGAACTCCACGACCTCCAGGCCGCGGGCCACCTCGCCGAGCGCGTCGGAGCGCACCTTGCCGTGCTCGGCGGAGATGAGCGCGGCCAGCTCGTCGCGGTGGGCGTACATCAGCTCGCGGAAGCGGAAGAGCACCTGCGACCGCTTGATGAGGGAGGCGTCCCGCCAGGCGGGGAAGGCCGCCGCCGCGGCCGCCGCCGCGGCGTCCACGTCGGCCGCCGAGGCGAGCGCGACCTGCCCGGCGACCGCGCCCGTGGCCGGGTCGAAGACGTCGCCGGTCCGGCCGGAGCCACCCGCGACGAGGGCGCCGTTGATCCAGTGTCCGATCGGCTTCACTTGGCCGCTGCCTCCGCGTTGATGACGTCGAGTGCGTTGACGATGATGTCCAGGCCCTCGGTGGCCTCGTCGACCGTGAGGGTGAGCGGCGGTGCCATGCGGATCGCGGTGCCGTGCAGGCCGCCCTTGCCGGCCAGCAGGCCCGCCTTCCTGGTCTCCTCCATGAACCGGGCGGCCTGGGCGGGCGTCTCCAGCTCGACGGCGAACATCAGGCCCTTGCCGCGCACGTCCTTCACGACCGGCAGGCGCTCGGCGGCCCCGCGCAGCCCGGAGATGATGATCTCGCCGGTGCGCGCGGCGTTGGCCTGCAGATCGTGGTCGAGCACGTAGTCGAGGGTGGCGTTGGCGGCCGCCCTGGAGATCGGGTTGCCGCCGAACGTGGACAGGCCCACGGCGTGAGGGCCGTCCATCAGGTCGCCGCGCGCCACGACGCCGCCCACCGCGAAGCCGTTGCCGAGGCCCTTGGCGAAGGTCATCATGTCGGGCACGACGCCGTGGTTCTGGATGCCGAAGAACGCGCTGCCGGTGCGACCCCAGCCGGTCTGCACCTCGTCGGAGATGAACAGGATGCCCTGCTCGTCGAGCACCTCCTGGTAGGCGGCGAACAGCCCGTCGGGGGGCATCGTGAAGCCGCCCACGCCCTGGACGGGCTCGGCGATCAGCGCGGCCACGTCGTCGGAGACCGTCGTGGCCAGCACGTGGCGCAGGTCGTCGACGCAGGCGCTGATGTAGTCGGCGTCGGACATGCCCCTGAACTGGGTGAGGTGCCGGTCGGTGCCGTGCAGAAAGTGCACGTTGAGCGGGGAGAGCGAGTTGTTCTTCCATGACCGGTTGGAGGTGACGCTGGTCGCGCCGAAGCTGCGCCCGTGGTAGCTCTGCCGCATGGCCAGCACCTGGTCGCTCCTGCGCGCGTACGTGGCCAGCAGCAGCGCGGTCTCGTTCGCCTCGGTGCCGGAGTTGGTGAAGAAAACCTTGGCGTCGGGGATGCCGGACACCCGCGCGATCTTCTCGGCCAGCTCGATCTGGCCGCGGAGCAGGTAGACGGTGCTGGTGTGGACCACGCCGGTGGCCAGCTGGCGCTCGACGGCCTCGCGCACCTCGGGCACGTCGTACCCGATCATGTTGGTGAGGATGCCGGCGAAGAAGTCGAGGTAGCTCTTGCCGTCCGCGTCGATGACGCGATTGCCCTTGCCGCCGACGATTTCGATGGGCTCGTTGTAGTTGAGTGCCAGCCAGTTGGGCATCACTGCCCGATGGCGCGCGAGAAGCTCCGACATGCTATCGAGTATCCCGTTCCGTCCTTTGTCCTCCCATGGGCAACCTGTCGGCGTACCTTGAGAACACGTTACAGGATGTACATCCACCCGGCAGGAGATGCCCGGCCTGGACGCGGGCGAGCCGGGGCGCGATGCACGGCGGCGCCTCCACCACCTCGGTCATCCGGGGTCTCCCTGGCCGGGTGCGGGCCAGCGCTCCAGGACCGCGTGGAGGGCGTCGAGGCAGCGGACCCAGGAGTCGTCGGCCGGGCGCGCGTGTGCGAAACCGCCGGCGGCCTCCAGGCTGACGAAGCCGTGGAGCGTGCTGCGCACCAGCCGGGCCGCGTCGGTCAGATCGGGCTCGGCCAGCGCGTAGGCGCGCAGCATGCTGGAGGTCAGCTCGACCGCGCGCCGCGGCCCGGCCGCCAGGACCGCGAGCTCGGCATCGATCCGCATCGGGACCTGCGTCGCGGCGTAGCGGCCGGGATGGGCATGGGCGTAGGCCCGCCACGCGTTCGCGAACGCCACCAGCGCGTCCTTCCCTGCCCGCCCGGCGGTGGCCTCGGCGATGCCGATGGTCTTCTCGTCCGCCGCCAGCAGCGCGATGCGCCCGCGCAGGTCCTCCAGGCCGCGCACGTGCACGTACAGGCTCGCGTCCTTCACCCCGAGCCGCCGCGCCACCGCCGACATGGTCACGTGGTCGAACCCGACCTCGTCCGCCAGCTCGGCGCCCGCGAGGGTCACCCGGTCCGCCGTCAACCCGGCCCGCGGCATGCGCAAACCCCCTTATCCTAGGCATCGTAGATATAAGCGAATGCCCCTAGGATATCGCCGCAGGGCGAGCGCGACGCCCTGGCGAGGGCGGCGCGGTGGGCAGGACGCGGGAGCCGCGTCCGGTCAGACGCCGGCCGGCTCCGGGGCGGCCGCGGCCGGCCTGGCCGGACGCAGCACCGACACCGCGAGCAGCGCCGCGGCCACGCAGAAGGCGGCCCCCACCCACGAGCCGAGGTGCATGGCCGAGGTGAACGCCTCGTTGGCCAGGCCGGCGTGTCCCATGGCGTGCGCGGCGCCGATCGACTCCCTGGCGGCCGCCGGGACGCCGGCGGGCATCGCGGCGGTGTACCGCCCGGCCAGCACGCTGCCCAGGATGGCGATGCTGAGCGCCATGCCGACCTGTTGGACGGTGTCGTTGAGCGCGGAGCCGACGCCGGCGTGCTCCAGCGGGATCGCACCCATCAGCGAGGAGTAGGCCGACGGCCCGGCCAGGCCGCCGCCGATCCCCATGATCACCAGGCCGGTGAGCAGCGGCAGGTATCCCGTGGTCGTGGCCATGACGACGAACCCGCCGGCCATGAGCAGCAGGCCCGCCCCGATGAGCAACCGGTTGCCGAGCCGCTGCCCGAGCCCGGCGCCGACGCCGTTGAAGATGGCCGCGGCCACCGCGTACGGCAGCATGGCGAGGCCCGCCTGCATCTCCCCGTAGCCGAGCACGAACTGCAGGTACTGCGTGAGCATCAGCATGACCGCGCCGGCGCCGAACGACATCAGCAGGATCGAGAACGACGCCCCGCTGAAGTTGCGGTTGGTGAACAGGTGCAGCGGCAGCATCGGCTGCTCCCGCCGGCGTTCCCAGATCACGAAGGCGGCCAGGGCCAGCACCGCCACGGCGATGACGGGGAGGTTCCACTCCCGCTCGATGATCACGTAGACGGCGGCGGTGAGGCCGACGATCGACAGCGCCACGCCCACGGGGTCGATCTTCCGCCCGGCGCTGCGCGTCTCGGGCATCAGCACGACGGCCGCCAGGATGGCGACCGCCGCGATCGGCACGTTCAGCAGGAAGATCGAGCCCCACCAGTAGTGCTCCAGCATGAAGCCGCCCAGGGTGGGGCCCGACACCATGCCGACCAGGGCGACGGCGCTCCAGGCCGCCATGGCCTTGCGCCGCTCGGCCTCGTCGAAGACGGTCATCAGGATCGACAGCGTCGACGGCATGACGAGCGAGCCGCCGACACCCATCAGGCCCCGGGCGGCGATGAGCTGCCAGGGCTCGGTGACCAGCACGGCCAGCAGCGACGCGCCGCCGAAGAGGACCAGGCCGATGATGAGGAGGCGGCGGCGGCCGTACTTGTCGGAGAGGCTGCCCGCGGTGAGCAGGAGCCCGGCGTAGGCCAGCACGTACGCGTCGATGATCCACTGGATGTCCGACGGCGTCGCGCCCATCTCCTCGTTGAGGGAGGGGATGGCCAGGTTGAGCACGGTGTTGTCGACGACCAGGACCAGCAGGGCCAGGCACAGGACGCCGAGAATCCACCAGCGCCGAGGGTCTCGTACGGTGTTCGAGTTCACTCGCACACTGTACGACAGATCTCGTACAGTGTGCGAGTCGTTTTATTCTGGATCCATGACCGGCAAGCAGTTCACCTCCGTCTGGATCCGCGAGCAACGCAAGCCCGCTGGGCCCGGCCGCAGCCGCGAAGAGATCGTCAAGGCGGCCGTCGAGCTGCTCGACCAGGAGGGGCTCGACGGGCTGAGCATG
>DASUCK010000320.1:0-26463 GCA_036276095.1 Nonomuraea sp. | reverse complement strand
GGCGGGTGTCGCGGTCGGGGCTCCGGTCCGGCTCGGGGGCCGGGGTGAGGCGGTCGGGGTGGGTGGCGGGCGGGCTCTTGTCCGGATCGTCGGCCGGGTGGCGCTCCGGCGTGGGCTCTTCGGCTGGTGGGGTCTGGTCGGTGTTCGTCGTGGTCTCCGGCCGCGTGCCTGGCTGGGTGGATGGGAGGAGGGCGGGGAAGGCGAGCGTTCCCAGGGGGCGCGTGGATCTGGTGTCGGGAATCAGCGCCGCGGTCGGCGGCAGGTCCTCGGGGGACCGGACGGTCGGCGGGTCGCCGGTCGCCGCGGGGAGCACGGCCGCGCCCGTGCCCGCTCCGTCGTGCCCGTCCGGGCCGAGCTGGTGGAAGATCACCGCTATCGCCACCACGGCCGCGACCGCCGCCAGCGCTCCCGCAAGCGCCTGAGGCCACCGTCGAACGGGCCTCTCCGCGGGAAACCCGGCGACCCCCAGCGGCCCGGCGCGCCTGGCGACGTAGCGGCGGTAGGGCAGCAGCTCGGGGTCGGCGAAGCAGCTCATCACCCGCAGGCGCAGGTTTCCCGGTGGTACGGGGTGCGGCAGCAGGTCGAAGACCTTCGCGGGCGACACCTGGCGGCCCCGGTGGGGCGAGCAGGTGGCGCACTGCGGCAGGTGGCCGATCAGGCGTTCGCGCATCTCGGGGGTCAGGTGGCCGGAGAAGCCGGTGAGAATGGCGGCCCGGCGCGGGCAGTCGTACGGGCCCTTCCTGGCCAGGATCTCGGCGGTGACCGCGTCGCTCAGGCCGTCGCGGGCGGCGGTCATGGCGGCCTCGACCTGGCGGGGCGTGCGGGCGAGAACCTGGGCCAGCTCGGTGTCGGGGAGCCCGTGGCCGATCGACAGTTCGAGGATCTCCCGGTCTGCGGCGGGGAGGCCGTGGACCGCGTTCCAGGCCATGACGCGCAGGTCGGCGTCGGCCGGGTCGTCTGGTGGCGGGGCCTCGGCCAGGGCGGCGGTGGCGTCGGGGGGCGCGGCGGCGCGGCGGCGCAGGCATTCGGCGCGGGCGAGCGCGTAGAGCCAGGTGCGGAGCCTGCCGGGGTCGGCGAGCGCGGCGGCGTGCGCCTCGGCGGCGATCAGCGTGTCGCGGAGCGCCACCTGGGCGCTCTCGGCGCTGAGGAGGAGGGACCAGCAGTAGCGGTAGACCTCCTCCGCGTACGCGTCGTAGAGCGCGGCGAAGGCGCCGGGGGCGCGGGCGCGGAGTGCTTCCACCAGGACGCGGTCATTCATGTGACCGAAGGTAATGGATCGGTAACTAGTAGTTCTACCGATTCAATGCCGTTGGCATGGCTTGTCGGATGGCCGCGCCGAATTTCGCACCGAAATTTCGCAATGAATGCCGATTACTGCTTCAGCTGCGACACGATCTGCGTGCTCCGGTCCTCCCCGAACGGCTCGGTCGTCGGCTTGACCGTGTGCACGGGCACGGCCCCGCCGAGCGCCAGGTCCTCGTAGGGACGGCCGGTGGATCCCCAGGTCATGGCGGTGACGTCGGTCCTGGCGACGCGGGTGCCGCGCGGCAGGCCGGACACGGTGAGGATGAACCGCGGCGTGCTGCCCGCCTTCACGTCGTCCACGAACGTGCTGCCGCCACCCAGCAGTTTGCCCGCTTTGTCGCGCAGCAACGCGTTCACGACGAGGCTGGTCGCGACCAGCCGATACGGATTTCCCACATATCCGGTAATTAGGTATGAGCCATCTTTTTGAGGCATTGTCTGGAACCGGGTGACGGGGAACCGCTGGAACGCCGACGGCACGCGGGCCGCGGGCCGCCACTGCGCCGGGCGGTACTGGATGGTCACCTTGGCCGGCTTCTCGGCGGCGACGGCCTGGCCGGTGAACGGCAGCGTCCCGCCCGGCGGCACGGCGTCGAGCGGCTGGTCCAGCCGGACGACCTCGGTGCCCTTCGCGTCGTGGCCCACGATCGTGGCGACGACGTGCTCGCCGAAGTGCCACGGGTTGGCGTTGGCGAGCACGCCCGCCCAGGTGACGGCGTACCCGTCGGGCGACTTGGCGATGTTGTGCACCTGTTCCTTGAGCGACAGGGGCTTGAGCTCCTGCGCCGGTCGGTCGTCGTCGGAGCACCCGGTGAGGCACCCGGCGAGGCAGATCGCCCCGAGTGCCCCGAGTGTGAGCAGGCTGGTGTTTCGGCGGTACGGGATCACTTTGCCGTGATAACCCGAGCATGGGACGGCTGGCAGGGGACACGCGCCAGCCGTACCAACTCTTTAACGGGAGCGCACGACCCTGGCTTCGTCCCAGACCGGCTCGGGCGACTCGTAGACCGTGCCGTCGGAGCCGAAGACGAGGTAGCGGTCGAAGTCGGCGGCGAACCAGCGGTCGTGGGTGACCGCCACCACCGTGCCGTCGAACGCGTCGAGCCCCGCCTGCAGCGCCTCGGCGCTGGCCAGGTCGAGGTTGTCGGTCGGCTCGTCGAGCAGCAGCAGCGTGGCCCCCGTCAGTTCGAGCAGCAGGATCTGCAGCCGTGCCTGCTGGCCGCCCGACAGGGTCTCGAAGCGCTGCTCGGCGACCCGGCCGGCCAGCTCGTAGCGGGCCAGGGCCTTCATGGCTTCGTTCCTGAGCTTGGCGTGCTCGGTCATGACGATGTCGACCGGGGTGCGGCCGATCAGGTCGGGGCGGGCGTGGGTCTGGGCGAAGTGGCCGGGCACCACGCGGGCGCCGAGCCTGGCCACGCCCTGGTGGGCGACCGGCTCGCCGGCCAGCAGGCGCAGGAAGTGGGACTTGCCCGAGCCGTTGGAGCCGAGCACGGCGACGCGTTCCGCGTACCAGATCTCCACGTCGAAGGGGCGCATCAGGCCGGTGAGCTCCAGGCGCTCGCAGGTGATCGCGCGCTTGCCGGTGCGGCCGCCCTTGAGGCGCATGCGGATGTTCTGGTCGTTGGGGGCCGTCTCGGGCGGGCCGGCCTCCTCGAACTTGCGCAGCCTGGTCTGGGCGGCGTGGTAGGCGGGCGCCATGCCGTCGTTGTACCTGGCCTTGTTCTTCAGCATGTTTACCAGGGTCTTGAGCTTGACGTGCGCTTCGTCCCAGCGCCGGCGCAGCTCCTCCAGCCGCTCGTTGCGGGCCCTCCGGGCCTCGGCGTACGTGGCGAAGCCGCCGCCGTGGATCCAGATGTTGCCGCCCTCGACGGTGACGATGCGGTCGGCGGCGTCGGCCAGCAGCTGGCGGTCGTGGCTGACCAGCACCACGGTCTTCGGCGACTCCCTGAGCTGCTGCTCCAGCCACTCCTTGCCGGGCACGTCGAGGTAGTTGTCGGGCTCGTCGAGCAGCAGGGTCTGGTCGGGGCCGCGGAGCAGCGCCTCCAGCACGAGCCGCTTCTGCTCGCCGCCCGACAGGGTGGACACGTCACGATATTTCACCCGGTCGTACGGCAGGCCGAGCGCGGCCACCGTGCAGGTGTCCCACAGCACCTCGATGTCGTAGCCGCCGGCGTCGGTGTAGTCGCCGATGGCCTGGGCGTAGCGCAGCTGGGCCTTCTCGTCGTCGCGCTCCATCATGGCCAGCTCGGCCTGCCCCAGGCGCTCGGCGGCCTGCCGCACGGCCGGGGGCGCGACGCCGAGCAGCAGGTCGTGGACGGTGCTGCCGTCGCGCACGCTGCCGATGAACTGCCGCATCACGCCCAGCCCGCCCGAGCTGGCCACACTGCCGTCGACCGGCTGGAGGTCTCCCGCGATCAGCCGCAGCAGCGTGGTCTTGCCCGCGCCGTTGGGCCCGACGAGAGCCGCCTTGACGCCTTCGCCGATGCGGAAGGAGACGTCGGTGAGCAGGGGCCGACCGTCGGGCAGCACGTACGTCAGGTGTCCTACTTCGACGTGGCCCATTGGCGCAGGCTATCCGGAGCTCCCGGCACAGGGCACCACATTTTCCTGGGCCGCGCGCGCCTCTCGCCCGACCCTAGACAATAAGTGATCTAATGACTAGAACTGTAGGGAGCCCCTCCCCCTAGGAACCAGTGATGACGCGATTCCGTTCCGCCCTCGCCCCTCTGGCCATCGCGTTGATCGGTCTCACGGCCGTGCCGCCGCCCGTCGCCCGGGCCGCCCCGACGCTCCCGACCCAGCAGCAGACCCAGTTGCAGACCCAGCAGCGGACCTGCGCCCCGGCCGTGCAGGGCGCCACCACGAACGCCCGGCTGACCCGACTGTTCACCGCTCACGGCAACGACAACAGCAGCCTGGACGACTGGACGGGCGCCGACGGCACCTACTCGCTCCGGCTGCCGAGCGGCAAGGAGCTGTGGATCTTCTCCGACACCTTCCTCGGCCAGGTCAACCCGGACGGCTCGCGCCCGCCCGTGGTCGAGGAGGGCGGCACGACGGTCTTCCTGAACAACTCCTTCGCCGTCGAGCGCGACGGCCGCCTGTCCACGATCCACGACGGCACGGCCCGGCAGCCCACCGCCGTGATGCCGCCGCGCGACGCGAACCACTGGTTCTGGGCCGGCGACGGCACCCTGGCCGGCGGCCTCGTGGAGGTCACCTACCAGGAGTACGAGCGCTTCGGCCCCGGCGCGTGGGACTGGCGCTGGCACCGCAACGTCGTCGCCAGGTTCGCGCCGGGCCGGCTCGACGAGCCGATCAGCGTGCACGACCTGCCCTCCGGCCGCGGCGTGGCCTGGGCCTCCGGGATGCTCAAGGACGGCGGCCACACCTACGTCTACGGCGTCGAGGACCATGGCTCGCAGAAGTACATGCACATCGCCCGCGTCAGGGGGCAGAGCCTGCTGGGCCCCTGGGAGTTCCTGGCCGCGAACGGCACCTGGTCGCCGGACGAGGCCGACTCGGCGCGCATCATGGACGGGGTGGCGAACGAGTACAGCGTGAGCCGGGTGTCGGCCAGCTCGGGATCGGGGTACGTCCTGATCACGCATGACACGACCGAGGTGTTGAGCCCGAACATCGTGGCCTACACCTCGTGCTCTCCCGTCGGCCCGTTCACCGGCAAGCAGCACGTCCACACGACCCCCGAGACCGGGGGAAACATCTTCACCTACAACGCCCACGCCCATCCCGAGATCGCGGGCGACGGGCTCGTGGTGTCGTACAACGTGAACAGCTTCGTCAACACGGACCACTACCGCGATGTGTCCATCTATCGACCGAGATTTCTGGACGTGACCTTCCGGTGAGGCGCAACTGGGCCGCCCGCCTGCGGCTCGTCGTGATCGACGGGCTGCGGGCGGTCGTGCTGGAGAACGAGCGCCTGCGCGTGACCGTCGTTCCCGACAAGGGCGGCGACCTCATCGAATTCCTGCATAAACCCACCGACACCGACTTCGTCTGGCTCTCCCCGCAGGGCCTGCGCAGCCCCCGTGACCACCTCCAGGGCGCCGCCGACGACGTCGCCCAGTTCATCGACCACTACGCGGGCGGCTGGCAGGAGGTCTTCCCCAACGGCGGCGCGCCGAGCGAGTACCGCGGCGCGCGGCTGGCCCAGCACGGCGAGGTCTCCGGACTGCCGTGGGAGTGCGCGGTCCTGGCCGACGCGCCGGAGGAGGTCGCGGTGCGGCTGAGCGTGCGGACGCGGCGGCTGCCGTACCGGATGGAGAAGGTCTTCAGGCTGCGGGCCGGGACGGCGGCGCTGGAGGTCGAGGGGACGGCCACCAACGAGGCCGGGCTCCGGCTGCACGCGATGTGGGGGCAGCACATCGTGTACGGGCGGCCGTTCCTGCGTCCGGGCGCGCGCATCCGGCTGCCGGACGGCGTCCGGGTGATCCCGCACGCGACGGCGATCGACCCGGCCGGGCG
Organism: Nonomuraea sp.; assembly: GCA_036276095.1. Lineage (GTDB taxonomy): Bacteria > Actinomycetota > Actinomycetes > Streptosporangiales > Streptosporangiaceae > Nonomuraea. The sequence continues at coordinate 20,670 of DASUCK010000320.1, read as the reverse complement.
GCGGCAGGTGCGGGCGGGCGGGCCGGGGGCGTGGCCGGTGGTGCCCGCCGACGGGGGCGGCGAAGTGGACCTCGGCGTGGTGCGGGAGCCGGGGGCGCCGAGCGAGATCGTCTACCTGACGGGGTTCGACGAAGGTTGGTACGAGATTTCGAGCCATACTTCGGGGGATATTTCTGGGGATATTTCGGGGAAAATTGGTATGCGAGTGGAGTGGGATGCCTCGCTCCTGCCGTACCTGTGGCTGTGGCAGGAGTTGGGTTCGTCCGCCGGCTATCCGTGGTGGGGGCGGGCGTACACGGTCGGGCTCGAACCGTTCTCCAGCATGCCGACCGACGGCCTGGCCGCCGCCGTGGCCAACGGGACGGCGCTCGCGCTCGGCCCGTACGAGGCGAAGACCCTGCGGATGCGTGCGGAGGTGCTGGCGTGAGCGAGTTCGACGGCAAGGTGGCGCTGGTCACCGGCGGGTCGATGGGGATCGGGCGGGCGGTCGTCGAACGCCTGGCGGCCGGGGGCGCGTCCGTGGTGTTCTGCGGCGTGGACCAGGGCGCCGAGCGCGACGGCGAGCGCGTCGTGGGCCGGATCGCCGACGTGCGGCGCGCGGAGGACATGCGCGACCTGGTCGACCTGGCCGTGACCCGGTTCGGCGGGCTCGACGTCGTCGTGACGTGCGCCGGCGTGCAGCGGTACGGCACCGTCGAGGACACCCCCGAGGACGTCTGGGACGAGGTCCTGGACGTCAACCTCAAGGGCGTCTACCTGGCCTGCCGGCCGGCCATCCCGCACCTGCGCGCCCGCGGCGGCGGCTCGATCGTGATCGTGTCGTCGGTGCAGGCGTTCTCCTCGCAGGCCAGGGTGGCCGCCTACACCGCGAGCAAGGCCGCGCTCAACGGCCTGACCCGGGCGATGGCGCTCGACCACGCCCCCGACGGCATCCGGGTCAACGTGGTCTGCCCCGGCTCGGTCGACACGCCGATGCTGCGCTGGGCGGCCGACCTGTGGCGGGGCGACCTGTCGCAGGAGGAGCAGATCCGGCAGTGGGGCCGCTCTCACCCGCTGGGCCGGGTCGGCCGGCCCGAGGAGGTGGCGGAGCTGGTGGCGTTCCTGGCCGGGCCGCGGTCGTCGTTCATCACCGGGGCCGAGCACCGCGTCGACGGCGGACTGCTCGCGCAGAACCCCGCGGCGCTCCCCGAATAAGCTCCTTTCCAAATTCTGGAATCAGTAGAGCCCGTCCCACAAACTCCCCTGGGCTTTTGTAATAGCTGGCAATGTGCGGAACGCGCGGGCCGTCCCCTTGATACCTGTGTGATCGGCGTGCCACATCGGCGAGTCATAACGGCTCGCATTCGATCGGGCGCGCTAAGTTACGTGGTCGAAACAACTCACCGATCAAGGAGAGACCTGTGAGGCTAACCAAAAAGGCCGCCGGCCTCGTGGCCGCCGCCACGCTGTTCGCCGTGGTCGTCCCCGCCGCCGCTGCGGTGGCCAGCCCCCGTTCGACCTGCTACGGCGGTCGTGTCTGCCTGTACGCGGGCTTCGACTACAACCGCGGCCAGGTCGATCATTGGCGCGACTTCATCAAGGACGACTCCAACTTTTCCGACAACAACTGGCTGAACTGGGACTTCAGCAATTCCTGGCGCAGCATGAACAACGAGACCAGCTCGGTGCGAAACCGCATCGGCTGCAGCGCCACGCTCTGGCAGCACCCGTACTACACCGGCGCCCACAGCACGTTCACGCATAATTCGAACGACGGCTTCCTGTCGAACAACGCGGTCGGCAACAACCGCGCCAGCTCGCTCGACATCTGGTGCCGCTGACCGGAAACGGGAGTGCCGGTTTCCGGGCCTGGCCGCCGGAAACCGGCTGTCGCGCGGTCCTCGCGCTGCTCGCGCTCACCGCCGCCGCCTGCTCGGCCGGTGAGCCCGTACGGCAGCCCGCCCCCGGCGTCACCTCGCCGGCGCAGCTGGTGCTGCCGTTCGACGCGTACAAGACCACTCCCGAGCAACGGGCCATGCTGGGCAACGCGCACAACCTCCTGGTCGTACGGTGCATGCGCCGGCAGGGCGTCACCATCGACCCGCCGGCCGAGGACCCGGCGCTCATCGCCGACGTCGACCCGGGCAATTCCCGGCGCTACGGCGTCGTGGACGTCGAGGCGGCCCGGCGCCACGGCTACCACCTCGCCCGCCCGCCGTCCCCTGACACGACGGCCTCCTGGGCGGGCAAGCTCCCCGAGCCCGCCCGCGACCGGCTCTACAGCTCGCACGGCTGCCTGGACCGGGCGAGCCTGGCCCTGGAGCGAGGGGCGAGCAAGGCGGACTGGCAGTGGCTGTCGCTGCAGGACTCGCTCACGCTGGAGCAGTCCGCCAAGGACCCTTCGGTGACGCGGGCGGCGCGACGCTGGCAGGAGTGCATGAGCCGGGCCGGCCACTCCTACCCGGCTCCCGAGGCGGCCATCGCCGACAGCCGCTGGAACCTGGAGAAGCCGGCCGTGACCGACGACGAGCGGCAGACCGCGGTCGCCGACACGCAGTGCAAGTGGTCGTCGGGCCTGGTCGCGGCCTGGTACGCGGCCGACGCCGAGCTGCAGCGGTCGGTCATCCGCGACAATCCCCACCGCTTCGCCACGCTCCACGCCAACCTGGCCTACCGCCTCAAGAAGGCGTCAGCGGTGCTCGCCGCGGACGAGCGCGGCCGCGTCGGCTGACCGCGGCGCAACCCCCTCCATGCGATCCTGCGCGACCCGGAAGAAACGGGTCGCGTGCGAGTAGCCGCCCGCGGCCGCGGAGCTAGCCGTCCACGTCGATGGACAGCGCGGGGTCGGCGAAACGCTCGTTCGGGATGGTGGCGTACCAGCCGGGCCGCCCGGGGTCGCGGTCGTACGGGTAGCCGCCGACCTCCCGGTACAGCTCGGCGTACCGGGCCACGCGGTCCTTGTCCAGGCGCACGCCGAGCCCCGGCCCCGACGGCACCGCGATCGCGCCGTCCCGGTAGGCCAGCTTGCCGCCCTCGATCACGTCGTCGCGCAGCTGGTGGTAGTGGGCGTCGGCGGCGTAGGTGAGGTTGGGCAGCACCGCGCCGAGGTGCAGCATGGTCGCCAGCTGGATGCCCAGCTCGCCCGAGGAGTGCACGGCCACGCCGAGCTGGAACGTCTCGCACACCCCCGCCGCCTTCACGCACGGCCGGATCCCGCCCCAGAACGTCGTGTCGAGCAGCACCACGTCCACGGCCCTGCGCATGACGTTGGAGGCGAGCTGCTCGAAGTTGACCACCACCGTGTTCGTCGCCAGCGGCACCCTGACCTGCTCGCGCACCGCCCGCAGCCCTTCGAGCCCCCAGACCGGGTCCTCCAGGTAGTCGTTGTCCAGGCCCTCGATGGCCCGGCCGAAGCGCAGCCCCTCGGCGACCGACAGCACGGCGTTGGGGTCGTACCTGAGCCGGTCGCCGGGGAACGCCTCGGCCAGCGCCCGGTAGCACTCCAGCTCGTAGTCGGGCGGGAACACGCCGCCCTTGAGCTTGTGGACGGTGAACCCGTGGGCGGACTTGAGCGCGGCGGTGTGCTCGACGAGCTGCTCGGGCGTGCGGATCTCGCCGTGGCCGGCGGCCGCGTACCGGAAGAACAGGTACGACGCGAACGGCACGGCGTCGCGTAGCCGGCCGCCGAGCAGGTCGTGGGCGGGCACCCCGAGATGCTGGCCGACGAGGTCGAGGCAGGCGAACTCGATCGCGGCCAGCAGCTGCGTGCGGTTGTTGTAGAGCGACGCCGTCGGATTGGCGATCTTGAAGCGCAGCGCCTCCAGCTGGAAGGGGTCGTGGTCCCTGAGGTAGGGCAGCAGGGCGCGGAACGCGGACTCCGCGCTCTCCCCGCCGCCGCCCATCTCCCCCAGCCCGACGAGCCCGTTGTCGGCCTCGACCTCGACGATCGTGCGGACGAACCTCCCCCAGTGCGCGCCGTTGCTGTGCCGCAGCGGCGCCTCCAGCGGGACGGCGACCGTCGTGGCCCTGATGTCAACGATCTTCACGAATTCGCTCCCCGGACGACGGCGAACCCGCAGGCGGGCAGCCGTACCCTGATCGTCTCGCCGTCGACGGTGACCGTGGCCTCCACCGGCTCGGGGGCCAGCGACCGCAGCCGCACGCCGTCCTGCCCGATCGAGGTGATGAGCACGTCGGGGTGGTCGACGGCGGCGTACGTCTCGGTGGCGGCGCCCCGGCCGACCAGCGCGCCGACGAACGGCTCGGTCAGCCCGGCGGCCGCCGCCGCGCCCAGCCGGCGACCCTCCGCGCCGGTTTCTGAGGTGACGGCGTACCTGAACGTGGTCTCGCCCTGCTGCTGCGCCGGGAAATTGGTGTCCCAGATGTTGTTGAGCGCCCACGAGTAGACCGTGCCGTCCTCCTGGTCGAGCGTCGGCGGGAACGGCGCGTACGGCATGTGGATGGTGCCGAGCTGCACTAGCGGCGCCTCCAGGGTGGCCCAGGCGATGGTCAGCTCGGGGTCCTCGAAGGCGATCCAGTGCCGCATCGGCAGCATGTACGCCGCCGACCCCGGCACCCTGGGCACGCCGGGCCCGCCGACCCCGCCGGTCAGCTCCCAGGCCGTGGCCGCGCCGGCGGCGAACGGGAAGGCCAGGAACACCGCCTCCTTGGCCGGCGTGCCCTGCTTGGCGAGCTGGTAGGCGAGGTCGAGGCGCGGCACGCCGTAGTGCAGCTCGATCGTGGTGCGGATCCAGTCGACGCCCTTGCCGTGCAGCTCGACGACGAGCTTCTCGCCGACGGCGGTGCGGTGACACCTGGTGATCGTGGCGTGCCGGCCGATGGCGCGGTCGCCGAGGAGCGTGCGGTCGTGCGCGCCGACGTGTCCGGACAGATGGTTGACGTGCGGGGCGGTGGCGTACCGGTCGTAGACGTACTGGCCGAATCCGGCGGCCGCGTCGCGGTTGACCAGCTCGCGGCCGGCCCGCTTGTCGAAGATCGAGCTGAGGTGGCCCGCGCGGACGTCGTACGTCACCCGGTAGAACTCGTTCTCGATCGTGGGCGTGTCGCCGAGCTCGACCGGTTCCGGAGCCTGGGTCTCTCCGGGCACGACGTCGAGGCGCACGTACCCGAAGCCGGGGACGTCGGGGACGACCGCGTGGAGGTGCCGGCCGATCGGGCGGGTCGGCCAGTCCTCGGGGTCCACGAACTCCTCGTGGTGCGGCAGGGTCTCGCCGGTCCTGGCGTCCACCAGCGTGATCGGCACGTCCACGCCGATCACGTCGCGCGGCAGGAACGCGCGCACGACGTCCGTGCGCGCCCGCGTCGCCGGGTTGAACACCGCGAAGGCCGTCCCCCCGGCCGCCTCCGGCGGCCCCTCCGAGAGCGCGGCGGCGAACCTCCGCACGCCCGCGTGCAGCAGGTCGGCGGCGTCGTCCTGGGCCTGGTAGGCGCCCGACGACTTGCGCGTCCACTGCAGGCCGCCGGAGTCGCCCGCCTCCTCGGCGTCCTCCCACGGATTGGCCGCGCCCCAGGTGTGCTCGTTGAACAGCGCCACCTTGTCGTAGGCGGCGTCGATCTCCCCGGTGGCGTCCACGCCGGCCAGCGTGTGCAGCGTCTCCGCGACGCGCAGGGCCGACTGGGCGCGGCGCACGTACCCGAGGGGGCGGGCGCCCGAGCCGAGCCCGTCGGCCCACCAGTCGGTCCAGTCGCCCTCGTGCACCGCCAGCCGGTCGAGGTAGCGCTCCTCGACGTGCCGGAAGAAGTCGCTGTTGACCGCCGAGCGCAGCCGCGGCCAGGCCCACTGCTCGTTCCAGCGCCGGACGATCGACGCCGGCACGATCGACGGCCCCGCGTTGTCGGCGTGCGCGCCCTGCACCCGCAGGTGCAGCACGTCCAGCTCGTACGGCTCCTTGGGCGCGTCCGGCCCCTGCCACCCGAACGTCCCCGGCCCGTACGGGTAGCCCCGCGTGGCCAGCGCCGACAGGTAGCGCGGCAGCAGGTCGTCGGCCAGCTCGTAGGAGTCGGTCAGCCCGACCGTGTTCCCCTCCATGTACGCCATCCCGTGCGGCGTGTCGGTGAACCAGACGAGGATCTCGTTCCCGCTCGGCGCCCGCCACCGGAATGGCCTGGTCAGCTTGTCGCCGCCGTGCAGGTACGGCACCGACCGCCCGGCCCAGTTGTGCGCCGCGGCGAGGTAGCGCACCCCGGCCTGGCTGAGCGCGTCCACCAGCCCGACCACCGCCCCCGGCACGTCGGTGTGCATGGCCGACGTCACCGGGAACCCGAACTCCCGGCAGAACCGCAGCTGCCGGTGCAGTTCCTCGGTCGAGCACGCCTCGGTGTGCAGCTGGAACGGCAGCGCCGTCACCTCGATCACGCCCTCGCGCGCCCTGGCGCGGAACGACTCCACCAGGTCCGCGGGCCGGGCGGCCAGCCACTTGACGGCCGGCATCGACGACTCGACCGTCCATCGGAACCTCGCGTCGTCCGGCCAGGACGCGGTCTCCTCGGCCAGCCGGAGGGCCGCGTCGAGGTAGTCGAGGTGGTGGCGCAGCACGGTGCCCTGCGGGTCGGTGTAGCCGATGTCCAGGTGGGAGTGGTGCACGACGAACACGTTCCACTTGCGTTGCCGGGTCACCGTGACCTGCGCGGTGGCGACCACGCCGGCCGCGTCGCGGCACTCCAGGGTGAGCTCGCGGGGCGCGTCCACCTCGGGCACCAGCAACGTCACGTCCTTCCCCGACGCGCTGTCCACGTCCACGAGCACGTGCGTGAGGGGTTCGGTGCTCGTCACCCGGACCGCCTGGCGGCCGTCGTGCGTGAACAGCGGCAGCACGGCGACCCGCACCTCCAGCCCGCGCACGCTGACCACGGGCGTCGAGGTGTCGTCCCGCAGCGCCTGCCTGATCCCGTCGTAGTCGGGGCTACCCAGGCTCCGCTGGAGCAACCGGCTGGTCATCAAACACTCCCTAGGGAAAGGCCTCGGGCGAAGAGGCGCTGCGTGGCCAGGAACAACGCGACGGTCGGCAGCGACACCACCAGGCCCGCGGCCAGGCCGACGGGCACCGGCGTGCCGGCGTAGACGTCGGTCATCAGCCCGGCGATGGCGGTCATCACCGGGCGCACGTCCGCGGTCTGGGTCAGGGTCAGGCCGAAGACGAGGTCGTTCCAGATGAAGGTGAACTCGAGGATGAACACGGCCGTGAGCGCGCTGAGCGACATCGGCAGGTAGATGCGCCAGAAGATGCGCCACGTGGAGGCGCCGTCCATGCGGGCCGCCTCGAAGATCGAGAACGCCACGCCGGAGTAGAAGTTGCGCAGCACGAACGCGCCCAGCGGCACGTTGATCGCCGTGTAGACGAGGATGAGGCCGAGGTGGGTGTCGTACAGGCCGGCGTCGCTGTAGCTGACGAACAACGGCACGAGCAGCATCTGCGACGGGAACACGGTGCCGCCGAAGATCAGCAGGAACCACCAGAACCCGTGCCGCAGCCGCAGCACCACGATCGCGTAACCGGCCAGCGCCCCGATCAGCACGCCGAGCAGCGGCGAGACGACGCTGTAGAGCGCGGTGCTGGCCAGGCTGCCGCCCAGGTCGGCCCCCTCGACCGCGCGGGCGACGTTGTCGAACAGGGCGAACTCGCCGGAGGGCGCCCAGGCGCTCGCCGGGTCGTACGACTCCGCCGGCCGCGCCGCGTTGACCAGCAGCAGGTACGTCGGCCCGAGCCAGACCAGCCCGAGCAGGATCAGCACGGCTCTGCGGATCATCGCACCTGCCTCCTCAGGTAGAGGTAGGACGCGAACCCCGTGACCACGGTGAGCAGCACCGCCACCGCCGAGCCGTAGCCGTACTCGCTGGCCACGAACGTCTCCTTGTACATCGTGACCGCCAGCGTCTCGGAGTTGCGCCCGGGGCCGCCCTGCGTCAGCACCCACACGATGTCGAACGTCTTCAGGCTGGCCACCAGCGCGAGCCCCACCACGACCGCGGTCAGCGGCCGCATCAGCGGCCAGATCACGTGCCGGAACAACCGCCACCCCGAGGCCCCGTCCAGCCGGGCCGCCTCGATGGGCTCCTTGGGGATCGACTGCAGGCCGACCACGAACAGCAGCGTGTTGACGCCGAGCTGCTGCCACGTCCAGACCGCCAGCATGGCCAGGGTGTTCTCCGGCGCCTCCTGCAGGAACGCGGTGTCCACGCCGAGCAGCAGGTTGGCGATCCCGTCGTGGGACAGGACCGGGCTCCACACCATGGCCAGGCCCGCCCCGCTCAGCGCGTACGGCAGCATGAACGGCACCCGGTACCAGGCGCCGCCCCTGAGGTCGTACGACAGGACGGCGACCAGCAGCCCGAGCCCGACCGGCAGCGCCATCGTGCCGATCACCCAGATCAGCGTGTTGCGGGTCGAGGTGAGCAGCGCGGCGTCGTCGAACAGCTTGACGAAGTTGTCCAGGCCGACCCAGACCGGCGGCTCCAGCCCGTCGTACCGGGTGAAGCTCAGGTAGGCGGTCCACACGAACGGCGCGTAGAGCAGCACCGCGACCAGGATGGCCGCGGGCGCCACGTAACCATGCCGGAACCGCCCCAGCACAGGCGCGCGCATCACTGATGCGTGCTCCAGTACTCGTCGGCCGCCTTCTGGATGGTCTCCAGGACCTCGCGGTAGGAGCCGGGCTCGCTGACGAACGTGCCGAACCCGTCGAGCGCGGCGGTCAGCACCGGCGGCGGGGTGGCCTCGAAGTAGCGGTTGACCAGGCGGTACTTGCCACCGCCCGCGTCCTTGGTGACCGCGCCGAGCGCCTGGTCCTGGATGGTGACCTTCGGATTGGCGCTCACGTCGCCGCGGCTGGTCGCCCACTTCTCCTGAGCCTCGGCGGTGGTCCACCACTTGAGGTACTTCAGGCTGGCCTCGGGGTCCGCGGCCTTGGCCAGCGAGCAGAGCGGGCCGCTCTCGAAGATCATCGACGTCTTGGGGAGCGCCGGGTTGACGTTGGGGATGACGAAGAAGTCGTAGTCGACGCCCGGCTTCATGTCGCGCTGGGTCATGCTCGTGTTGAACCAGGTACCGAAGGAGACCATGGCGGCCTTGCCGTTCTTCAGCACGTCCCCGGGGTCGGTCTTGTCGCCCGCGTTGATGAAGTATCCGGCGTCGATGAGCTGCTTCCAGCGCTCCATCACCTGCACCACGCCCGGGTCGGTGTACTTCGCCTTGCCGGTGGACAGGCGGTCGTACAGGTCGGGGTCGGTGCCGGCCATGAGCTGCTCGAACCAGACGAACGAGAACAGCACGCTGGTGTGGTAGAAGGCCGTGACGCCGTTCTTCTTGAGCGTGTCGGCGACGGTGACCAGTTCGTCCCACGTCGCCGGGGGCTTCAGGTCGTACTTGTCGAAGATCTTCTTGTTGTAGAACATGCCCCAGTAGGCGACGTTCATCGGCACGCAGTACTGCTTGCCGCCGATCGTGTAATAAGGCGCGAGATCCTGCGACAGGTCGCCCGCCTTGATCGCCTCCTGCCAGATGACCGTGGTGTCGGCCACCTGCTTCTGCTTGACGATCTCCTCCAGCATCCCCCCGGTCTGCCAGGTGAACAGGTCGGGCTTGACGTCGGTGCGGAACGACGCCTTGATGAACGCCTGGTACTGGGCCGAGTCGGTGTAGCCGGTCGGCTTCATGGCCAGGCCGATGCGCTGCTTGGACAATGCACCCATCTCGTCGAAATACTTCGTCCAGGCGCCCTTGTCGTTGTACAGCGTCAGTTCGGTCTTCTTCTGCGGCGCGGCGGCCTCGCCGCCACCGCAGGCGGTCAGGACGAGCGCGGCCACGCCGAGCGCGGCCATACGTGACCGGAACATGGGCCGGCCTCCTTGGTTCTGTCAGGGGGATTGCAATCGGTGCTCGACAACCGTCTTCACGTCCACCAGGTGGGCCCGCATGCGCTCCTCGGCCAGCGCCGGGTCACGCGCCTCCACGGCCTCCAGGATCGCCAGGTGCTCCTCGTAGTCGCCGCGCCGGTCGTCGAAGATCTGCAGGATCTGCCGCTGCTCCGGAGCGTGGACGGTCAGCAGCGAGTCGACCACCTCGTGCAGCACGCTGTTGCCGGCCAGCCGGGCGGTGGCCCGGTGGAAGGTCATGTTGGCGTCGTGCAGCTCGGCGTCGTCGCCGCCCAGGTGCCGACCGGCCGCGTCGAGCGCCTGCTTGAGCGCCGCCAGCTCCTCCTGACCGGCCTGCCGGGCGGCCATCGCGGCCAGCGGCGGCTCGATCAGGATGCGCGCGTCGAGCAGCTCCAGCAGCCGGGGAGCGTGGATCTCGCGCATGTTGGGGTTGGGAAGCACCAGGCGCTCGATGGCGGCGCCGACGTAGATGCCGGAGCCGTGCCGCATCTCGATGGCCCCCGTGGCTTCGAGCCTGCGGAGCGCCTCGCGCAACGTCGGGGTGGTGACGGCGAAGCGCTGGGAGAGCTCCCTGGTCGAGGGCAGCCTGTCGCCCGGCCGGTGCCCTCCCGTGCGGATGAGCTCCAGCATGCGCTCGGTCAGAGCGTCGGAGAGCGTGGGCCGCGTCACCTCGTCCATATCAGGTGATCTAATCACTTAATCGCCTGGGCGTCTATGACGCGCGTGAATTTCGTCCGAGGAAAGTGTGAAGGCGGGCGGGGTGTCAGCGGGCGCGCTTGAGATACCCGGCCATCAGGTCAATCTGCCCCTCGCGGGACGCCTCCACCTGCCGCGCCCACTCCTTGACCGCCGGGCTGGCCCCGTTGTGGACCTCCATGCCGGCCATCTGCACGGCGTCGTCCTGGTGCGCGATCAGCAGGTTGAGCAGGTCGCGCTCGAACGACTTCGACGTCTTCAGCGCCTCGACGCGCTCCAGGCCGGTTTCCGGCAGGCCGCCGTGGTGGTCATGGGCGCCGGCGGCCGCCTGGAGCGGCTGGTCCAAGGAGTGGAGCCAGCGCAGCATCATCTCGACCTCGTCCTGCTGGGTGCTCGCGATGGCCGCGGCGAGCGTCTTGACCTCGGGGGTGGTGGCGCGCCGCGCGCCGAGCCCGGCGATCTCGATGCCCTGCCGGTGGTGCTGCACCATCATCTGCACGAACATCACGTCGTCGGCGTTGACCGGCGCCTCGGCCCCGGTCTTCCCGCAGCCGGCGACCAGCAGGAAACCGCCCAGCACCGCCGCGAAGAGCATCGCCCGCACCGGCTTCACCCCTCTACTAAAAGGAAAGTTTCCTTAACATTCAGGGCCTCATAGCGAAGGTAGACGATTCCGGAGGCGAACGCACGGGTGCCCGGCAGCCGCGTCCTCCAAAAGGGCCCGCGTCCTGCAAAAGGGCCCGGCGCCGCCCGTTCACGGCTCCTTGCCGGCCACGACCTCCAGCAGCACGTCCGCGTGACACACCACGTCCGGCGCGCACCAGCACGCCAGATCCTTGCCGGCCAGCTCCCGCCGGGCCGCCTCGACCAGCTCGGGGTGGTCGCGCAGGTGCTCCCGATACAGCTCGATCAGCTCCGCCCGCTCGTGCACCCGCCCGCAGATCCGGCACCCCCGCCGCCCCAGCGTGTGCGGACTGCTGTACGGGCTCGCCTTGATCCCGGGCGCCGACCGGCCCACGTAGACGGCTCCCGCGGGAACGCGCCCGTGGTACCTGTCGCCCTCGACCTTGACCCGACGTGCCATATGCCCCCTCCTCCCAGCATCCTGTCCCGACCCGCCGCACGAGAACGCCCCCGCCGAGACGCGTGCCCGGCGTCCCTCGCCAGGACCACAGGCCATCAGGTCGGGGCCTGCTCCTCGGCGGGGGCGTCATCGGAGGCGCCGTCGGAGGCGCCGTCGGAGGCGTCGTCGGGGGCGTCGTCGCCCGGCTCCGGCTCGACCGCCCTGAGGTGGTAGGTGAAACCCCTCCTGCCGTTCTTCTCGACCACGACCCGCCCTCCACCCGGATCGCGCTCGTGGTGGAACAGCAGCAGGTCCTGCATGTTGAGGATCATCGTCCCGGCGTCCCGGTTGTCGCGAGCGATCTCGGCGTACGCGGCCAGCGCCTCCTCGACGCACCAGCGCGAGTCGTCGTAGAGTTCGAGGTCGTTGAGCAGGCGTGCGGCGTTCGTCATGGTCGCCATGAAGTCGGCGACCGTCTCCTGCGGATATCGCCGGATGAGGTCGCTCGCGACATCGACGGAGACTTCCAGCGCTTGGATGACCGCGTCCCGGTCGCCCAGCTCGGACAGAATCGTGGCGCGAAGGACCCAGCTTCGCTGCAGCGTGGGGACGTAGGAGTCCGGATATCTCTCCAGAATCGATTCGCTGATGTCGAGGGCCGCGTCGACGGCGGCCAGCGCCTCGTCCGGCCGCCGCAGTTCCATGAGGCCGATCGCCTTGTTGTGCAGCACGTCGGCGAGAGAGCTCAGGTAGGCGTCCGGAGACCGGTCGGAGAGCCGGCGGAACATCTGCTCCGACTCCACGATGACGTCCAGCGCCTTGTCGTGCTCGCCGTGCTTCGACAGGTAGATGAACTGGTTGATCAGCGCCCCGGCCAGCGCCGGCTCGAAGGAAGCGGCGATTCCCGCCAGCGTTCTGTGGATGTCCACGGACTCGCTGAGCGCCGCCAGCGCGCGCCTGGTCCTCCCGAGCGCGTCCAGACGCGGCACCTGGTTGTGCAGCGCCCCCGCGAGGGCCGGCCACACCTCGACGGGGTCCTGGCGAAGGACCGTCCGATAGAGGGTGACGGCCCGCCGGCCGGTCCGCACCGCCTCCTCGGTTCTGCCCAGATTGTCCAGCCGGTTGGCGTAGTTGTGGAAGACGTTGGCCAGCCGGATGACATTGTCGGTGGTGGGCGGCAGGAGCCCGCCGATCCGCACCGCCTCCTTGGAGTACTCCAGAGCCTCCGTCTCGTATCCGAGGGCCGCCCGGCGGACCGCGAGGGTGTCCAGGGCGACCATCAGCGCGCTGTAGTCCTCAGGAGCGGACCACACCTGGCGGCGCCGCAGCCGCCGGCCGCCGCAAGGCCGCCCGAGCCGCTCGTCCAGCAGTTGGACGCGGCGGGCGCTCACGCCGGCCGCGAAACCCTCCAGCACGTGCGAACGCCCCGGCACCGCGCGGCTGATCGTCCCGAGCACCTCGGCGGTGGCCCGCTCGGAACCGGCGAACCTCTCCAGGGATTCGATGATGTGCTCCGGATGCTCGGTCTGCGTCGCGACCGTGACCGCGGTGGCGGCGATCCGGCCGTGCTCCTCGGCGTAGAGATCCTCCAGGCGCTCGATGGTGACCCGCCGGTGCACCTCGTGGCCCGCGACCCGGCTCAGCACCGTGAGCGCGTGCTCCACGTCCTGGCCGTCCAGCACGGGCAGCACGCGCCGCAGGAAGTCCGGCTCCTCGCGGATCGTGAGGCCGAGAAGATACTCGCCGAGCCGGTCCGGCTCCAGCGTGCCCCAGTAGTGGCGCTGCCGCGGCGGGTAGATCCCGTGCAGCCACTCCGCCACCGAGATCCGGTCGGACTCGCGCTGCTCGCCGGCGAGACCCGGCACCGACGCCAGCAGGTCACGCGCCTCCGTCTTCGACTCCGGCCGGGTCAGCACGGTGGCCGCGACGAACAGCCGCAGCACCGACGGCCGGAACGGCCCGAACGCGCCCTGCCCGGACAGCAGCCCGGCCGTCCTGGTCGAATCCTCCCAGTACGTACGCTCGTGGGCGATGACCTGCTCCTCCAACGGCGAACCCGCCGCCCCGCCCGGCGGCGAGACGGCGTTCAGCAGTCCCGTGAGCGCGGCCATGTGCACCGTGAGCGGCCCGCCGTCCGGCATGGCGCCCGGCGACCCGGCCACCGACGCGGAGACCGCGTCCCAGTCGGTCTCGCGGTGCGCGGGCAGGTGCTTCAGCCCCTGGGCCAGGTGGGCCACCGCGACCCGGTACTCGGTCTCCCGTTCGCCGGGCGACCCGGCCAGCACCGGGACCTCCCACACCGTCGTCCGGCCGGGCAGCTGACCGCTCAGGTTCTCCCACCACTCGCCGGCGCTGCGAGCCAGCAGCAGCACCCGCACCCGTTCGGCCGGGGCGAGGCCGCGGAGCAGGATCTCGACCTGTTCGGCCCGGGTCTCGGCGTAGTCGACCACGACGAGCGTCGGGGTCGTGAACTCCCCCAGGACGGCGTACAGGTCAGGCGAGGCCACGAGCCCGGGGCGGCGTAGGTCGACGACCGTCCAGCCCAGACCGGCGAGCCACCGGGACAGCTCGGCGGCGAACCGCGTCTTGCCGCGCCCGCCCGGCCCCGACAGCAGCCCGGCCGCGACCAGCTCGTCGGCCTCGCACCACCGCAGGATCTCCGGAAGCGTGTGCTCCCGCGCCGGGCCGTGAAAGGGAATCAGGGCCGCGTCGGGGTGGAGGAGATCCGCCACGGACCGCGGCTGCCTCGTGCGTGGCGCGATCGCGAGCTCTTGAGCCTCGGCTGCCTCGATCAGCGGCGTGCCGCCCAGCGCCGTACGGAACGCCTCATCCTCGATGAGCAAGGTGACGGGTACCGCCTCGAGCCGCCGGCTGCCCCAAGGCCCCGGATCGAGCGTGACCACCCCGCTGAGCAGATCACCGACGAAGAGCGCGCTGCCCGACGCGCCCGCCCAGGGGCTCTCCCCCGGCGCCTGCGGCGGAACCCCGTCGATCCTCAACGACAGCCTGCGCGAGAGGAGCTTGTCGCCCGGATTGACCCGCCCGGACAGCTGCGCGACATCCAGCTCGCCGGCTTTGTCGCGATAACCGACGGGGAACGCCAGGGCCGTCCACGTCGCGTTCGGGCGCAGCGTTGCGAGCCGCCCCCAACGAACCGGTGTCCCCGGGACGTCATCCGGCCAGGCCGGATCGTCGATCCGCAGGAGCGCCGCGTCCACCTGCTCGTCGTGCCGGCGCCAGATGACGGTGGCCGAGTATCCACGGGGGCTGCGAATGAGGCTGACGACCGTCGGCCTGTCAGGGTCAACGGCATGGGCGGCGGTCAGGACGACGCGGTGTCCGATGACATATCCGGTTCCCTGCCCGGCACCTTCGACAAGGACAAGCCTTTTCCTATCTAGCCCCATTCGCACCCTTTGTTCAGTAGCCGAATTGAGGTGGTGTCGCGACCGAAGGCGGCGTCCCGACGGATTGGCGGTGTCACCGCCAAGGCGATATTTCCTCGGGGCAATGTCGCGTCCGGGCGAGGTCGCGCGATGTCACCTCGGTGCGATGTCACGGCCGAGGCGAGACCGAGGGCACTCAGGACATGCCGAATTTCCCTTTCGTCCCTTTAGTGCCTTCGTTGATCTCGACGTCGCCGCCGTTGAGCGACGGCACGATGCTGATCGCCACGCGATGCGTCCGCCCCCGCTCCACCGCGCCTTTCGCCTCTGTGGACACCAGCCACGCCTTGAACCCGGCCTTCGCCTCCGCACTCGCCCGCAACTCGACCTCGAACTCCAGGTCGATCTGCCGGACCCCGAATTTCAGGTCTTCCGCGGACCCCGCTGCCGCCGCCTGAAGCAGTTCATTGCGAAGTACGGCTATCGCCTCGGTCAACTCGATGTCCATGCCCATCCCCGGTGTCGAGCGCGGTCGAACCCGCACGCTGAGTGGCATGGTAAACCATGAGCCATAAACGCGGATAGAAACCATCCGGCCGCAATTCTCCACGTCCTTGACCCGGTCGTTCCAGCCGCCGGCCGCCGGCCTGCTCCCGCCCATCCAAGGACCATCCCCAGACCATCCCCCGACCATCCCCAGGACGTCCGCCCCGGAACAGAGCGCTCGACCAGCCCAGGTGCCACGCCGTACGCCCCGCGCCGCCGTCCCGCGCTGAGCGTGCGCCCTGGGGCCGTTCTCGCGCGAGCGCCGCGCGGGGCATCGCCGTACGGCGGCCCCGCCGTACACTCCAAACCCGCCGACCAGGCGCCGCACCGCCGCGCGGAGCCGAGCCGCGCTATCGATCCGCTTGCCGACCAACTGCCAACACGCATTGACTGGCGGGCGGGTCAGGCGGCATTCGGGCAGGCTCAGCTGTAATGCGACTCGAAGATCTCGTGGATTGCCGCTAGCGGGTACACAGTCTCGCGACTCTCGCGCTCCAACCTCCCGATGAAGTCCGTCACGACTGCCGCAAGCGGTGCGTGACGGCCAATGGTTGCCATAACCGCCGGCGGACCCGCAGGAGGCGGCGCCCCTTCGGCACACGCGCGAATCAGTGCCTCCCGTTCCGCCCGCTCGTACCCATGCAGGCCCATGATCAGCCAGTTCACCAAGTAGCTGAGTGTGTACGCGCGATCGTACGTTCGGTGCCTTTCGAAGAAGTCGGCCTCGGCGGGGCTCAAGTCGAAGCGGGACGACAGAGCCAGGCCATAGTCGGCGAAATAGAGGCGCTGGCCGTCAGTCAGGATGTTCCGGAAGTGAGCATCAAGATGCAGGAGACCGCGGTCGTTCATGAAGGAAGTGCCGGCCTCCAGTTCCCTCTCGACCAAAGCACAGGCCCGGCCGACCGCCTCGTCGCCGACTCGCACCTGCTCGGCGAGCCACTCGTGCAGCGTCTGCGGGATGTACTCCAGGAACAGCACGAGGCTCGCCGGAGATTCCGCAAGGGCCTCGATACGGCGACGTACCTCCGGCCCGCCTCCCCAATAGGACACGACCCGATCCACGTCGGCGAGCTCCTTCGGCAGATCCGGTGCCGTGTCCGGCAGGACCCGCCAGTGATACATCAGCGGAAACCCCTGATACTGCCCTGAGAGCACCCAGTTGGTGGTCATTGTGTGGACGGCAGCCTCCCGCCACGCCCCGCCACCTGGTCCGCCGATGTTGTAATGACAGAAGACAGGCAGCCCGAACACGTTCGCCGTAGACCGAACATGGTCAGGGCGAAGCTCCACCTCTGTCAGGGGGACCCGCTTCACGAAGACCGGCGTGCCTGCAACCTCCAGTAGCGCCGACCTCCCACCGATACCGGAACCGAGCGGTGCAGCGGTGTCCACAAGCTCGCCCAATCCTCGATCACTGTGCAGGGCCAGAAACGTGGAAACGGCGCTGTATGCGGTCAGCCGCTCATCGGACAGCATCCCAGCTCCGTCGGCCATCGCCTGCATTCGGATGCCTACCTCGTTTCGCGTCGCGGAAGCTTCACCGCACTGTACGTGCACGTCGACGCCAAGATCAACGAACGCAAAAGACTGGCGGGAACTCCCTCCCCCTGGTTCCGGCTGCATCGACCGCCTCGGGAGACGAGATACCGCATGCTCCCGATACGGCCACTTCACCAGTGCATTGGCTTGTGAAGTCGCGGTGCCGCGCGCACGCTGCGCCGCACTGACCGACCGCTCGGGCCGGGATTGCCGCGCTGCCTCACAGATGCAGCCCTCACGATCGCCAGTGCATGGCTGGCCACCGTACCTGCTTGGGGGCGATCGACGATCCCGGATTCGCTCCTCACCAGACCATCGGCCGGCACGCCCATCCGAAAGCCAAGCCCGAACAACCCGCGGCCGCTGCCTCGGAGCGGGGCACCGGGATCGACTACCTGCGCCTGCTCGACGATCAGCAGACCGCCACTCTGGCCACCCGGATCAACTACACCGCACTGACCAGCAAGAACACCGACCGGCAAGGTGAAGACGAACAATCCGCGTCCACGCTCACCACCCATGAGATGGACTCCTCCAGCCCGTTCGCCTGCCTGCTCATCGGGCAGCCGACCCTGCGCCGCAAGATCAAGCTCGGTGTCCTGGCGGCGCTGGATCAACGCATCGCGGTCCGCTACCACATGAACGGCATGGCCGGCCAGGAGACCCTCGACTACCTCCCTCACCCACCTCGCCCTGGCCGGTCGGACCGACCCGCTGTTCACCGAGGACCCCGCCGCGCTGATCCATACCGCCAGCCGCGGCGATCCCCGCGCCATCAACAACCTGGCCATCCAAGCCCTGCTGGCCACCTTCATCGCCGACAAGACCATCGTCGACGAATCGGCCGCCCGCGCCGCGGTCGACGAATTCATCAATGCCGAGTGATCCACGGTGGGACCGGCTGCTCGGCTGCCCTTCAGGCAGGATGCGTGCCGAGAGCGACGATCGGGTGGAAGAGATCAGGCCTGTGCTGGCGGACCTGGTCGCCCATCGGGCCGTGTTCCCACAGGGGATCGACAACGCCGAGGGGGATGCTGATTCTCTGTAGCCCCGATGCCGGATCGATGGGCAGCCGGGCCCGATGGGCCAACAACCAGTTGGGGGCGTGGTGAGGAATCTCGTATTCGCCCCAGCCGACCAGGCCGATGCATTACCTGGCTCCGGTTCGGACATCTATCCTGCCGGCCTTGGTAATGGTCCGTGGACTGCGAATCCGGCTTTCCACGACATCGATGCGGTCAACGTGTCGCCATGCCAGGCGCACACGTGATCCGTACCAGTCCTCCATCTCCACGCCCTCAGGAGAGAGGCGTGCAACCGTGGCAGCGGCCATCTGCCGCCACCTGACCAACCGCACTCCAGCGAAGGCCACCGTCGCCCCTGCTGCGAGGAACACCAGCTCGATCCGATGACGATCAGGGATGAAGGCGATGAATACCAGCCACACGGGGATTAGGAGCACGGACGGCAGAAACAACCGAACAACGGTCGCGACCGAAAATGCGCGCGCCATGCGAAACTCTTCCATGAAATAAACCTGGGACCTCGACGCCATCGATGTCAACGTGGGATGTACTGCTTGTGCCGTGATCGCGAGGGTCCTGGCGGTTCCTTGGAGCATGGCCTTGACGTCTTACGCAGACCGGGATGTCTCCGTATGGAGCAGGCGCAACGACAAGGTACACATCAAGCCGACAAGCCGCACACCAAGACCCCGCCAGTCTCACGCTGCCAGGGTTTCTCGCACCACCACACCCTCATCCTGGATGACGCGTTCATCCTCAACGTGAGTGTCCGCGCACACCTGTAGACGGCTGGAGCGGCCGCACGCGACGTCCGTTTGCAGGCCAGCAGTCACGCAGCTAGACACGCAGAGGCCCTCCGCGATCCCGCGGAGGGCCTCTGACCTGGAGCCGCCTTGGGGATTCGAACCCCAGACCCCTTCATTACGAGTGAAGCGGAGAGCCGTGGCCGAGGGCCGGCACCACTGCCCAACCGTGTGACACCGATCGAGACGATCAGGCCGCGTACGGCGGCGTTGCTGTACTCCCCTGCTGTACAGCAGACCACAGCAACCCGCGTATCCGGTGGCAAGCCGACCCGGAGCGCAGGGCCGCCAGGCCCGAGCACCGGAAGCGGCGCGGCAGCCCCAAGGTCTTGCCCATCGTTGAGCCTAAAACGATGCCGAGATCACGGCTTCCACATTTTTTATAAGGAATTTCCAGCTTTCGAGCTGAGCGACAGGTCCATTTATGTCTAGACGTTCCAGAAGTTGACGCCTGTGCTGCGAGAATCGATTAGTAGCCCTCTGTCTTCTTCGGCCTCGCTCACTAGCAGCTTGAGTCAAGCATTCCTTTAAAAGCTCCTTTGGATCTGCAATGCGCTCAACCTCATGCATTTTTGGAAGCGGGATGCGGCCAGTTCCGTTTGGATTTCCCGCCACTCTGCGAATTTCCTTTTCATCGAGCAGCAGCCACGCTTCGGTCATTCTTACAGGAATCACTGGAATGGCTGAGCAGTTAATGCCCGAAGAGGCAATTGCTTCGATGATTTCATTTTCTCTCGCTGAACGGCCCGCACCATCGGCATCACGGTGTACCACCACAACATCGATGCCGCCATCGATCAGACGCGCTCCAGCGATCAGCTTGGAGGCAACATCCTTTCGTACTTTACTTAATATGTCGAAATCTGGCTTGCTCAGTCTGAGCAACACGTCTCGCTCCACGAACAGCCGTTCAATGATATCGGCTAAAGGCCGATCGGATGATCCTTCGCATATGAATAGACCGGATAGAGCCCGCATATTCACCTCTCCAAGTCGAGCGGGAGGGAGAGTTGCCGGCCCGGAGGTGCTTCGAGGTAGGAAGTAATATCTGCTCGCGAAAAGGTCACATGTCCGGGTGATGCGCGCCATGATCCTGAGAACGGTAGCAGGGACAAAGCAGATGCAACTTTGCCGGAGTCCGTACGGACTGGGTGCACATCAGCCAGTAGGAGATCATTAGGGTTGCACAGCTGTACCACCCACGGGGAATGCGTATTGATAATTATCTGCCGAAATGGATTCTCCTCGCTCGGCTTTTCTCGCGGATCCACAGCTAGGTCTCTAACTAGCTGAACCATTGCAGGCAGATTAGCCGGGTGGATTCCATTCTCGGGCTCTTCCATGCAAATCAGCCCGGTTACTGTGGGGTCCTCAAGAAGTACACATAGGGCCAGGAAACGCAGTGTCCCTTCAGAGAGAGCTCTCGCTGGCAAGCGGAGTCCATCGCGCTCTCTCAAGAAGAGCGTTAGCACTTCCCGAACTGGATCTGGCTCCACACGTAGGCTCTCTACGCTAAGCCCGGTAAGATCCGAAAGGCGATCAGCTACTTCTGCATAGATAACATCTGCGTCCACGGGTTCTATTCGATCCCAGGAATCCTTGCTTTCTGTTGCAATACGATAAAGTGCTGCAGCTAGATGTCGGCCATCGCTTCCCATAACACGAGGAGCAGAAAAGCTGTCTGGGGCGCGTAGGGCCGATGGCTCAAGAGCTAGTCTGCGCCAGCTCTGCATTTCCCGTC